>CAZPNQ010000038.1:18843-32044 GCA_964587955.1 uncultured Nitrospira sp.
ACTCGGTTAGTCCAGCAGATCCTCACGCAGCCCGGAAAGTGGATGCTCCTGAACGCGGAGCCTTCAGGGAAGCGATCGGCCTCACCTGCGCTTCACCTTCAGCCGGCCGTTGCACTTCAAGCTTCTTGACACGGGGGCTGCGGTATCTATCGGTATTCCGCTGATTACCACTCTTACAGGCAGGACGTTTCTTTTCACATTTCAGAGCATCACAAAATGATACGCCGGGAGTGAGTGGCCTCACCCCCGGCGTATCAGTCAATCATGAAGGGACTACTTCTTCTTCTTCTTCGCTGCCTTCTTTGTTGCCAAGAGTCTCACCTCCCTTCGCAGTATCAAGTTAGGTTCATTGCCTGACTGACTACACGGCTTGAATCAGCATGTCATCCAAAGCCTCGAACGTGTTCGGGCCGACCTTTCTGAACCGCTTGTCACGCTTAAGCGATGTCGCAATCGATGTGAGCGGCGTTTTCCCTTTGATTTGTAACCCGCCTTCGATCAAACGTTGCACCAATTCTTTTGCATGCATCGCGCGATTCGACTCGCGTAGAATTTCATAAGCCGCTTGAGGGACACTTTTCCCCACATACTTACTTCGTCCGAGAAGTATCTCCCGCGATTGATCAGTGACGTCCATAACCGGGACAGGCCGAATCCCTTTGGAATCATCCGTTGTAATGATCTGGTTGGAGAGACTGGCTAGCTTGGCCTTGTCGGCCTCGACACGGTACAGGGTTTCAGCAAGCTCAAGATATTTCTTGATAGTCGCGATTTCATCATCGAGACGGCGACGCTTCTTCTCTAGGTCCTGGAATCGGCTTTTGTATGCGTTGATTCGCTGTTCCAGCCCGACGAGAATATCTGTTAGTTCTTCCACGAATCCCTCATCAGAAGCATGCTTGCTTTATAGCATTGCTTCTAAACTCTGTCAAGTTTCATTATTGGAATCATACATTGGTTCATTGGTCTATTCTCTTGCACGCAAGTAATCCTTTGCTAGATTCTGTTGATAAGCCTTGTGTATTCACAAACCCATGATTTTCCTCAGTTCAACGCTTCGACCGTGCTACAATCAGGTGTGCCGATTCCTCATGAACCAATCTCGCATGACCTCCTACTCGAAGTCGCAGTCGCTGCCGGCCAGGAAGCGGGTGCCTTGCTGCTTCAATATGCCGGGGCCGGTTTTCACATCGAGTACAAGAATCCGATCAATTTGGTCACTGACGCCGACCGTGCTGCCGAACAGTGCGTCATCGACCGCATCAAGGCTCGTTTTCCAACCCATCGGTTTTTGGCCGAGGAGCGGGGTCGCCTCGAAGAAGCGCAGTCCCCTTATCTGTGGATCATCGATCCACTGGATGGAACGACCAATTTTGCGCACGGCTATCCAGCCTATTGCGTGTCTATTGGCCTCGAGTACGAAGGACGCTGTGTGCTCGGTGTCATCTTCGATCCTTCACGAAACGAACTTTTCACTGCCATAGAACATCGAGGGGCTCAGCTGAACGGCCGATCACTTCATGTGTCCGACACGGCAACCCTCGATAGCAGTCTTTTGGTCACGGGCTTTGCCTATGACATCAGAGACACGCCGAGAAACAACCTTGATCATTTCGTCAAATTTGCCCTTAAGGCTCAAGGACTCAGGCGAACGGGATCTGCAGCGTTGGATCTCTGCTACGTGGCGGCAGGACGTTTCGACGGCTTCTGGGAAGTCCGGCTCAATCCATGGGATATGGCGGCCGGATCTGTCATCGTGCAAGAAGCGGGCGGGCGGCTGAGCGATTTCAGCGGAAAGGATCTTTCAATCTATGGACAAGAACTCGTAGCGAGCAATGGACAGATCCACGATGCGATGCTTGCGGTTCTCAACCAGGCACCTTGATATACAAGATAGCCTCGAATACAGTATGGTGCATGTGCGATTGACGCTGAGAAACATCCATGGCACGCACAATTCCTCCTTCTGAGCAGCCGAACCAATCCTCATCCAACGATACTCCTGCCGAATCGGCCTGGGATGTGGAATTGCTTCGCGTGCTGGTCGCCCGAAAGGGCACACGAGTCGAGGCTCAATGGGCTATCCATCCACAGTTGAAACAAGACCTCCTGCCCAACGAATGGCAAGAAGTGATGGATCTCATGGCCAAGGCCACCGACATCGTCGGCAATCGATTTTCCAAAGCCCTATCTGAAACCGATCCTACGCCTCCGGGCAATGCCTGACCACTCCACCGGGCTACGTTTTTGCTTTCCTCACCGAATCAAGATGGGAGGTTCGTATGGACTCGTACTACCATTCGCATGATCTAGGGAAATTTTCCGACATGGGCAAGGCCAACAAAGACCTGTGGGACAAATTCATGAGTTATTATCGTGCGGTCTTTGCTGAAGGCGCGCTTACGGAACGGGAAAAAGCGCTCATCGCACTCGCCGTTGCCCATACCGTGCAATGTCCCTACTGCATCGATGCCTACACGCAAGCGTCGCTGGAGAAAGGATCAAGCGTTGAAGAGATGACCGAAGCCGTCCATGTGGCTTGCGCCATCCGCGGCGGCGCCTCACTCGTGCATGGTGTACAGATGCGAAATGTGGCGGAGAAGCTGTCGATGTAAGCGGCTCAGAGATACGGATTCTCCGGAATCGCCAGCGTAAAGTATTTTCCTCGTTCTTCATATACGACACGGTGAGCCGTAAGGTCGTTGAGGATTGGAAAGAGGATCGCCTCATCGCATTCGAGTCGGTCCGCCACTGCTGTACGGATCTGCTCGACGCTCTTTGCGGATTCGTTGCAGATCTCGATCACCGCTGCCGCCACGCCTTCATACCGCCGACGGGTCGGCGCTTTCGGATTGCGGCCATCGTAGATCGTCACATAGTTTGGGGCTTTCGAGTAGTACAGAAACGGCTGGTCTCCGGACTTATGCATCCGCTGCCAGCTTTCAATCGCGGCGACTAATTCTTGATACAGGTGCGGCTCGATCGGCCAGTTATCGAGTTCATATTCAAAATCATACGCGATTTTCTTCAGATCGACCTGCCGAGCATCGTACACATATTCATAAGCCAGCCCCGGTCCGGTGATCCGAACTCCATATTCATGTGGCCTGGTGAAGTAGGGACTGAAGCGCTGGAGCCAGAACTTGCCGGTAGCCTCCGGCGGCTGCAGGTGGAGTAACGACGGGATCAGCTCGAGCTGGCGCCGGTAATCTTCATTGGTCTCTCCGGGAAACCCCAGCAAGATATTCCACAGCACCGTCACATGGTAATAGAGACTCCACTTGAGGCAGATGATGTTCTGCATCGGCGTGGCGCCCTTGTCCATAGCACGGAGCTGATTGAGGCTCAAACTTTCCAGCCCCGGCTGCATACACTTCACCCCGCCGGAGGCTAAGGTTTTGATCTGGCGCTTCTGCAGATTGCTCTTGGTTTCGATAAACACATCCAAATCGCAATGATCTGCCGCAAGCCTGCCAAAAAGCTCTTCGATATAGGTCATGTCGATGATGTTATCGACGAGGCGAAATCGGACGGCATCGTAGCGCCGGGAAAGGTCGGCGATCTCCTTAAAAACTTGCTCGGGCTTCTTTGCCCGAAACTTCATGCTCTGCGCGTTGAGGCCACAAAACGTACAATGATGCTTCTCGCCCCACCAACAGCCGCGAGAACCTTCATATAAAAGAATGCGGTCCAGCCCATGCTCCGTGTGTCCAAGCTCGGCAAGCAGATGATAGTAATCGTCATAATCGGGTGGTCCCGTTTTCGAAAAATCGGAAAAGAGCGCTCGGTTAGACGTGAATTGGATTTTCTCGCCCGTTCGATAAGCGACTCCGTCAGGAATGCCGTCCGAATGGCCGGACAGAACTTGCCGGACCAACGGAAGGAACGTGTCCTCACCCTCACCGATCACGACATAATCGATGAAAGGAAATGCCCTCAAGTGCTCAAGCCCCATCTCGCCATCGAAGTTGGCTCCGCCGAAAACGATCGTAACATGTGGATATAGATCCTTGATGAGCTTGGCCATCGTGAGGCTCGCGATGTTCTGATCAAACGTAGAGGTAAACCCAACCAGCTTGTACTGCCCCCAATCGATCGACCGAAGCGCCCATGTCAGAAATTGTGGCGCGATACGCGTCGCCACTTCCTCGAAATATCCGACCGGTTTACCACACTCTTGCGCGGCCTGCTCAAAAACCGGCTTGAACACTTGCGGATACTCCATACGTTTGGGATTGTCTCGAAATAGGAGGGAAGAGAACAGCCACTCACCGAAAAGTGCCCGTTTTTCACAGATCGACTCATGCAATTCGATGCCGATGAGATGGGCGAATCGGACATTCAAGTGGTGACAATCGACGGGAATTCCGTTCGATTTGAGCAGCGTTGAAAGCGTGCCCAGTTGAATGGAGGGATACTTGGCGTAACTGAACGGCATGTTGACGAGCGCCACTTGTGCCTGGTCGCTCATCTGCTACCTCGTGGCAGAAAAATGAACCAGAGGTCAAGGCTGAGGCTAAAGTTGAGAGAATCAAATCTCCAATCAGCCTTACCCTCGACCTCCGCCTGTTCGGTTTCAGTCGCTGAGGCCTTGCGCGCCGAAAGGTGCGTCGTGGCTCGCCTCGATGAGTCGGGCCGCGTCGATAAGTCCGCGAGGCGGGCGAAGCGGGCGCGCCGAGGATTTTTGAACATCCTGCTAGCTACACTCCTGCTTTGAACGGCTCAAATTCCCGGTCGGCCTTGGCCGCCAGATAGAAGTCACTCTCCGTTAGGCCGTTGATCTTGTGCGTCCAAATCTCGACCTTGCACTTACCCCACGCGAGATAGAGATCGGGATGATGGCCTTCAGCTTCTGCGACGGCACCCACTTTATTCACGAACTCGAGCGCCCGCGCAAAATCTTTGAACGTGTAGAGCCGTTCCAGGTGTCCTTGCCCGTTCAGCGACCAGCCTCGCCCCAGCTCCTTCAATAAAGCCTGCGTTCTATCATTCGGCAACGGCGGTACCCCGCCACGACAGGGAATACAGTTATTATCGGCAAGACCCATAAAACCTCCTTGCGAAAAGGACCATCAAAAGATTGTAAAAGGGGCAGAGGTACAGAAACAAGGCTGAGATTACTCTGTCTCGTCCGGACTTCCTCCGGACTTGGCCAGATCGTCCATTTTGATCTTGTCCGGATTGAATTTCTGCGCGGCCTGCGTCATACGGTCGAGGGCGTCATCGAATGACAAGGCCGGCGCATCCTTGGGACGAAACCGGATGGGATTCACGCGGGCGACGAGGAAGCTTTTGAGATAAGGACTGGTCAACCCTTTGGTCTTGAGAGCTTCGACTTGTTTGACGATGAGATCGTCCAGCGCAAGGACGGTTGCGGCCCGCTGCCGGCGAAGGCTCAGAGCGGCATCTAGCGGTTTCTGCATAAATTCATCGACTCGTTTCAAGACCGGATGGTAGGCGCCACCGCTGAACCGGGGCCGTTCTTCATAACAGAGTCCCAGTGTGATCAACGCCGGTTCCTCGAACTCCAGGGCATAGGTGTCTTCCGCTGCATGATCGAATTGCACCAGTTCTCGGTACATTCGAATCACTTCCAACGCCTTTTCACGGAGATTATGTGCTTTCTCCGTGTTCAGCGCGAGAATGTGATAGGCGGCGGCAGCTTCCGGAACGACGATCGCAATGATACTCTTCGCGCCGAGGGTCCGCATGGCGGATAGCCGATGGTTGCCATTGGGTATCCAATACTTCGCCGCATAATCGGGCTTCGCGATTCGCACGGCGATAATGGGATCGAGAAAACGACCGATTTTTCCGATGACACCTTCCAGCTTTCTGACGTGCGTATCGGACAGATTTCGCTGATAGGGGGTCGGCTCGACAAGGTCTATCGGCAATGCGGCATGGACCAGCCACTGGCCCCCAAAGGGGTCACGATAGACCGAGAGCACTTTTCCGCCGTCAGTCTCGATCAGCTGATGCAACGCGGCCACGGTCCCAGGCGGCGCCGCGGCTTGCAACTCAACCGCTGCCAGCCCAGTCGAGATTCCAACCGGTTTCCGACGCCGTCTCGCGCCCTTGGGCAACTGTGTCCTTTTCGATTTCTTCTCAGCCATGGCGATATCGTAGGACAGAACCATGGCAAAAGAAAGACCTTACCGAAGTGTCCTTCGCATCGGCTGCCGCGGCGCGGCCAATCGTCTATACAGTGTTCAGTCAATACGCCCGTCAAGATCAAGAGGATGAAAATGCTTGGTGTGACGGCAGTATCTCGGATTTCCAGATCGTCGAGATCAACGTACACAGAGGAAAGGATTCTGAAATAGCGCGGGCGACCCTGCACTATGGTGGGAGGTCGCCCGCGATTTAGCGCTTAGGACGCCATAAATATCAGATAGATTTTGTGCGGCCCACAAGACCCACACGATACTGGTCATACCAGGGTTTCCAATCGGGGGAGACCTTGTCAATCCCGGGTGCCGGTGTTCCTCTTGCTACCGAACAGTCTCCGCTCAATGGCTTCTGCCTATTTATTATTATGAGGGCTCTAAAAGCCCGTATGGCATAGCCAGCGGAGAACCGGTTAGCAGGACCGACGAGAAACCCACCCCTGTATCGGTGGGTCTAATGGGCCAGGTGGCGTCGTGTCGTTCATATCCACCCTCCTCTCATGATGAAGTCACCGAGAGACCTGGATGGCAGCCGCGCGGTCTACCCGATCTCTCGAACTTCGATTGATAGATGGGCCGCAACTTCTCCCTACGCCGATTAGGAAACCTTGTCAAGAGTCCCCTTATGCTTCGAAATGCCAACGCATCATGCATAGCAGATGCCAACCGAGATAACAGCCCAAGACTATGCATGAATCTCCAAGACGACCGGCCCGTCACCTATCCTACCTCCTGCTTTACTTCACTACACGATCCTGAGCTTCGTGAAATCCACCCCTTCCGGAGCCGGCGGCGTCTTGAGTTTCATGTTTTCCAATGCATTCACGACAAGGTCCGCCACGATGAGATTGCGATACCATTTTCGATTCGCCGGCACGACGTACCATGGCGCCTGCTCGGTGCTGGTTGCCGAGATGACATCTTCGAAAGCCTTCAGATACTCATTCCACAACTTCCTTTCCTCCAGATCGCCGGCATTCCACTTCCAGCGTTTTTCCGGATCGGCAATGCGGGCTTGCAACCGCTCTTTCTGCTCGTCTTTTGAAATATGGAGGAAGAACTTGAGCACGACCGTCCCATTTTCGATCAGCAGTTCCTCGAATTCCTTGATTTGATCGAAGCGGCGCTTGACGACTTTGTCGGACACCCACCCATGAACCCGTGTAATCAGCACGTCTTCGTAGTGAGATCGGTTGAATATTCCAATATACCCTTTGGGAGGCACCTCCCGGTGCACGCGCCACAGAAAGTCGTGGGCCAGCTCATCCTTGGACGGAGCCTTAAAAGCCGCCACCTTGCAGCCTTGCGGATTCACGCCGGACATGACGCTCTTGATGGTTCCGTCTTTTCCACTCGTATCCATTCCTTGGAGCACGATCAGGATGGAACGTGTCGCGCCGGCATACAAACGTTCTTGAAGCCCATCGAGCCTGGCAATGAGCTTGGCCGTCTCGGCTTTGGCCTTCGCTTTCCCTCGTTCATTCTTCCTGTACTCGCCGGTGTCATCCGGATCGAATTCTTTGAGAAAAAGTTTACCGCCAGGCTTCACACGATATTGCTTCACCGGCTCCTCCTATCGCTCCGTGTCGCACATTCGCAGCCCATCGAATTCAAACAGCGCTTTGAGAAACTTACAGGAGTTGGTGTACGTCAGCCAGGGAAGGAACGTGGCTACGGCAGCTTCTGCGCATCCTGGGCACAACGGAAGCCCACATTCGGATCTTGCTCAGTCGGATCACCCTTCGTGCGAAACGACGACCGCAGCCTATACGGCGTATTGATATACGATCCACCCCGCTGAACCTTTGCCGCCCCTTCGCCGGGTCCACGCGGATTGACGACGGGACTATTCGAATAAAAGTTGTCGGCATACCAGTCCATGACCCATTCATAGAGATTCCCCGCCAGATCCTGCACACCGTAGGGACTTTGTCCCATGTGGTGATTGCCGATGACCGATACCGTCTCTGCCCCGCCCTCCTTTAACCCGTAGACTGCATGGACTGGAGTCGGCGGATCGTTTCCCCAAGGATATGTCCGTTCGTCGGTTCCACGTGCGGCCTTTTCCCATTCGGCTTCCGTGGGAAGCCGCTTGCCCAGCCAGAGGCAATAGCCCATCGCATCCATCCAGTTCACCCAGCGGACGGGACGCTCGGCATGGATCACGGGTGTCTCTCTGTCCGTGAATCCCCATGGAGGTTCACTTTGAATCGTGTCGACGTACTTGGCGAATCGTCCGTTCGTCACTTCAAATTTATCGATGTAGAAGGCATGAAGGTGAACGCGGTGCGCAGGAGCTTCGTCTTCATCACCTTTATCGCTTCCCATCACAAACTCACCGGCGGGAATCAGCACCATCGGTGCGCCATCTTTCCCGATAATTTCAGGAAAGGCCGCAATAGGCATAACCAGGTGGTGCGAAGCGCCGCCATTGGTCAACGACTTGCTCCTCTCTCCGACTTTGAGATCGCCTGTGGAACCGGTTGGTCTCGCTGGAACATGAAACGGATCAGACTTCAGGGAGGTGGGTGGAATAGAGTCGGACTTGGATGCCCGGCCTTCGGTCGCCGCCACAGACCCTACATGGAGTAAAAGGGTCACGACACCGGCAAGACACGCGATCACAATTCGTCGGACGATCATACATTCGCCTCAGTCTATAATGATAATAAGGTACCGAAAACGTATGGCTAAATCCAGCCCATCTCGTTTGTGCCGTTCTGCGGCCCAATGACGGCAGCCCTCTGAACACGATGCGGATGATTACGGTAGAGTTGCACTTGCCGGTCGTCCAGTGTAGCGTAGGCCTCAGCATGCCGGTCTCGATTTTTTTCGCTACCAATAGGTACCGCCCGCTCGTCACGTGCGCCTTGCTGGTCGCTCTCGCCATCGGTTTTTCAGGCTGTGGGGGCCCATGGCGAGATGCTTATTTTAAAAAAGGGGCGGGGCGGCTGACACAGGAGGAGATTCGAGAACGACTGGGCCCTCCGCACACGGCCAAGACCCCGGCTCTCGGTGGAGACAGTCTCTGGACGTATCGGTTTGCACTCAGCGAGCAGGACTTGACCCGATGGAATACCTCGTTCGTCGCCGATGCATCCTCCTCGGTCACCAGTATGATGGGCAAGGGAATTGAGACCGCCAAACCGACATTGTATTGCTATCGGTATATCTTAACCTTCTCCGAAGAGAAAATTTTAAAGAACTGGAAACGCGAGGAATGTGTTCCCGGTACCCGCGAAACACTGACCGCCAAGTAGAGGACGATCGTGCCCCAAAACGAGTGGTTGGGAATCGACAGCTCAGTCGCGCTGGACGGATTGAAGTCGCTGATCCTGTTGCTGACCTTGATCGTGGTCAGGTCGCTGGCAGTGCGTTGGATCGCACACAATCCGACGCTGTCGATGGAATCGAAACGCCGTTGGGTGGTCACGACCAGAAACTCGGTCGTCTTCGCGTTTCTGATCGGTCTCGTCATCATCTGGGCTCACGAACTGCAAGCCTTTACCGTTTCGCTCGTCGCCTTGGCAGCTGCTTTCGTCTTGGCGACGAAAGAGCTGATCCTCTGCTGGAGCGGCGCGGCGCTTCGAGTGGGCGGCAAGGTTTATACTGTCGGTGATCGGATTCAAATCGCGGGCCACCGCGGAGTGGTGCTGGATCACGATGTCTTTGCGACGAAGTTATTGGAGATCGGTCCCGGCCAGTCCGCCCATCTCTACACCGGTCGTGTCACGATTTTCCCCAACAGCCTGTTGTTCACGAACCCATTGGTCAAAGAAAACCCCGCGCAAGAATACGGGCTCTACACGGTCGTCGTGCCTATAAAAAGCAGCGAGGATTGGCAGCGAGAGGAACGGATTCTGCTGGAGGCGGCCAAAACCGAGTGCGCGCCGTTCATGGAAGAAACGGCGCGGCAGATGAAACTGCTGGAGCAGACCAACCTGCTGGAAGCGCCTTCCCCGGAACCACGCATCACGATTCAATTGCCGGAATCCGGCAAGATCCATCTGGTGCTTCGGTTTCCGGCTCCGGATCGAGGACGCTCCCGTATCGAACAAGCCATCCTACGACGCTATCTCTCCCAATCCGTCTCTTCCCTCGGTCCGGCTGAAAAATAAGAGCGGGACTTCCTCGACCGCTCATCGACGGAAGTCCCTCTGCTCCTTGCTACTCGCCCGATACCCAGGTCGAATTATTTCGGAAACGACTTCGGCGCGGAGACGTGCTGCCAGCCTTCGCCATTGAGCGACCTGAGCAAGGCCAATAAATCCTGCTTCTCCTCATCCGTGAGTTCCAACGGAATGATCGTATTGTCCAGATGCGGATTTTTGACACCGCCCTGATTGTAGAAATTCACCACTTCCTCGAGGGTCTTGAACCGGCCATCGTGCATATACGGACCGGTGCGTGAGACCTCGCGCAACGTCGGGGTTTTGAAGGCTCCGATGTCCTCTGGATTGTTGGTGATCATATACCGACCGAGATCGACGGTATTCGTATCCCAGCCGATGCCTAAATTGTGGAACTTCTCGTCGGTGAAGTTGAATCCCGAATGGCAACGGGTACAACGAGCTTTTTCCCGGAACAGCTGGAGGCCGCGTTGCGCGGAGTCGCTCAATGCGTTTTGATCTCCTCCAATATCAAACTTGTCGACGGCACTGTTCCCGGACAGCACGGTCCGCTGAAAGCTGGCGATGGCCATGCCTACCCTCTCCGTCGTGATGGTCTCATCACCGAAGACTTGTTTGAAGAGCTTCCGATAACCTGGGATTTTCACCATCTTCGCGTTCATCACATCGTAGTTGGGAAAGCCGTGTTCGATCGGATTCGTAAACGGACCGACCGATTGAGCTTCCAATGTCGCCGCCCGGCCATCCCAAAAATTCAATTTGCTATAGACCCGATTGAACGATACCGGCGCGCTGCGCCCACCCTTGAGCCCGTGAATACCGGTCGACACCGGCTTGCCGTCCGTAAATCCTTTCTCCTTCATATGACAACTGGCGCAGGCGACGGTGTTGTTCATTGACAACCGCTTGTCAAAGAACAGAAGGCGACCCAACTCAACTTTCTCCTTCGTGAGAGGATTGTCTGCCGGCACAAAAGTGCTCGGATCTTCCAAGCCCTGAATCGTGGGTAGATTAACCGACCCATTGGTGACTGAAGGCTCTGCAGCAAGAGCATTGTCTCGCTGTGCTTCTTCGCCAAACATCGGGACGAGCGGCATGGCCGCAAGCATTCCACATACCAGTACCCCGGTCAGTACCACTCCTCCAGCTAACTTCTTTCGTGCCATCACGTCCTCCTCTCCACATACGGGATGTTATCCATACCACCTCCGCTTTTTATGAGACTCCTACTTACGATCCAGCCGCATTCTCTCGCGTCATTTGAAGCCATGCCACGTTCCTAACGGATTTTCTATTCCAGCAGGCTTCTGAGCATCCACGCCGTCTTCTCATGCACCTGCATGCGTTGAGTCAACAGATCGATCGTTACCTGATCTGATGCCTTCTCAGCCGTTGGAAAGACATTCCGCAACGTCCGCACCAATGCCTCTTGCCCTTCAACCAACTGGCGGATCATCTCTTCCGCCTTCGGTACGCCCATCGCTTCGGAGATGGATGAGAGCTTGGAAAATTGCGCATAGCTTCCCGGCGCGGGGTGGCCCAGAGCCCTTATTCGCTCTGCAACCAGATCGACCGCCAGCGCAAGTTCATTGTATTGCTGCTCGAACATGAGATGGAGCGTCTGAAACATCGGCCCCGTCACATTCCAATGGAAATTGTGCGTCTTGAGATAGAGGGTATAGGTATCTGCCAGCACGTTCGCCAAGCCTTCAGCGATAACCTTTCGCTGTGCAGGCGTGATTCCAAGATCCATGGGCCGACCGCTCCCGCCGACGGCCACTGCCTTTCTCGCTGTTTTGTCCATGATGCTCGCTCCTCTCGCCTTGTGGCCTCGTCGGTCGCGATAGGACCGCCGCGCGCCTGTCATATCATGACTTGTGCTACCGACTCAATTGTCGAGACGGCTCTCACGGCCTGATTGACGGGTCGTGAGAGAACGTTCAAGTCCTTCGGACCGCATCTCTACATGACATCCGCACGGATTCGCTCGTTTCAAGTCAAAGCAATTAAGTATCCCCTCTTATGCCGACACATCGGACAACGCAATGCCCAAAGCATCCGCAATGCCCTTGCCGTATGCTGGATCGGCTTTCAGACAGTTGCGGATGTGCCGAAGGTGGATTTCCCGTGGCGCCGGACCGATGGAACGGGCCGTGTTTTCGAACAACAGTTTTTGTTGTCCCGCGGTCATCAAACGGAATAACGCGCCCGGCTGCGAGTAATAGTCCGCGTCTTCTCGGTGGTTCCAGTGATCCGCAGCGCCCTCGAGCGACAGCGGCGGTTCGCGGAAATCCGGTTGTTCCTTCCATTCACCGGAGCTGTTCGGCTCGTAACCGAGCGTGCTTCCGTGGTTACCATCTACCCGCATGGCGCCGTCGCGGTGGTAACTGTGCGCCGGGCAACGCGGGGCGTTGACCGGGATGAGGTGGTGATTGACGCCGAGGCGATAGCGCTGCGCGTCGCCATAACTGAACAGGCGTCCCTGGAGCATCTTGTCAGGTGAGAAGCCGATTCCAGGCACGACATTCGCCGGGTTGAACGCGGACTGCTCCACCTCAGCGAAGAAGTTTTCGGGGTTTCGGTTGAGCTCCATCACGCCGACTTCGATGAGGGGATAGTCTTTGTGAGGCCAGACCTTCGTGAGATCGAACGGATTATAGGGAACTTTGGCGGCGTCTTTCTCCGGCATGATTTGTACGTGGAGTGCCCACTTGGGGTAGTCACCTTTCTCAATGCTCTCGTAGACGTCACGTTGGTGACTTTCGCGGTCTTTACCGATAATTGCCCCTGCCTCAGCATCGGTCAGGTTTTTGATGCCCTGCCGGCACTTGAAGTGAAATTTGACCCAGTGGCGCTCGCGCTTCGCATTGATGAAACTAAACGTATGGCTGCCGAAGCCGT
>CAZPNQ010000039.1:0-31497 GCA_964587955.1 uncultured Nitrospira sp.
CGTGCCATCGAATCAAGTAGTTGGTCACGATCCGGTTGACAAAGAGCGGAAATTCACTCCGCTTGTCGCGCTGCCCCCACCGCTGCTGCCAATCCCTGATAATTTCAGAAATGCTCTGAGCGTCTTTGCCCTCATATGTTCGGTTGGCTTCCGAAACGGCGGTGCGAAGGAAGGGCGCCGTCGCAAGCTGCTGCGCTTCATTCATCCCTCGAGTGATATGCATTTCGATTCGACGGGCGGCTTCGACAGCCACTTCTTTGAAATTCGCCCCCGTTGACTCCCGCAACGCACGTCGTTCTTCTATGTAGATAAGGGCGAGGAGGAGGGTAAGCGGCAGGAGACCGACCATCACGATCGCTGCGATGATCTTCTGCTGGAGGCTGTACGACCGGCCCCAGAGCGCCATGACTGCACCACGGAGACGTGGGAACGTGTTTCTAACGAAAAAATGCTGCATTATAAGCCGACAATGGGAGCGCGCTCAAAGCATCACTCACCACCGACGGCCACGGGACAGACAAACCACAGCACGGCTCTATTCCACCATTCGTTCAGCTGCGTTTCAAGAGTCGACCCGGCGCTCCGGGCCATAGGAGCAGGAGTGGGCTCGCAACGAATACGGACGAATAGGTGCCAAATATCACTCCCCACAGAAGCGCAAGGGAGAAATCGTGGAGAACTTCTCCGCCGGCCAAAGTCAGGGGAATAAGGACGATGACGACCGTCAAACTCGTCACGATCGTTCGGCTCAACACCTGATTGATAGCGCTGTTGATCGTCGCTTCTTCACTTTCTCGACGTCGCAACTTCAGATTTTCTCTGATCCGATCGAACACCACGACCGTGTCGGTCAAGGAATATCCGGCGAGTGTCAACAGTGCCGTCACGATCAAGAGAGTAATTTCTTTGTCCAAGATGTAGAAGGCCCCGATCACGGCCAGAACATCATGAAATGTGGCTAATGCGGCCGCGACACCGAACCGCAGTTCGAATCGCGCCGCAATGTACAGAATAATACCCACAAATGAAACAACGATGGCCACGAGCGCATCTTCTTGAAGCTTCTTGCCGATGGCCGGCCCGATCTCGGTCGTCGAATCCACCACGAATTTGTTGTTTGGGAACTCCTTGCCGAAGATGCCCACTACACGTTCGGCTATCTTTTCTTCGATCGTCGTTGACGCTTTTACCCGGATGAGTAGCTTGTTGTCTTGTCCGAATTCCTGCAGCTCCGCATCGTTCAAACCACTCGTTTCCAAAGCCTTACGGGCTTCGTCGATCCGAACCGGGTGCTCGAACTTGAGTTGGACAGCAGTCCCTCCGGCGAAGTCGATACCCAGATTGGCAGCACCTCGCGCAATTTGGACGAGGGCAATGAGTCCGAGCAAGACCATGATCCCTGAAAAAAGAAAGGAGAACTTGCGCTTGCCCATGAAATCAATGTTGGTCTTCCCCAGAATCTCTAACATGCGCGCTCCCTTTTGATAACCCTGAGCCTCTCCCTGGAAGCTAATCGTTGACGGCTTCATGGTCAGATGCTCAACGCCTCGACCTTTTGTCGATGATATAACAGATCAAAAATCACTTTTGTTCCGACCAACGCGGTGAAGAGATTGATGGCAATACCCAGGCACAGCGTCACGGCAAAACCTTTGATGGGGCCGGTCCCAAAGAGAAAGAGGGCAACTCCAGTGATCAGCGTCGTCACGTGTGAATCGATGATCGTTAATAACGCCTTGTCATAACCCGCATCGACAGCAGATCGCGGTGCCTTTCCTCCTCGCAGTTCTTCTCGAATACGTTCAAAAATCAAGACGTTCGAATCGACACCCATTCCAATCGTCAGCACGATACCGGCGATTCCAGGCAAGGTCAACGTGGCAGTCACCGCGGACAGCGCACCCATGAGGCACACCAGGTTCAGGATCAAGGCAAAATCCGCGATCAGCCCTGACAAGCGGTAATACACGATCATAAAGACAACCACCATGGCTCCTGCGATCAGAGTGGCCCTCACTCCCTTATCGATAGAATCTTGTCCGAGCGACGGTCCGACAGTAAGATCCTGCACGATCTTCAGCGGCGCCGGCAACGCGCCGGCTCGCAGAACGATCGCCAAATCATTGGCCTCCTGCGTCGTAAACGTTCCGGTAATCTGCGCACGGCCCCCTGAAATTCGCTCTTGAATGACCGGCGCCGAATAAATGTTATTATCGAGAACGACCGCCATCCGCTTCTTAACGTTTTCGCCAGTAATTCGTTCGAATTCTTGACCACCTTTGGAATCAAAGGTAATGGACACGTACGAATCATTGAATTGGCCGATTGCGACCCGCGCATCGCTCAACACGTCGCCGGTCAGCATGACCCGCTTTTTGACCACATAGGGAACGCGATATTCGAAACCGGTATCCTTGTCGACCACTCGTTCGAACAAAATTTCATCCCCCTCAGGCACTTTGCTTGAGAACTGCTGGAGCACCTCGGATTCTTTATCTTTCGGAACACGCACCGGGAGATCAAGGTGGATGTCTTCGTCTAACATTTTGAATTCAAGCAGCGCCGTCTCCTTGATCAGGTCCTTGGCACGTTTTGGATCTTTCACCCCGGGCAGCTGTACGACGATTTGCTTCAACCCTTGCCGCTGAACGATCGGCTCTGCGACACCGAACTGATCGATCCGATTCCGAATGGTCTCCAACGCCTGGTTGATGGCGGAGTCCTTGATTCGCTTGGTTTCCGGCTCACGAAGCTCCCACACAACAACATTCGTCGTCCCTGCCGATTCCTTTTCCGCAAAAATGGGGAAATTCTCGATCAGTTTTTGGGCGGAGGCCTTTGCATCGGCATTCTGCAACTGAATCGTGATTTGATCATGGCCAATTCGCTTGACCGAATCGACCGCGAGCTTTTTCTCGTTCAAGAGATCTTGTAGCGCGGTGACGGAACGGTCAACCGCGATCTCTACGGCACGATCCTCGTCCACCTCCAAGACCATATGGATGCCGCCCTGCAAATCAAGGCCTAATGTAATGCCCTTATTCGGAAGCACTCCCTTGATCCAGCTCGGCAAGGCTTGATAAACCGGCTGATAAGACGGGAGAAAGGCCACTATCGATAGCACGATGATCAGTGTTAACAACCATAGCCGTCCACTTACCTTTTTCATGTCGTCCGTGACCCCTTCTCCCGTTTGGACCTATGCGTCTTTGTCCTTGTCTTCCTCTTCGCCACGCACTCGCGCGATATTTTCGCGCTGCATTTTAACCTTGGTATTATCGGCAATCTGCAGCGTCACCGTCTCTTTCCCCATGTTGGTGATGGTGCCCCAGATGCCTGACGTCGTCACCACCTTGTCACCCTTCTTCACTGCCTCCAACAACGCCTGCTGTTGTTTTTGCTTCTTCTGTTGAGGTCGGATCAGAAGAAAATAAAAAATAATAAAGATCAAGAGGAACGGGATCAATGATAGAATCCCGCCCGCCCCTCCGCTAGCTGGTGACTCGGCTCCGCCCGTTCCTTCCGCCCATGCAATCGATTCCATCAACATCGAACAAGTCCCCTTTTTCTATGCATGACCATTTCCATGCGATTCTCCGTACCGTCTTTCACACTCCGATAGACCGACCATCATCGCCGGCCGGTTGTGATCGCGATAAAATGTTTCCCGAAATTCAGGAAACACTCCCTCTGCCAATGCTTCTCGTATTCGCCGCATCAATTCTGAAAAATACCAAAGATTGTGAATCGTGTTGAGCCGTGCTCCAAGCATTTCTTTGACCATAAACAAGTGGTGCAAATACGCCCGCGAGTATCGACGGCATACCGGACAACGACAATCGGGATCGATCGGCCGTTCATCCTCGGCATACTGAGCTTGCTTGATGACAACCCGACCCGTTGTCGTAAACAGCGAACCTGTTCTGCCATGACGCGACGGAACGACGCAATCGAAGAGATCGATACCGCGGGCCACCCCTTCAAGCAGATCCTCCGGATGCCCGACGCCCATGAGATATCGAGGCTTTGTTTCCGGCAATTCCGGAACCGTCACATCGAGCATTCCATACATATCGGTCTTATCTTCTCCCACCGACAACCCGCCGATCGCATAGCCGTCGAACCCCAATCCTACTAACTCCCTCGCCGACGCCACGCGCAAATCCGCTTCCAATCCACCCTGGACAATGCCAAACAACGCCTGATCCATTCGCCGTCTGCTTGCCTGACAACGCTCAGCCCAAAGCTTGGTTCGACGCACGCTTTCCTGAATGATTTCTCGACCGGCAGGCAACGCCACACACTGATCGAGCACCATGATGATATCGGCTCCCAACGCTTCTTCGATTTCCATCGTCTTTTCCGGCGTAATGAAATGCGTCGACCCATCGATATGCGATTGAAACGTGACCCCCTCATCGGTGATCTCGCACAACTTCGCCAAACTGAAAATCTGAAACCCACCGCTGTCGGTGAGGATCGCTCCGGGCCAGCCGGTGAAGGCATGCAGTCCCCCCATCTCACCTACGATCTTGTGACCAGGGCGCAGATACAGATGATAGGCATTATTGAGGATGAGTCGAAATCCCAAACTTTGCAGATCATCCGGTTCGAGTCCCTTGACTGGTCCCAACGTACCTACCGGCATGAAGGCCGGTGTGTTCACTTCTGCATGGGCGGTCGTAAGCAGACCGATGCGGCCTTTGGAGTGGATGTCGGATTGATGGACTTGATACTGCATCATCATCTGCGGTGTCTGACCTGCTACATGTGCTCAGGTGCCGAGATACCGAGCACCTCGAGCCCATTTCGGAGAACATGCTGGACTGCTCCCATCAAGACCAGTCGCGCCGCAGTCCGCTTAGGCGTGAGCGCCTCGGTGGGTGCCGACTCGTGAGATTCTTGGTCGGTTTCAGGAGGCAAAATACGGTGCTTGTTGTAAAACGTATGGAGGAGCGCCGCCAATTGTTGGAGGTAATACGTCACACGGTGCGGTTCAAAGGCCAGGGCACTGGCCTGAATGATTTCAGGGTAGGACGACAGCTTCTTGATCAACCCCAATTCATCGGGATCCGTCAACACGGTGAGGTCCGCCCTCTCTGCAGATGGACGAGCAATCCCTCTCGCGGAGGCCACACGCCACAAGCTGCAAATTCTCGCGTGGGCGTATTGAACGTAATACACTGGATTGTCGGCGGACCGCTGCTTCGCCAACTCCAGATCGAACTCCAGATGGGTCTTTGAATCCCGCATCAAAAAATAGAACTTCGCGGCGTCGGCTCCGACCTCATCGATGACTTCCCGCATCGTAATGAATTCTCCGGTGCGCTTGGACATCTTCACTTCGACGCCATCGCGCAACAGCTTCACCAACTGAACCAGCACGACATGGAGACGATCTTTGGGATGTCCATAGGCCTGCATGACGGCTTGCATGCGCGGGATATACCCATGGTGGTCGGCACCAAAGACATCGATCAGCAGATCGTAGCCCCGCCTCAGCTTGTCATGGTGGTAAGCGATATCGGCCGCGAGGTACGTATACTCGCCGTCCTGCCTCTTGACGACACGGTCTTTTTCGTCGCCGTACACGGACGCCCGAAACCACCATGCACCTTCCTGTTGGAACAGGAGCTCGCGGGTTTGTAATTCATTGAGGGCCCGCTCAATGGCTTTGGACTCTAGAAGCGACGCTTCGCTGAACCAGGATTGGATCTCGATCCCAAATGACTGGAGGTCATCACGGATCAGTGCCAGCAGTTTCTGATACGCCAGAGAGCGGCAGCGAGTCTCAAGGTCGGCTGGAGTCAGTTCACCAGCCATGGGGTCGAGCTGTTCCTTGATCTGTTGAGCCACCGAGGTAATGTACGAGCCATGATAGCCATCCTCAGGAAACTCGACGGTCCGTCCTAACAGCTCTTGATAACGAGCATACACAGACGCACCCAACAGCTTCATCTGTCGTCCTGCGTCGTTGATATAGTATTCGCCTACGGCATCGTATCCGATCGCATTCAGTAATCTGAGTACGGCGTGACCAACAGCCGCCCCCCTGCCATGCCCGACATGCAATGGGCCAGTCGGATTTGCACTGACATACTCAACCAATACCCGACGACCGCTTCCGATAGTCGCCTGGCCATAGCGAGCCCCTTGTAACTCGATTTCACGGAGCACCTCCTGCCAAAGGGCAGGCTTCACAGTGAGGTTCAAGAAACCGGGACGGACGATTTCAACACGATCAAACAGCTGATCTCCCTGAGGCAGGTTTTCTATGATGATTTGGGCGATATCATGAGGTGTCTTATGCTCGGAAGAGGCTAATGACATCGCCACTGTGGAAGCGAGGTCCCCCCATTCCGGGCGTTTGGGCGCGTCAAGATTAAGTGTCGGCCAAGCCTCGGTCTTCAATTGCCCTTTTTGCCGCGCGCCGTTGAGTGCCCCAAGTAGAGCCGTTGTCACCTTCTCTTGCACGAGTCCTTGAGACACAACAATCCTCTAAGTCCTTACCAAAAAAAGGAAATTAACGCGCCACTCTATCATATGGGGTTTGACAGAGACAAGGCAGTTCATGTGGAATTACGAGGGTTTGCATTGCTGCCCCCCCATAGCAAGTTCCAATGCTGCCAGAATCTCTTTGATCGGTATGTGCAGACAGGGCTTCTCCACACACTCTTTAACTGTTTCCCAAGACTCACAGATACAGGGTGATCCACGCAGGATCGTCACATGGCTACCATGCGGTGCCCACCGATGAGGGTCGGTAGGACCAAATATGGCAAGGGTCCGTACACCCAACAGTGCAGACAAATGGGTGACACCCGAATCATGACCGATATAGAAGACGACCTGCGCTAGCACTCCGGCAAGCTGTGAAAGATCAAGATTTCTAAGAACAATGGGTGGATCATTCACAAAATGCAGTGCCTGGCCCACGGCACTCTGATCAGCCGGCCCTTCTAATATTACTGGACACATCCGCTCTCGCTGCAACCATTCGATCAGCAATGCCATTCTTCTGGGTTCAAGGCACTTGTGAACACTTCCGCTTCCCGGATGCACAAGGACCAGCGACTGATCGAGCGAGATGCCCAGAGCGTCAAGATAGTCTTTACCTTGCTCCAAGAGATGCTGGGAGACTTGTACCGTCCCTATCGGCAAAATATCTCCCTCTGTCTGACCCAGCGTTTCGAGAAAGCGGTCGCTCTGATGTCTCGCACTAAATCCGGAGGAAAATGGCGATTGAATCCGAACCTGCGCCACACCCAAATCTCGAAATAGGGAACCAAGAGCGCCATTTTTGTCCTCCGTCCAGGCCACGGCCAGATCACACTGGTTCAGACATGATCGTAATTCCCCGGAGATGGACAACGTTCCTGAAAACAACCCCAGACATGCTTGTCCTTCCAATGGAAGCCAACCATCGATCAAACTGCATTCCAGTAATAGTCGGCTAACGGCTGCAGAAGCTATGAATACAATCTCATGTTGGGGAAACCTCATACTGAGGCACCTTATGGCCGGGACAGCCAACAGGACATCCCCAAGCGCACCGGGATGAACAATAAGGATGGTGCGTTTCACAGGACTTCCCACAACCCTACGATCTGAGGTCCGTATCCGGATCAGGCACTGAGCGAGCCTGTTCTAAATCAGAAGGCGTATTGATGTTGAACATGGAACGACCATTGCGATCGATTTGCTCGAGTTCCAATTCGGCAATCATGCGTACGCGAAGAGCGGGATGATCTATCATGCTGTGAATCTTCCTATTCTTGAGATTCATCATTTCTTCAATAACTGGAAGACAGTTTCGCCCATACACGGCATGGGTCGGCTGTAGACGAGCCGCCCACCGACCGATGACAATGTCAGCTTGGTCCTTGACGCTAACCATATACCGAATGGCGTCTGGATTGAGAAACGGCATATCACAGGCGGCTAAGAAGATATGTTGAGTCTTTGCCCATCGAAGGCCAGTGTACAATCCGCCGAGACTCCCGCAGTCCGGAATTAGATCTCGAATCACCGGCACTTCAGCTTGCAGCGAAGGACTGTCCTGAGCAATGACCACGCATACCTCTTCAAACAATTCACAGAGAACGGCGCAGCTACGCTCAAAGAGAGTCTTCTGACCGACAAGCATAAATCGCTTGTCCTCTCCCATCCTCCTACTTTTTCCACCAGCCAGTAATACGCCCGTCACATCAGTAATCATGAGCCACGAGCAAAAAAAGAGGGGGTAGGTCACCCCACCCCCTCTACCGTTACTACAGGAATGCGTCTCTAAGGAATGCTACAGCGACTTACCTTTTTTCTTGTTGGCGCGACGAGTCAAGACCCATCCTTCTAACAGGACTACACCAACAGCGATAACGGCTGGATAGATGTAAGTTTCCTGAGGAACAGGTGGGTTCATGAATGTATAGAAGAAGGCAGAGACAGCCATCTTTCGGCCAGCATCACCATTATGGCCGTCCCATGCGAAAAATACGGTCGGAATATATTGTCCAACTTCGAAGAAGGTATCCTCATCGTAATCCTGATCCTTCTTATTTCCAACCGGTCGCTGAATCATGACATACCAGCGGCCATTCTTCCACTCACTCGTTAAGAGCTTCATGCTCTCTTCGTAGTTATCACGCTCCTCGAAATCCTTATCCCATCCCGTGCCTTTGAACGCACGAAGGGACCCATCTGCTTCCCATTTGACAATATCAACTGGGAACTGGTCATTGGTACCGAATAGATAGCGAGGTTTAATCGGAGCAGGAAGTTCTTTCCACTTCACAGGAGTTTCAATAGCGATTGCATCGTTGTAGACCGCATAATTATTTTGTTTCGCTGCGATCGATCCCTCTTCACCAGTCTTCGGATCCTGTTCTTTTACATCGATATTGACCTGAGTTGGAGCCCATGGGAGTTTTTCTTCCGCCACGCTCTTCGTTCTATCATCCCATTCAAGAAGGTACACAATGAACTTGTCATTATAAAGTGATCGCACCCAGATATCGTCGATTCGGTTGACGAAGTTCCTCGGTTTATGGGTAATCTGGCCACCCATCGCGACGTACCGCTTAGGAGTTTTTTTCCAGGCTTCATGTTCGATGTCCGTTGGAATGTCCCCCTCAACGAGATCCGACGGGACCACGAAGTTGATTTTCGGTTTATCCGTCAATGGATCAATGGGAAGCGGATTACCCAGTGTATCCCTCTCACACAGAGAATTCACAAAATTCGCGATGTCCCATCGTTCATCGACCGACGTGTTATCGGCAAACGATGGCATTGGTGTGCCGTTGACACCGGTAGAGAAGGTTCGGAAAATGTTGCTTACATTGTACGGATCCTGACGGCTGCCCCTAAAATTCCAACACTTGTGCCAATTGGCTGGCTGAATTGAGAAGCCCCAGTCATCCTTCAGATTGAAAGCATTGCCATCGCCTCTTCCTTCCATCCCATGGCATTCAACACATTTCTTTTCAACAATAAGTTCTGACCCGCGCTTCTTGCTCTCATCGGTAGCAGGTTTCGCCTTAAGATCAGCGAGCTGCAGTACAGTTTGAGTCTCTGATTGCTTGTCTGTGAATTTCCGATCTTTGACGAGCTGAGTCGTAACAAAAGACAGTACTTGAAGACGTTGTTCTTCAGTTAGGATGCCTTCCCATGACGGCATCGCAGAACCTGGCAATCCATGTGTAACCGTTTCAAAAAGGTCATTCTGACCTGGAACCGGCTTTTTCGCATCAAACAAAGGGAGCTCACCGCTTGCTGTATGTCGAATCTTGAAAGTCCCTTGATTAAAGTTTCGTGGCCGCGGCCAAAGTCGATCCGCTCCAGGTCCATCACCGGCTCCATCCACCCCGTGACACCACACGCACTTGGTGAAATAGACTCTCTTTCCTGCTTCAATCATTTCCGCTGAGGGTTCAGGAGCGAGATCTCCCTTCTTAAAACCTTCAGGAAGCCCTTGAGCTGAAACGGTCGAAAGTCCTGTACTTGACATAAGAACAAGTACGAAAGTAGCAGCTATAATTCTAGCTTTCTGAGTTACATTGTCTAGCATGGTCAGCCTCATCTTCATTTTGTTTGGTTTGGCAATCAAGCAAGAGATTTAGCAACTAATCCCAGGTTCTGGGATAGTAACCTGTGTGCCAATACTCAAACAGAATCACTTTCCAAATTTCATCGACGGTCAGGTGTTGTTCCCATGGAGGCATGACTGAAGCCCAGGGGAAACCTTCGTTAGGTAATCCAATTCCACCTTTTGACACACGCCAGAAGATGAACGTTTCTTGGAGCTGCGCAATGGTGCCTGGATCGGTAAAATTCGCGGGAATCGGATTGAACGCGAAGGCGTGAAGACCGCGACCATTGAGATTATCTCCGTGGCAGAAATGACAATTTTGGAAGAATATTTCGCCACCTTCTCGCACATACTTCAAATACCCTGTATTTTTGTCATCCCACGGATTGGCATTTGGCTTCATCAAACGCCCCATACCTTGTTCAACGATATTGGCATTCGAAAATTCTTGGTCGTATTTGCCTTCAGGGTTCACGCGATAAGGATTCTGTGAGGTTTGCAATGTATATGTTTTACCATGGACCTTTGTGCTTGCTGGCGGTGCCGGGTGAACCGTTCTTAACTCGATCGGCTCTTCCGATTTTGGCATCATGGCATTGAACGAAAAACCACCAATAAGAATAGGAATAACAACAAGATAGGCGTATCGAAGGAGCCTGTTCATCCCTGTCTTCGCATCAAGCACGTTCATGATCGGCTGTTTGAATTTCTTCCAGTCTTCTTCATTGGCGGAGACCCACATGAAGACGGCGACGAGAGATACGGTTCCATACATTGCACGCACGCTGAAAGGAATCGGTGGATAAACACGATACTTGAGATAGAGGACAAAAAAGACCCAGAAGCCGATACCTTGCCAAAAACGGGGGAGGGCCATACCCATCGCACTAAACATGTAACTCAATCCCGCAAAGCCAAGAACAAAACATGCCACTTCAAGCAACATCTGTATCGGCATATATCCTTCGACTAATCGTATAGTCGTTGAAGGAATAATGTCGAAGGTCATTCCACTAAGAAGGAGAAGTCCCGCTACTCCCACTAAGGCACCGAGTGACATCAACGCTTTCATCGGCAAACTCCCTTTACTCTCCGCATGACTTACTTTACCTGAGGCGCTACTAAATCTTTGGCGGCGGCGCTCCAGTTTTCACTTGTGATAAATAGTCGACAATTTTCTTTAAGGCACCCGCGCTAAGCTTTTGACCAAAGACTTTTGGCATGGTGTTATCAGGAAACGGTTTCACCACGAACGCACTGGGATCCACAATGGACTCCATGATGTATTCCGTAGATGATTTGGCAGTTCCTTTATACGTAGGGTCTTTGATCCGCTGTGCTGCCGTTGTGCCTTCTTCAAGTTTAGGCCCGATGGTCCCCATCGCCCCTGGAATCCCTGGGATGGTATGGCAGGCTACACATTGTGCTTTAGCGAAAATTTGATCCACCGGTTCAGACCCATCAGCCATCAGCGAAGTCGCCCCGGCAGGTTTATCGTCTGCCTGCTTAGGACGATCGGCTTCGGGAATGAACTTTTCATAAGATTTTATAATCTCTTCGAACGATGGAGCATCCATACCTTCTCGAACATACATCCAAGTGTCTACAGCTGCGAGCTCTTGAAGGCTAAGTGAGATCGGAGGCTTGTGAATAGCCGGCATTGGGCTTTGCTTGTCATTCGTCCCCTTCACGCCGTATCCTGAAACCACGTAGCAACTTGGACAAGCATGTGACTCTGCAATGTATTCTTGTGAATTTTCTGCAGTTCCTGATCCGGCGAATGCTTCCTTGACCTCGTATTCCCGCTTGGCCGGATTACCCTTGGCGTATTTTGGGTCTTCTAACCGCTCCTTACCACGGGCTGGAAGTCCAGCGAGGTTAGGCGCTCGTTCTCCGAGCATACCGGCATGGAACGCATGGCAGAGCGGGCATTGCCCTTTACCGATAGCGCCTTGCTCTTTATTCTTCCCCACTCCTCCAAAGATAATTTTCTCACCTTCATCAGCCAGTTGCTGCGGGGTCATCGAATCCCACGTTTTCTTCTCTTCTACCGGCGGAAACCCACCTTCGACCTGCGGAAGCCAGTTTCCATAGCCAGAAAGAAAGGCAGCCACAAAGAACATGAAACCGCCAATCTTCAAGAGTGCGCTAAGATTGGTGAAGTACAGTGCCATGACGAAACTCGTCACCGTGATGATCACAAGCGAGACCGGTAACACCCGATTTTCACCATAGAAATTGATCTTGTAATGCGCGATCGCAACGAACAATAAAAACATCGCCACAATACCAATAAAGGTCTTGAACACGGAGCGTTTCTTTGCGACTGGATCACTGATGGACATTTGAAAATAGACCAGCAAACCTGCAAGGACGGCCAGAGCCATCCAACCCATCGAGAGCGCTTCAGTAATCACGTTACCCAAGGTCTTACCCTCCTGCAGCTACAGTGAGCGAAGATACATTCCGGTGCCGTTGATCCAACATCAGCCAAATGTTGATCAGTGACTAGCAGCGGGAGCCGGCTGCGGGACACTACCGGGAATTCCAGCTTTTGACTCCACCGGAACTTTCTTCGCAGTTAAGCTGCCCAACCAGAAGACAAACAGAATACTGATCCAGAAAAACAACACATTGAATGAGATCATATTAGCTGCAAACCCAACCGTATGAGTATAGGCCCAAGGGGAGTTGTCTCGCATAATCTCATTCACATGCCAAAACAGACGAACGGAGGATCGGATATAACCCATCAACCCCATCATCCATGTAAAAGCGGTCGCCAACATGATAAGCGCGTACTGAGAGCGGGCAGAGATCTTACCCCATTCGATAGGCCCCATCTGCTTGGCCCCTTTCATCATTACGCTATTGAGCGCAAACATGAAGAAGAGACATGACAGGGTGGTAGCCACTTGAGGGACAGACAAACCAACTCGTACATTTGCAGGAATGTAATATCCGTAAATAGCAAGCCAGATAATGTTTACATATGCGCAGGCGAAGAAGACCCCCATGAAAATGTTCCCGAACTTTGCCCAGGATACGGTTGAGACCTTATTACCTCGCATATACCAAACGAAACTCAACACGGTCGTCGTAATAATTACGTTAATTCCACCATTTTTCGCGGACATGACTCCATAGTTGCCTAACACGGGATGCTGCTGACCTCCCATGGCTTTCAATTCTGCCGGGGTCATGACCATCGTGTGCGGGGTAATAAATACCATGAAGCCGCAGGCGAGCAGAAACACCAGATATTTAATATAGCGTTGATATTTTTCAGCACCACGCATGCGGCCCATTGCCTGCCAGAGATAGTAGTTGGTGCTCAAGAAGAGAATGCCGATCATCGTGGCTTGAATGATAAATAGCCAGGCAAGCAAACCACCCATCAAAGTGATCCCCATCTGTTGGCGATAGGCATACACTTCTCGCATCAACCAATAGCCCGCAAAGGGCAGTGGAATCAAAAAGGCCACGCCCAGGGCCATAGCAATGTAGCCCATCCAATCGTAGTGTGCGCGATCCTCATCTGTTTTTGCCGCTAAAAACTTATAGGCAGCGTAAGCAGCGACCACGCCGCCTCCGAAGGCCATATTGCCGAGGATGCGATGAAGATTGAGTGGATTCCATAAGGCGGTATGGATGACATGCCAGATATTTCCAAGATAGCGCCCCTGCTCATCTACACCGGCGGGCGACATCATGAAGCCAATCCAAGAATTCGCCAGGAACATAAGGAGTGTCCCGATAATATTTAGAATGACTGACATGCTCAAATGAATCCACTTAAGGAACCCCTCCTTCATCTTGTCCCAGCCGTAATAGTAGATGTAGAGGGTGCCGCTCTCCGCCACGAACATCAGTGCGTAGATGTGCATAACTGGACGGAAGATTCCGGACAAATATGAGAAGAATGCGGGATACAAAGTCAGGAAGGTAAAGATCAGAATACCACCGAGGATGGCGGTGAGAGAGTAGGCCGTAAGACTGATCTTAATGAAGTCATAAGCCAGCTGATCGTAGCGCTTGGCCAGTGCTTTATCCTTGGTCACCACACCCATGAACTCGATAATCATGCAGAAGATGGGTACAGCGAGCACGAAGCTGCCGTAATAGAGATGCTGCTGGTTGGCGAACCAGAGCAATACACGGCTCTCAAAGTTGTATCGCGGATAGTCCTTCGGACCATCCGTCGTCTTGGGAGCGGGGGCGCCAACTACAATACCTTCCGTCTTGTAGTAGACATCCCGACCCTTTTCGACTTTATCTCCGTCCTTCTTTGCCGCATCGCCTGCGGGCGCCTCCTCACCAATGGCCAGTGAAGGTAGAGCCACGACGATCGGAAGCAGAAGGAGGCCAACCATCATGCAGAGCGCCACAATCGAAAATATGCGCTTGCCGGTTAAAAGGCCCATGGAATACCTCCTTAAGATACGCTTACATTAAAAAATCAAGCTTGCCAGACGACTTGACTATCCGTAACGAATTACTGTCGGAACAAATACCAATAGTCTAGCCCCTGCATATCCATCAAATAATGATCGACGAACGTAAAATAGCCGACTGCGATAATAAGGGAGACAATCACTGCTATTACGGGATTATTCAATGCGCTCATTTCCCTTTTCTCCTCTGCTGACCAAACCCATCAATTGATTGAACTGCGCAGGCAGGCGTCAGGCAGTTAGACGTGCTTCAACTCAACAGGGACACTGGACTCCTGCAAACCAGTAAAAAAACCATATACCCACAGCACAGGTAATATAGAAAATCATCTTGCCGATTTTTATTTTAATATCACTGTCAGGGGTAGCCGTTGCCATCGTATTTTTTACTCCAGATCAGATAGTTGGTGGGTGGCTCAGAATTGTTGCGTTTTCTTGACAGGTACCCAGCCCTGTGTTATCAAATTTGTCGTTTGCGTAACGAAATCAATAGGAGAAATCGTGACGAAGAACTCAAAAGTGTTTGACATTATAGTTTTGGCCGGTATGGTTGTCAATATCATTTTGGCCGTGTTTTTGATTCTCTACTACTTTGATTTTCTGTAGATTCACCGGGTTTTTTTCCTCCTTCTTCTCTCATTCCTGTAGTCGAAATTGCGCAACGAAATCCGATCGTCTCATCTCGAAAGTCCGGCATCATCTTGCTTCGGCTGGTAATCCGAACATCCCCTCCGGTCGTCGTATAGCCTCCGCCACGGAGCACTCGATAGGTGCCGTATTCGGGACTCGGTGGGTTCTGTTCTGGCGAGCTCTTGTAGTACGTTTCATCGTACCAATCGGCCACCCACTCGATAGCGTTGCCAGCCCCATCCATTATTCCATATGGACTCTTGTCAGCCTGAAAAGTTCCCACTGGAGCGGATACCTCATACCCGTCCTGCACTCTGGCCCAGTTGGCACCATTGGCCTGCTCTTTGTTTCCCCATGGCCAGAGCCTCCCGTCACTGCCTCGCATTGCCTTTTCCCATTCAGCTTCCGTCGGAAGTCGTTTCCCCTTCCAGCGACAATACTCCGTCGCATCGTCCCACGATACATAGACGACCGGCTGATTGGTTCCTTTCACCTTTCCACCGCTCTTGGCGTAACGCGCAGGTAGCCCGGGCTTCCGATGGGCGGTTGCTAGAACAAACTGCTGATACTGATGATTCGTCACTTCGTGCCGATCGATAGAAAATGCGTCCAAGCGGATGGTTCGCTGCGGCTGCTCATCGAACCCCCCGTTTTCAGTTCCACGAACGAATGGCCCCGCCGGAATCACCACCATCTCATCCGGAATAGGTTCCTCTCCGGGGGCGCCATCTGCCACCGGCTCTACTTCGGCACCAGGCTCAGGCTTTTCATATGGCGTTACGGTAGTCCCTCGTAAAATGGCAACAACGGGCATGGCGGCACAAGCCAATAAAACGAGCAAAAAGACAACCTTAAACTTTGTTTCCAGCATACCGGCCTAAGACTCAGAAGTACCCCCGGCTTGATCCAGATCGCTCGCACAGCGTATCCCGATCGTCACGTCCGTCCGCCAATGCTTGGCCGTAAATCGCTTTGACAGCCGCGCATTATGTTCGGTTTCCCGCCATGAGCCGCCGCGCACGACTTTGAGATCGGCGTTCTCCGGTCCCTTGGGGTCACGAAATGGAGATTTTTTGTAGTAGTGTTCGTTGTAGGAATCCTCGACCCACTCCGCAACGTTACCCGTCATGTCATAGAGCCCGTACGGACTCCGTCCTGTATCGAATGATCCGGGTGGGGCCAGATACTTGTATCCATCTTCGCTGCCATCCACGTTGGCGGCATTGGTGACAAACTCATTTCCCCATGGATATTTTTTCTTGCTCTCGCCGCGACCGGCCTTCTCCCATTCCGCTTCTGTGGGAAGTCGCTTGCCGGCCCACTTACAATACGCGGCCGCTTCATCCCACGAAACACTCATGACGGCCAATTCCGGCTTCAAGATTTTCGATTGATCATCGTCGAACACCTCGATCCTCGGTATCGCGCGTTTGGTCATCTTAGCAAACCGCATGTATTCTTCTTGAGAGACTTCTTTTTTGTCGAGATAGAATCCTTTTAGATAGACCTGATGCTCAGGAGTTTCATCCGGATCACCGTCATTGCTTCCCATCGTAAAAGGACCTTCCGGGATCTGCACCATTTCCCGGCCTTCATCTCCGATTTTTGTCTTGTACATCGAGAAATCCTGAGCCGGCAGGCTACTCGCCGACGGTCGGGCTTCCGACTTCACTGATGCGGCAAGTTGTTTCATTTGCTTGGCCTTATAGGATTCATACCCCAGCAGACCGATCATGAGAAAGAACGAGGCAAACACAAAAACAATGGACCCCACTAGGACACGCTTATTTTCCACGAACACCTCTTAGATCGAGAATGCCTACCGATAGGACGATGCCGTTTCGACTTGCTCCGACGCCGCTTTTTTGGCAGCACGCACATCGAGCAACATTGAAATTTGGACTCCTAGAAAGCCCCCCATGGCAGCACCGGCTCCGGCACCGACCCAGATCCGCTCGACACCGGCCGCCCACCAGGCTAACGCACCACCCAGGACGGCGCCAACAAGGATGCTGAAGAGAAATCGGCGGCCACCCAGAAAACCAATCACAACGCCGAGAACAAGGCCAACGACGATGGCAACCGGCATCAATCCACCGCCCATGGTGAGTCCGATCAGAACACCCACGGTACCCATCACGACTATTCCTAGTGCAATATCAAACGCCTTATTCATCGCCATTCACGCTGATCCTCATGGGGCCGAAAAGATTGATCCCTATTTGGCCGAGACAGCAACGAGCGGACCAAAATCGATTTCAACACCAGGTGCCGCAATAATCGATATGCCCCATGCCTTCTCGGCCGGTTCATGCTTGTGAATGCGCTTAAAATCCTCGTACACATTCACCCGCTCCTCAAACCATTGCCCAACGTCCTTCGTACCAGTCTGGACGACGATCTCGGAGCCGCTAAACATGCCGCCTTCCGTTAAGGTGCCGTCCGGCTTCGATTCGCTCCACACATATTTCGTGAACACCGGGATAAAGAGGAGATCGGTATCGAGAGAAGCATAGATCGCAGCCAGAGGCTCGTTTCCAGTCGTTGTTTTGTTGAGCCGCCACCGCCAGGTCAGAATAGGATAGGCCTTGGGATCCCAATCAATTTTCTTCTTCTTGATTCGCTGCCCGGCGTCTTTTGCCGACAGAAAACTCGTGCCGTTTTCCGACCGCACCTTGTAGGCCTCACGACCTTTCGATTGACTCCGCTGGTTTTCGTGATCCCACAGAGTAGGAAACCCATCCGCTTCCTTCGCTTGGAAATCTTCAAGCACCAGGGCTTGCCCTTGGGCAATAACGGGAACTTGCCAAAGAAATACACTAACCAGAATGCTGAGAACGGTTGCGGTACGAATCGGCACCCGGCACTCCATAGACTTCATCCCCTCCTATGTTTCCTGCGATGGAACAGGCGAAAGCATAGGCGCCCGTTCCTCACGGAATTCCTCACCCATCACCGGCTGTTGTCCACGCTCACACATCCAGAACACCGCAAGGACTGCTGCCCAAAATACCACCATATTCAACGTCACCATTTTCGTGGCATATTGAAGGTTCGGGGTAAAAGCCCACGGCGAGACATCGGCCATCAGCTCACTCACGTGCCACGACAGGCGTCCCGATGAGCGAATATATCCCATGAGGCCCATCACCCAACTAAACGACGCCGCCAACCCAAATAATCCGACCATGCCACGCAGCGGAATTTTTCCCCACTGAATCGGACCATGCACCACCGCTCCTCTGAGCATGAGTCGGTTGATCACCACACTGGTCAGAATCACGGTAAAGGTAGTGACGGCTTGCGGAGCTGAAAGGCCGACACGAATGTTCGCCGGCAAATAGAACCCATAAATAGACAGCCAAATGATGTTCAACGCACCGACCACATAGAGCGCTGCGATCACGTTATTTCCGGTCCTGGCCCACGAAATGGTCATGGTTCGATTCGCCCGGCGATAGTACAAAAAGCTGAGGGCCGTCACGAGAATCAGGATATTGACGGCTCCATTTTTAGCCGACATGACTCCATAGTTGCCGATCACGGGATGCTGAGCGCCTCCCATCGCCTTGACTTCGCTCGCAGACATCAAAAGGGTGTGCGGTGTCAGCCAAATGAAGAGAGCCAACATCAGCACACCCAGTAACATTTGGTAATACGGCTGATATCGCTCGCCTCCTTTGATCCGTGCCATGCTCTGCCACAGATAGTAGTTGATCCCCAGGAACAGCACGCCGATCAAAAGCGCCTGGACCACAAACAACCACGTGAGCAGCCCGCCCATCATCGTCACACCCATGGTCTGGCGAAACACGAACACCGATTTCATCAGCCAATAGCCGGCAAAAGGCATGGGGATGAGCGCGCAGACTGTGACAAACAAGAAGACATATCCCACCCAATCGAAATATGCCCGTTCCTCGTCGGTCTTACTGGTAAAGAATCGATAACACGCATAGGCCAACACCACCGCTCCGCCGGACATGATATCCGCAAGGAAACGATGGACGTTCAGCGGGTTCCAGAGCGCGGAGTGTAAGAGATGCCAAGCATTTCCCAGAAACCGCCCCTGCGCATCCACTCCGGCAGGCGACATCATGAATGCAGACCACGCATTCGCCATCATCAATAATGCCGTGCCCACAATGTTGGTCAGAATCCCGATCGATGCGTGGATCCACTTCATGCCTCGATCCGCCATCCGATTCCAACCATAGTAATAGACGATCAGCAGCAGCGACTCGCCGACAAACACGGCGGCATAGGCGGGCATGAATCCTTTGAACGTTCCGCCCATATATTTCATGAAACTGGGATACAGCATGATGAACATCGTCAGCATCACGCTGCCGATGATCGCCGAGACGGACAGTGCCAAGACCGCCACTTTCGCAAGATCTCTCGCCAAACCGTCATAGCGAAGCGCCAAGGCCGGCTTTTTGGTGACCAATCCAAGGAACTCGAGCAACGCACAAAATAACGGCAAGGCGAGAACGAATCCTCCGAAATAGGTATGTTGCTGCGTCACAAACCACACCAGCAGCCGACTGTCTAACGAGCCGATCCGCGGATAGACCGTCTCATGCGGAGTGGGAGCGGCCGGTCCCTGTGGAGTTCCCTCAGTGCCGAAATACACATCCGTTGACGATTCCGCAAATGACAGATCTGGCCCGTTCCACACACCTCCAATGACGACCATCGCGAGGCAGATCGCCATGCTGACCGCGGAACGTTTCATCAGGCATCTTTGGCCCATACAGTTACCCCTTCATTCCAGTCTTATCGAGTGCCAATTTGCCGGACGCGCCGTCAGCGTCGACCGTCTTTCCGAGAATTCCCATCACAAACGGGCAACGCAACATTCCACTCGACAGTTGTGGAGTCTGTTCATTCTCTACATGCCGGCGATCACCCAGATAGTACCCATACACACCCATCATCGCGGTGACCAGCGCACCCATCATCGCGGCAGAGGCCAGCGTAATCGTCGGTTGCTTCGCGACGAACAACACCAGACCCATCGCCACGAGGTAATAGGTCGAAGCAAAGGCCATCCCCGGCCACCACCAATATTTCAACAACTCACCCGGAGGGGTTCGGCGAAACGTGTGCATCCATGGAATAGAAGGATGGAGTCCCCCCAAATAGGCGCAGAGAGCTAGACCACCTCCGAGGACAGTCACGCTCAACAGTTGTACCAATGCAGCTCCCTGTATATCTGCAATGCCCGCTCCCGACAACGATGCAATCGCACCCATACCAATACCAGCCATACCCCAGGGTCCTAATTGAGAAACTCTGCGCAGTACCAATGCACGAAACTGCTCTCCATCCGGGAACGTGAGGAATGGCCGTCCCAATAGTGAGAGCTTGCGCACATGTCCGATTTCAAACGCGTCCCGAGCGACGGCCGTGCACGAGATGATGATTGCCATCATGGCCGGCCCATCAGGATGTTGGAGATAATCGTAGTGCATGATCCACAACAGGGTCAGCACCAACAGCGAAAGCTGAATGCCATACACAGCACCGATCCAGCCGGCGAGCCAACTGAGGAGACGTGCTCCGTCTTGGCGGACAATGATGGACCACGGCGCAGACCGGCCAACACGATACGCCAGGACCGAAGTGACTGTTGCCACCAGACTGCTGACCGTCAACAGCACAAGAGGATCCGCGATTGGAACGAGATGCTTGGCGAGACGATACACCCCGAAGGCGATCAGTCCTGGGACAAACATCACAATTCGTTTCTGCTTGCGCACGATCTCTTCCGTGACCGCCAAACTCAAACTCGGAAGAACCCGCAAAGCCATCCGATGCAACATCGTGAATCCGTTAGGGGTTAGACGTAAGGCGTGAGGGGGTCATGTCGGCTTTCGTCGCATTCACCCCTTACCCCTCACTCCTCACCTCTTACGTCCTCTGAGCGCCCATCCCAAAATACTTTGCTTTCACTTCTTCCATCAGAGACACGGTAATACTGGACAATCCACGATCTACAGCAGTGCGCTCAAGTTCGATCCGAGCCATGGCACGAACCGGAGCCGGCACTCGTTCCAACCGCCGTTCTGCTTCAGGCTCCCATTCAATTCGCTCACCGATTTTTGGACGCAACAACTCATTATAGGTAATCACCGGACATTCACGCTGACGAGCATCTTGCTCGACATCCTTTCGAACGAGAATTGCCACATAGGGCGGGAGACGATCCAGCCGGTGCAATGCTTCATCAGTCCACAGCAATCGATCGACAAGTCCACGCATCTGTCCTTCAGGCACGTCAACGCCGACCCTGAGCCCACATCCGCGACATTCCGACCGGATGAACCATTGAGGGCTGCCAGTTTCGCCGGCATGTTCTTCAATCCCTTCTGTGTGCATCCATCGACCACAGCCGCAGGTCAGCATCTCTATGCGTTACCCGATCTTCCCCGGATACAGGATATACAGCATGGTGTAGGTGAAGCTCCCCGTAACGAACAGCACGCAGTAAATGACCATCGTAAATCGGCCGAGTGCGCGATGCCGCTGCGCGCCATCAGGCCAGATCCGTTGAATCGTCATCTCGATCGCGAACACACATGCAACCACTATTAGAAATACGAGGTAGACCTCCAGCTTTCGCATTGAGAATCCGGCGGTCGCTACGCGCGAGTAAAATAAGCCGAGCACCACCACGGCAATGCCTCCGAAAATAATCCCGATCTTCTTCCACGTCGTGAGTAATCGCGATTCACGGAGAGTGCGCGCACCGTCGACAAACTGTTGAGCTCGAAATCCCAACACAATCATGTAGACCGCCATGATCAAGCCGATGATGACGAGAATGATATGAAGGGTGAGCACCGGAATGAAGACATAATCGTAGAGGGATTGGGAGCCGCCAAAACCTTCTTTGCCCTCCACCGCCAATACGCCAAGCTGACGAAAAAGATAGTAGGCGATGAAGAAACTAAGCATCGAAATCATTCCCCCAAACATCAACCAATGATGTGCGTCCGCCCGTCGTTTACGAGCCTGGAACCATCCGACGACGAAGAGCGTGGTAAACAGTGTGGCCATCAACTGGCTTAAATCCGCTCCAGCTGTGGCATGCGTTCCAAAGAATCCCGGCTCACGTAACCAATCCATCATGATGCTCTGAAAAAGATGTCACAGGTCAATCATCACTCGTCATTACTAGCTACTGCTGTGACCGATGACCTTCTAAGGTTTTACGCCCTGTACAACAGCGGTCTTCTCCAATTCCACGACGGAGATAAACCCCGCCGCACTCAGCCATTGCATCGCATCGCTGGTCTTGTAACAACTGCCGTGCTGAGTGTTCACAAGAATATGAATCGTGAACGCGGTAGTCCAAGCCGGGCCGGTACCGGCCTCGTCCAAAAATCGATCCTTGATGATCAACCGTCCCCCCGGCACCAACGATGTGAATGCCTTATGGACCAAATCCTGATTCATCTGAAACGTTTGATAGTGAAGAATATCCGACATCAGGACCACATCGAACAACCCCCCGAGGTGATCTGTATTGAAATTACCTGGATGCAGCGTGATTCGTGATTCCAGCCCCGCTTCTTTGACGGTTTTTTCCGTCAACTTCAACGTCACCGGAAGATCAAAAATCGTCGCGCATAGTTCAGGGTAGACCTGGCAAAACGCGATGGCATTCGTCCCGGCCCCGCCGCCCAGATCCAATAGCCGTTCACTTCCCACAAGCTTCAGCCGTTTGGCAAAATCAGGACCGCTTTGCTGGCCGATTCGATTGAGCACCGCCAACACGTGGCTCCCCAATTCGGGATCGGTTTCGAAGACATGCCGATCGACCTTCCGTCGCCCCGTTCGAATCGTCTCTTCCAAATTTCCCCAATTGTTCCATTCCGCGTCATGCAAGAGGAGCAGATGGCCCACGTACTGGGCAGAATGCCGGACAAGATATTTCGACGCCGTCGAAGAGTTGCCGTACAATTCGCCCTCTTTTGTCAATAACTTCATCGCGACAAGGGCGTTCAAGAAGAGAACCAAGGTGGGCTCGTCGGCCTGAATTCGTCCTGCGATATCCTGGACTGCCTTCGGGGTTTCACCGATCGCGGAGAATATGTCCAGTTTCACGGCCGTCAGGAGAATTTTGGTCTCCCAGTAATAGCCAAGCTGGAACACTTCCGCGAGTGAGAGTTCTCGTGACACACCAATCCCTCAAGCTATCGCTTCAAAGTTCGCATCTTACCTATCGCGGAAAGAGAAAGGCAAGGTGACTAATGTGACCGGAAATGGCTAAAAACAAGAAGGGCAGCGGGTGTTCCGCTGCCCTTCCACTACGAGGATTAGATGAACTAAGCTTACTTGATTTCAGCCTTCAGGTTGGCGGTCCCTCCATCCGTCACATCTACTTCGAACTCGACTTTCTTGCCCTTGCCGGCAAAAGGATGCCAGGCCACAACTTTGTGCTTGCCTGCCGGAACATCCTTGAGTTCGAACGACCCGTCTTCCTTTACGACAGCGAAGTGTGGGTTTGAGACAGGCAGGAAGAACGACTGCATGAATTCATGCTGATCGCACTGTAACCGGAAATACCCTTCCTTTTCTGCACCGCCACGGAACTGCACCGGCTTATCAAGCTTGTCACCCTTCTTCGCGAGACCGATGTTGAAGCCTGTGGCCGAAGAAGTACCCTTAACAGTGAAGCTATGTGGATTATGGAGCACACCCTGCACAGACTTAGGATCCTCCGCGTCAGCGTCCGTGTTCTCAACTTTGAACGGTCGAGTATTGACGACGATGCCGCTGAAGGGCTGGAATTCACAGAACGCGGCTATGACCTCCGTCCCGGCGTAGCCATCCATCCATGCCTTGTCCTCAATATCCGCAACCGCAACGACTGCACCCTTTAAACTACCGTCTTTCCCAACTTCGATCTGCTTTAGAAACCGCTTATCCCCATCCATCAGACTCTTGTTCGGGTTTTGGGGACAGAACTTTGGGTTCGGAAACTTGGAAAAGAGAAATTCCTTCTGCTCCGGCTTCCCGGCATAGGTCACCTTACCGGAAATCGTTCCTCCGGCGTACGAGGTGAGAGGCGCCGCGACCAACGCGACGGCTGCTACACCAAACATAATTGATAACGCGCTCTTCATTGGACTGCCTCCTTAGTAATAGACCAACAACCCTAAATCCCTGGCTCTCCGCCTTTCCCATCAGCCGAGTAGAAACTTATGAACGACATTTACTTAGACACAATCGAGCATCCGCTGGCGAGACTGGCTCAACAACTATGTATATGAAATCTTACTGTACGGTGTCAACGTCAAACAAGGGGCTCCTAGCGACCTTCCCGCAGTAGCAATTTTGCCATCGTCCTGATACAGTGACCGAAACGTGGACGCCTCCTCAACTGGAATGTTTGAGTGAATCACAGCCGCATGTTCCTTCCCGCATCAGTACTCCAATGACAGCATCAACAGAGTCTGCCAGCGGCCTTCAGCGCACCTATCCGGTCTTTGTGACGATAGTGCTTTTCGGCCTCATCGCCATGAGTGCACTCATTGGCGTTCCGCTATTCGGATACGTCTACGGATATACATGGCTGGATTGGACCATGTTCGTGTTGCTTTATATCATCACCGGTCTGGGTATTACGGTCGGATATCACCGTCTGATCTCGCACCGAAGTTTCAGCTGTCCGGATTGGGTCAAGGTCGGACTCCTGATCGCGGGAGGATGGGCCCTGCAAAATTCCGCTTTCAAATGGGGTTCCGACCACATTCGTCATCACGCTGCCTGTGATCAAGAGGCTGATCCGTACAATGCAAAGCTGGGATTCTGGCACAGTCACTGCGGATGGCTTTTTGCGGACCAGCGCTATTCCAACGAAAAATACGCGTCGCGCCTCCGGCAAGACCCAATCGTCATGTGGCAGCATCGTTACTACACGCCGATCTTTCTCGCAGGGTTAGCTTTCCCGTTCGTAGTGGGTTTCCTCTACGGTGGTTGGATCAGCGGCTTCAGCTGTTTTATGCTGGCCGGCGTAGGTCGGACATTTGCCGTGTTGAATTCGACCTTTTGCATCAATTCAGTGTGCCATCTCTGGGGAAGCCAACCGCATAGTCGAGCAGATTCCAGTCGAGATAGCTGGCTGGTCTCGCTTCTCACGTTCGGCGAGGGGTATCACAACTATCATCACACCTACCAAAGCGACTACAGAAACGGTCCTCGCTGGTATAATTTTGACCCATCGAAGTGGCTGATTTTCACGCTCTCACTACTGGGACTAGCCTGGTCGCTCCGCACTGCCAATGCTGCCGGGGATAGGGTTTCAGATCTCCCTGCCGTCTAACATAGCCTGCAGTTCATCAGAAGAATCTCCACGCGTTTAATATTTTCGCAAGAACACAGGTGGGAGATTCCACAGCTCTTCGCGAACAGCTGCCCATAACATATCGAGCATTTGAGCGAGAGGAGGAGCTGTTCTTGCCAGCAGCTTAATCGCAAGACCAGGGATAGCCGGAGTCGATACACCACCTAGAACTTGTCCGGGGTGTTGATCCAATAGGAACGCCACTTTCGATTCCAGTTGCTTCCAGGCCTCCGACGAAATCGCATCGTTCGCAACATACAATGAGGCAACATAATCCCATTCGTCAGCGAGTCCGATGCGACCGAGATCCGTTGAAGGGTCGAGCACGTATCGCTCAGCAAGCGAACCTCCTGATGCAGTTGTGATCTTGATTTCGTTTTCCAGATCCGTAAATGCCCATCGTTCTCCTCGGGCAATTCGTCCCGAAGCAACGGCATCCCACAAGACGATAGTCGCACCAGGAGCTAATTGCACATGAAGCGTCTGCCGAAATCGCGACCCGGCAAAGGGAATTGTATGTTCCGGCAGCCACTCCAGGACTGCACCAGACCCAACAGTAATGTTGACATGTTGTTCGGATGCTTGTCCCTCGGTTCTGTAGACGCGGTTAGCGGAAGGAGCTGAAATAAGGACATGCGCATCCCTATCCAGATTCATGTCGATCGTAAGATAGTCGCCCCCAACAAGACCACCGGATGGATTCACCAGGAGCGTGTACGCAGCTCCCGTGTCATCAAGGTAGATAGGAGGAAGCAACTTCCACGGTGTCGTAAAGTATGAATGCGTGATAACAGTTTTCTTCTCGAGCTTGGCGTACTCAAGCTTGAGCTCACCAACCCTTCCAACTGCTTCAGTCGCGAACCGCCCAGGCGGGGTTCTTCTCCGAGACAGGTTTCGTTTCGGAGAAGGCGTTGAACGCTGCGATGTTGTTTTTCGCCGCACACCACGAGTCGGCACGATTATGAACGCCCGGCGCGCCGAGGTATACGTTGTTCCAACCAGGTTACGACGGAATCCAACCCCTCGCCGGAGAGAATGTTGGTAAAGGTAAAGGGAAGGTCGCCGCGCATTCGGCGGGTATCTCGATCCATGACCGACAAATCGGCGCGCACATGCGGCGCCAAATCCATTTTATTGATGACAAGGAAATCAGACCGGGTGATCCCTGGCCCACCTTTTCGTGGGATCTTGTCTCCTCCTGACACATCGATGACATAGATCACGTGATCGACGAGCTCAGGGCTGAAGGTCGCAGCTAAGTTATCACCCCCACTTTCAAGAAAGATCAATTCAACGTCCGGATGGCGGCGAAGCAGATCGTCAATCGCCTCTTGGTTATGCGAAGCGTCTTCGCGGATTGCCGTATGGGGACATCCGCCGGTCTCCACGCCCAAAATCCGGTCGACCGGCAAGGCCGCACGTTTCGTCAGAATCTCCGCGTCGATCTTCGTAAAAATGTCATTGGTGACCGCCGCTAAGCTGTACCGATCGCGGAGTTTCTGACAGAGCGCCTCGACCAGCGCGGTCTTTCCTGATCCAACGGGTCCTCCAATACCGATGACCGGGATCCCCTTCTTCCTCGCCTGCGTTGGAGTCCAACTATGACTGTGGTCACGATTGAGATCATGCATGGTAATTCCACGAGCGAATCGTTGAGGCGCAAGGCCAATCAACCGCCGCTCTATGCCTTTCATATGAGAACGATGCTCACAAACCTCAGCGTTAGGAGCGAAAGAGCCTCCACTCCAGAGAGCCATGACGCATTGCATAAATATCTTGGACGGGCGACCAGGAACTCATCACCGTTTCCGGACCGACCTCCCGACTGATTCGTTCAATCAACGGAAGCCATTCGCCCAGTATACGCTGTCCTTCATGCTGGCCGATCGGACTAAGCCGCATAGCCGCTGATATGAAGCCAACAGCAGTTTGATATAAGAATCCTGCCGCCGTTTCCTCCGCGCTCCAGCCGCACGCGCCCATGGTTAGCCCGAATGCCACCGCAAGGTGACCGGGGGCACGATCTGCTTCGACTTCATCACGATACGCACTCAGGAACGGGTTGGCTCGTATCTGGTCTGCTGCGACTCTGATCACTTGCCGCCCCATCTGACGACTTGCCAGACGCGACTCACGACCAAGCTTTGTCGAGTCGAGCTCTCGATCGACGGTGACTGCAGCTTCCAGCGATCCGGTTGTCACCGCAAGATTGGCGAGTTTTGTAGCAAGCACTTCACGGCGACTCATCCCACCTCGAAGCAAATCTTCGATGTACCTGGCCAATTGATCGGAGGTTTTGACGGCGCCGCCCTGGACCGCCGCCTCCAGCCCAGAAGAAAATGCGTACCCGCCTGACGGGAAAAACGTATCGACGAACCGTAACCCTTCAAGTAACGCCGGTGTATTCATGATCGTTGCGAAGAAATAAGTACAGCCGGCCGGCTACGTTCATAACCATTCCACACTTGTAGCCGAACCGGCTGCGCTGTTCGAGAACCTTAGGCTAAAACAATTGGTACCGTTGCGCTAACGGTAGCACGATGGCCGGTTCGCAGATGAGCGGGACGCCATCCGCCGTCACAACGTATGTCTCCGGATTCACTTCCACTTTGGGAAGCGCATCGTTCAGCTTCAGATCGCGTTTCTTCACGCTACGGCAGTTCTTCACTGCTGCGATGCGTCTCTGAAGACCGAGACGCTTCGGTATCTCGTGATCCAAGGCCGCCTGAGACACGAATGTAAAGCTCGTGCTGCTCAGCGCACGACCAAATGCAGCGAACATTGGACGGCTAATAATAGGCTCCGGCGTCGGGATCGACGCATTCGGGTCACCCATTTGAGCCTGAGCAATGAAACCGCTCTTCAATACCATTTCAGGTTTCACACCGAAGAACTCCGGCTTCCAGATGACGAGATCGGCGACTTTTCCAACTTCAACCGAACCCACTTCATGAGCGATGCCGTGCGTGATGGCCGGATTGATCGTGTACTTAGCCACATACCGCCTGGCCCGGAAATTGTCGTTCTGGGCAGAATCTCTGCCACTGGCCGGTGCAAGGTGACCACGTTGAGCCTTCATCTTATGGGCGGTCTGCCATGTACGGGTGATGACTTCTCCGATACGTCCCATGGCCTGCGAGTCTGACGACATGATGCTGATGGCTCCCAGATCATGCAAAATGTCTTCCGCCGCAATGGTCTCACGCCGGATGCGGGACTCCGCGAACGCCACGTCTTCAGGAATACGGGGGTTCAGATTGTGGCACACGATCAACATATCAAGATGCTCATCCATCGTGTTGACGGTGAACGGCATCGTCGGATTGGTCGAGGACGGCAGGACGTTGGGCTCACCGCAAATCTTAATGATGTCCGGAGCGTGACCACCACCTGCGCCCTCCGTATGGAAACTATGGATCGATCTCCCCTTGATGGCCTTGATGGTATCTTCGATATACCCGGCTTCATTGAGTGTATCGGTGTGAATTGCGACTTGAACGTCATACCGCTCCGCAACGCTCAAACATGTGTCGATCGCTGCCGGGGTAGTGCCCCAGTCTTCGTGCAATTTCAATCCAATGACACCCGCTTCGATTTGCTCGTTCAACCCTTCAGGTCGGGAGGCGTTGCCCTTCCCCAAAAATCCAAGATTGATCGGAATGCCTTCAGAGGCTTCTAGCATGCGATGGATATTCCATGGCCCCGGTGTGCAGGTTGTCGCGCTGGTCCCGCTCGAAGGACCCGTCCCGCCGCCGATCATCGTAGTCAGGCCCGCAGAAAGCGCTTCCCAACATTGTTGTGGACAGATGAAGTGGATATGAGTGTCGATACCGCCTGCCGTGATGATACGGCCTTCTCCGGAAATCGCTTCCGTTCCCGGACCGATTTCCATACCCGGCGTAACATTCGGCATGAGATCGGAATTACCGGACTTGCCGATACCGACGATGCGGCCGTCCTTGATGCCGATGTCCGCCTTGATGACACCGGTGTAGTCCAGGATAAGCGCATTGGTAATCACTGTATCGAGCTGACCGCTTGCGCTTGTAGCCCGAGCCGACTGCCCCATCCCATCACGAATGGTCTTGCCTCCCCCGAAGACAGCCTCTTCTCCAGGAACAGTTAAATCTTCTTCGACCTCGATGATCAAATCGGTGTCGGCAAGCCGGACACGATCGCCCGTCGTAGGACCGTATAGAGATGCATATTGTTTACGTGGAATTTTCACCGGGCGCCTCCTTTTCCGAATCCGCGATCAGCGGCAAGTGCCACAGCCTTGGCTTTGACCTTCGGATCATCCAATGATCCTTCCGTCAATCCATTCACTCCTTGTGCAAGCCGATTACCACCAAAGGCCACGAGCGGCACTTTTTTCTCTTCTCCTGGTTCAAACCGAACGGCCGTGCCGGCCGGAATGGCAAGCCGGAACCCGAACGCCTGTTCACGGTCGAACTTGAGCGCGCGATTGGATTCGAAGAAGTGACAGTGAGACCCAACTTGAATTGGTCGATCACCCACATTTTTGACCGTTACTTCTTTTGTCTCTCGCCCCTTGAAGACTTCGATGTCACCGGCCACCGTCATAATCTCACCAGGTATGATCGGAGCCGACAACTCGGCCTTCACCGCGGCGGCCAAGGCCTCCTTCGATCTTTGGGGTGCGTCCTGCTTCTTCATTTTCGCTCCTCCTGTTCCGCTGACCCTCTTAATCAGCGATTCATTCGCAGCATAAGCCATCCCTTGTTGACTCGCTTTTCCCAAGAGCGAAACCGCGCCGATTCCTGCCGCAACTCTCCCACCCTTTGCAAGAAACTCTCGCCGGGACGGTCCAGCCTTGGGACTCTCCGCTCCTGCTTTGGCCTCCTTCAAACTTCGTGAATCTTTCGCTTTCATGTTCCTTAACTCCTTTTGACCTCCGCAAAACACAAACTGTCCGACACTCGCTTGTGCTATTCAAGACCTCATGTCAGACCTCATCCGCTGTCTGCCTTTCCTGTTCGACATCGAGTAGACATGTCTACTGAATTGGATTGTGGACGGTCACGAGCTTCGTGCCATCCGGGAATGTTCCCTCCACCTGGAATTCACGGATCATCTCAGGCACTCCAGGCATCACATCCTTGCGCGAAAGAAGCTGTGTACCATAGGTCATCAATTCCGCGACTGTTTTCCCGTCACGAATACCCTCCAACACTGCAGCAGTAAGATACGCAACTGCTTCGGGATGATTCAACTTGAGACCTCGCTTCTTACGGTCGGTCGCAAGCTGAGCGGCCACATAAATCATCAGCTTATCCTGCTCTCTCGGACTTAAACGCATAGATTCCTCCTCTGTCGGGTTAGAGCTTGAGACTCAACTGCGTTCAAAAACGATCGTGACTCGAGATATGTATGTTGCTTGCTTGAGAGGACGGGAGAAGATACAGCCCGCAACGTCGGAGACAGATGAAAATCACACTCATCTCCCCACCTCTCTTAGGTTGAGAACTGTTTCTCGACGTTCTTCCGCAGGACAAATATGTCGATACGGTTGAATTTGTATTGCGGAGTTGATTCTTACCACGGAACAAGAGAGTGGGTCCAATTCTTTTACTTCCTGATGGTTTATAAGTAGCATTGCAACGTCTATCACTCGAGAGCCGGACGAAGCACACCCACCCCCTTGGCGGCTGGCTACTGCCCACACCACCATCGTCGTGTTTGGCTGCACCCTAAGAAAGAAATTGAAAGCGGTCTATCGGGAATACCCTGAATACAGGGTGCGGATATCACGGAGGAGATTCGAGAAATCTACCGAGTAGTGATGGCATGGAGCGAGATGGTGTGCGCGGACTCCATCAAGGTCCGTCCGTCCCTACGCGCAGAGAGGCCCCGAGCACCGTTTCCTTAGACCGTCAGATGGTGGCGGACCATCTCGGCATTGAGCTCGGTACTTTTGCCCTGGGTCATGACGGCGCCCTTGGCCATGA
>CAZPNQ010000040.1:0-30531 GCA_964587955.1 uncultured Nitrospira sp.
CCAATGCGGAGCGGATGGAATGTTCCGTGGAAGAACCGCTCATTCTGATCAACGAAAAGAAGATCAGCAGCATGAAGGATCTGCTTCCGCTGCTCGAGCAAGTAGCCAAGATGGGCAAACCGCTCGTCATCCTGGCTGAAGAAGTCGAAGGGGAAGCGCTGGCCACCCTCGTGGTCAACAAGCTGCGCGGCACCTTGAACGTCGCCGCGGTAAAGGCCCCGGGCTTCGGCGATCGCCGTAAGGCCATGTTGGAGGATATCGCGATCCTCACAGGCGGCCAGGTGATTTCTGAAGACATCGGCATTAAGCTCGAAAACGTCAAGCTGACCGATCTGGGCCGCGCCAAGCGTGTCACGATCGATAAAGACAACACGACGATCGTGGAAGGGTACGGCGATTCCAAGAAGATCGAAGGGCGCGTCAAGCAGATCAAGGCCCAGATCGACGAGACGACGTCCGACTATGATCGTGAGAAGCTGCAAGAGCGGCTGGCAAAGATCGTGGGTGGTGTCGCCGTCATCAATGTCGGCGCTGCAACCGAGACGGAAATGAAGGAAAAGAAGGCTCGCGTCGAGGATGCTCTGCACGCGACCAAAGCGGCAGTGGAAGAGGGCATCGTCCCTGGCGGCGGCGTCGCCTATCTGCGCTGCGTCAAGGCCATGGACGGACTCAAAGATATCCCGGCGGAGCAAAAAGTCGGACTCGATATCGTCCGGCGTGCGCTTGAAGAGCCGGTCCGGCAGATCGCCACAAATGCCGGTGCAGAGGCCTCGGTGGTCGTCGGCAAAGTTCGGGAAGAGAAAAACGTCAACGGCGGCTACAACGCCGCGACGGATGAATATGTCGACATGATCAAGGCCGGCATCATCGACCCGACCAAAGTCTCGCGGACGGCGCTCCAGAACGCCGCCAGCGTGGCGGGCTTGATGCTTACGACCGAAGTCATGATCACTGAACTTCCTGAGGAGAAGAAAGAGCCAGCTATGCCGGGTGGCGGACACAGCCACGGTATGGAGGGGATGTACTAAGACTGAAGAACTGATGGCCTACAGCTCGCCTCGCTCAGCAGGCGAAGCGGGCCAATAGCTCGGAAGTAAGCATGAGGGCTCGGCGGTTCCCCGCCGGGCCCTTTGTGTTTCTCACCTCTTTGAATCGGATGATTGTCCATCCTATGCCCGCGTCCTTCATTGTGGATGATTTGCCGGAAGCCTGGCGGTGGCGAGCCAAAAGTCGTCGATGCGTTCTACGATGGTAAAGTATTTCTCCAGCTCAACTGGTTTCGTCACATAGGCGTTGGCATGATTGTCATAACTTTTCAGCACGTCGGCTTCCGCATTTGAACTGGTTAAGATAATCACGGGGATATTTCTGAGCACCGGATCGTGCTTGATTTGCGCTAACACCTCCAATCCGCTTTTCTTAGGTAGGTTGAGGTCCAAGAGCACAAGATCCGGCTGAGGACTTTCACGATACGGCTGTTCCTTTCGAAGAAACTGCAGCGCAGCCACACCGTCGTGCACCACATGCAGGCGATTGGGAACTTTCGCTTCCGACAATGCCTCTTTGGTCAGTCTCACATCGCCAACATTGTCCTCAACCAACAGAATTTCAATCGCATATCCCGTTCCTTCGCTCATGGTCTTTCCTTCCTGACCCTTGATTGGAAGGGGCTTCAACCCAAGCTTTCTTTCCAAAGACTCCATCGACTGCGCATCAAACACTCTCATCCCGTCCTGCGAGCACTCCCGTGCTGGTCGAGCCGCAGCATGCCGTTGAGTCACCGAATGCCGCATCAACCGTACTGCCTTTTGAAGGTCCATGATCGCCTCCGTGATGATCTGACATGAAAGGGCAGTTTCGATCGCGACAAAGTGATCCGTCGGTTTTCATTCGTCGTCCATTCATGCCGCCGCCGAGTGTTCTGCCGTCAGACCGGTTAGTGTAAAAAAGAAGGTCGTACCAACTCCCGGTGTCGATTCCACCCAAATCTTGCCGCCATGACGCTCGACGATCTTCTTGACAATCGCCAATCCCATACCGTTGCCTGGATACTCAGCCCGTGTGTGTAATCGCTGAAATATGGCGAACACTCGTTCGCCGTACTGTTGATCGAAGCCGATCCCATTGTCTTGAACGGAAAACTGCCACTGCGGCTTGCCTTTGGTTCCTGGTGTGTTGAGTGCTGAAATGCGAATGACGGGCGGCCGTTCGCTGCTAAATTTAAGAGCATTGCCGATCAGATTCTGGAATATCTGAATGAGTTGAGTCGGATCGGCCAGCACGGTGGGCAGCCAATCACAGTGAATGACTGCGCCTGCCTCCGTAATGGCGATTTGCAAATTGGCGACCGCCGCCCGCACGCTTTTCGCTGCCTCAATCGCCACGGGAGCCGCACCTTTCCGGCCGACCCGGGAATATATCAGCAGGTCGTCGATCAAGTCCTTCATCCGTGTGGCCCCTTCGACGGCAAACTGGATGAACTCGTCGGCATCCTGATCGATCTTCCCCTTGTACCGGCGGGCCAGAAGACCACAATAGCTCGACACCATCCGTAACGGCTCTTGCAGGTCGTGGGACGCCACATAGGCGAACTGTTCCAGCTCGTGGTTGGAACGACTCAATTCCGCCGTCTGTCGCTCAAGCTCCTGCTCGGCGTGCTTCCGTTCGGTGATATCCACGACTGTCGCCAGAACGAATACGTCATCCTCGGTCCGAATGGGATTGAGTCCGATCTCGACTGGAAATTCTGAACCGTCTTTTCGTAGTCCGAATAAATCACGCCCCGCCTCCATCGATCGGATGCTGGGATCATGACCGATGGTCTCCCGCATTTCGGGATGGACATTCCGGAACCGAGCCGGAATCAACTGCTCGACCGAACATCCGATCAACTCGTTCCGTGAGTACCCAAAGAGTGCTTCGATTTGGGCATTGATCAAGGTAATACGTCCTTCTGAATTGATCATCAACATGCCACAAGGCGCAGATTCCACGACAAGCCGGAATTGTTCTTCTTTCGCTTTATCTTCAGTGACGTCCGTCAACGTTCCTACAAAGCCAAGCACGGTCCCATCCTCGCCCGGCACAGGGGACGCCTGCCCTAATACCCATGTCACGCTGCCGCCAGGGTGCACGAATCGGTGCTCTGATCGGAACGGCTGGCCGCTTTCGACCGTGTGTGTCCACGCAGCGAGAACCCGTTCGTGATCATCGGGATGGAGCGCATGTCCCCATCCGACTCGCACTTCGTCCTGCGAAGTTAGGCCGATCATCTCTATCATACGGTCGTTGGCATACTGGATGAACCCGCCCTTATCGCAGTGGAAGATCCCGACGGGAGCAACCTCCGCCAGTGTCTTGAACTGTGCCCTATTTTCACGCAAAGCCTCGATTGACCGCTTGCGTTCGACGGTTTCTACGGCCAATTCCATCGTCTGTTTGGCGATGAGTGCTTCTAACTCGGCTGACGTGCGACGCAACTCACCTTCCACCTGTAGTCGTTGAGTTATCTCCGATCGCAACTCCTCATTGACCTTTTCCAGCTGGGCAGGACTCGGCCATGTGAGAGCCTGCGGCACAAGCTTCACCAAGAGAATCGCGGTCGTGATGGACAAACCAGCCGTCACCACTTTCGTCAACCCTTCAATGAAATAGGCAGGTTGCCACAAGGTCCATATGGACAGCAGATGTGTCGTCCCGCACGCAAAGATAAATGCGCTGAATAATTGAAGCATCCAGCCAAAGGACAAATCACTCCGCTTTCGCACAAAGTTGGCGAGGATGAACGGAATTGAGTAGTACGCGAGGACAATCGCACTGTCGGCGATCGCATGAAGCCAGAGCAGACCTGACTCCCAGAGAAGACACTGTCCGTGCGGAAGAAATCCGGACGGTATGGTCCAAGGCAGTAAATCGTTCATTCACGACACCTCATGTTCAGGCCGTGTCGTTGACCTGTTCAGCAACATGCCCGCACAACGTGAAAAAGGTCGTACCTACGCCAGGAGCCGACTCTGCCCAGTTCGTACGTCCATGATCAAAAGAATGCCTCGGTGTTACGACCGTAATGCAGTCGCATGGCCTATAGGACCGTCCTGAAGGGCCTCGTCCACTCGCTTCAATAGGACATCCGCGGTAAACGGCTTCGTAAGAAACGGCTTCTCGCCCATGAACTGAGGCTTGATGGTCGACATCGGCAATGTACACAAACGCGGATAGAGCTCGGCCATTTGTGCCGTCAATTCGTGACCACTGAGGCCCGGCATAACCTCATCGACAATGAGTAGATCAATCCGGTCCTTGTGCAGTTCGCTCACACGGAGGGCTTGGGAACCGTCCGATGCATCCAGGACGCGATACCCGTTCGCCTCGAGCAACTCGCGGATCAGCATTCGGACGGTATCCTCATCATCGACGACCAACACTGTTTCAGAGCCGGAGCGAAGGGGCGACTCGGCAGTATGGTCGAATGCCAACGCGTCTTGGGCGATATGCGCGACCGGGAGCACGAGTGTGTACTCGCTCACTTCCGCATCCTCTTCGGAGACGAAACAATACCCCTGATGCTCCGCGATGATCTTCAAGACCGCCGCCATGCCAAACCTCTCTTCGTCTTCTCCGACGGCCTCGTTTTCCGGAAAAACCAAGCATTGCGAGGTAGAGTTCCGTGGCGCGGGACACTGCGGAGAGACGGCACGGATGATGACGGCGATAAACGGGCCTCGGCAGACAAAACCCATCGCTTCCGCGTCTTGACCGCTGACATTCCAAGTCCGTGTTTCAATCCGAAGATGCATGTCTTCATCCTGGCCCCGGATGATGTTCATCGCCAGAATAAGCAACGCCTGCTCCAATTCTCTGGGGTTGCCTTTGACACGTCCCAGGAACGAATCCGAAACGATGGTGACTTCACGGCGTATTCCGATCACCAGCCGGATCATACGCTCCATATCCGCCAGGAGCAGATTCATGTCCAGAAGCGCCGGCTCCTTCGTCGTCGTCTTCCCGAGCGCGAGCAAATGCTGCGTAATCGCCATGGCTCGCTGGCCGGCTTTTTGAATCTGCAGCATACGACCGTGCGCACGGGTGTCCGCGGGCAAATCGTGCACGACAAGATCGGCAAACCCATTGATGGCGGTGATGAGATTGTTGAAGTCATGCGCGACTCCGCAGGCCAGATTTCCCATCGCGGCGAATTGTTCCGCCTGCCTCAATTGCTGATCGGCCTTACCGAACTTCTCTTCCATCGCATGTTGTTCCGTGATGTCGAACAGCACACCGTCTCGGTTCGGTAATGCTCCACGAGCCGGCCCGATTCCCTGTCCTCGATCAAAAATCCAACGAATCTGGCCGTCTTTTCGCCGGATCCTATACTCGATGGAATAGGGTTGCATGCGGGTCACGGCTCCCAGCAACATGCAGAGTGTCCGTTCACGATCATCAGGATGCATCAAGTCCGAATAGCCACCGGAGGCCTTCGCCATGAATTCGTTGACGGAATATCCGGTCAACGTTTCGAATGACGGGCTTGCAAACAGCAACGCCCCGCGTTTATCGCTTTGACAGCGATACACCACACCGGGGATGTTCGCCACCAGCGATCGATAGCGTGCATCAGACGCTTTTCGTTCGATGGAATATTGAATCACTCGTATCAGGGCCTCCGAATTCATGGTTCCCTTCAACAAGTAGTCTTGCGCCCCGTGCTTCAGCGCCTCAAGCGCCTGCGCCTTATCGTTCAAACCGGTCAGAACAATAATCGGCGATTCTTTTGAGAGGGGTTGCAATCGCTGAAGCCCTTCGAGTTTATTACTGTCCGGCAACGAGAGATCGAGCAGCACCACATCGAAGGATTGGCTCGTCAGGACTTCGACGGCCTGATTGAGGCGACCGACACACGTCACATCCACTTCGAAATCCGGTGATTCGGAAAGCATTTCCTGAGCCAATCTGGCATCGCCGAGGTTATCTTCTACGAGCAGCACTCGTTTCATGTGTTCCTCCTTTGCGGCTCATTCGATGGACTGGCTGGCCTTTCCCCGAATCCTCCACGGTCGCCGATTCCTGGATGTCCTGGAATCCATTGATCGAATATGTCGGACACTGCCTTCGCAACAAGCGGCTTGCTGAGAAAATCGTCAAACCCCGCCGCCATGAATCGTTCCCGATCCTGAGGCTGAATGCTGGTCCTCATGGCTATGATCGGCAACCGCGGGACTATTTCCTGTTTGTGAAACGGTGTGCCTTGGTCAGCCATGAAACGAGTCGTATCGGCCGCACGCTGTGCCTCTAGTCTGCGAATGGCTCTGACGACATCGAGGTCGTCCATGTCGAGCATGTGAATGTCCATCATCACCAGATCATACTGCCGATGGCTGATGACCTGGAGCAGAAGCTGCCCGTTTGTCACGACATCGACCCGCCCTCCCAACTTCTCAAGAAGGCGAACCGCTACCTTCTGAGCAAGGTCATTGTCGTCGGCGACTAAAATACGCGTCCGCCCGCTGGCGTGGCGTTCGTCAAGGCTATGCGCCGTGATCAAGGGATGCGCCGGTGGGCTGCCGTTCATCGACCCTGGTCTCGAACCCATGACCATACAGAGACACTCGTAGAGCTGGGCCTCACGAACCGGTTTTGGTAAGTAGGCGGCAATCGTCGACTGGTGGGCGCGTGTGGCATCGCCCCGTTCTCCAAAAGCGGTCAAGAGCACGAGCGGAAGTGTTTGAAACGCTGTATGAGCTCGAATCCGCTTGGCGAGCTCAAACCCCGTCATCCCTGGCATTTTCGCGTCAAGAATCATCAGGTCGAAGGGCTCGCCGTTGGCGTAGGCCTTCTCGATACAGGCCAACGCCTGTGGCCCGGACTCGGCAGCTTGCGACTTCATCGACCAGACGGCGGTCAAATGCCCCAAGAGCGAACGGCAGGCCTCATTATCGTCTACGATGCAGACCCGTAATCCTTTGAGATCGCGGCGAGGAATCGTCACCGAAGACTCGTCGTGGGATGTCTCGTCCAGACAGATCGTGAACCAAAATCGGCTGCCTTTCCCCACCGTACTGTCAACCCCGATTTCCCCTTGCATCTGTTGGACAAGATTCTTGCAGATCGCTAGACCAAGTCCGGTGCCGCCATACCTTCTCGTCGTTGAGGCATCCGCCTGACTAAACGGTTTGAACAAAAGCGTCTGTTGCTCCCCCGTCAATCCAATTCCGGTATCGGCTATCTCAAAACGCAAGACGCGTTTATTCCCCACTTCCTGTTCCAAGCCGACCCGTACGACCACCTCTCCGCGCTCGGTAAACTTGATGGCATTTCCCACGAGATTGATGAGAATCTGGCGGAGCCGACCAGGATCGCCACGGAATCCATCCGGCACAAGGCCGGACACGATTGCGACAAGTTCAAGGTTTTTTTCGCTGGCTTGATGGCTCAAGAGATGCAAGACGGCGTCAACGGTTTTTCGAAGATTGAAGTCGATGCATTCCAAGGCCATCTTGTTGGCATCGAGCTTCGAAAATTCCAGCACGTCGTTGAGGATCATCATGAGGTTTTCTGCGGACATCTCGATCGTCTTGGCGCATTCTTGTTGTTCCGGAGTCAGCCCCATGTCCAACAGCATGTTGGACATGCCGATGATGCCGTTCATCGGGGTTCTAATTTCATGGCTCATGTTCGCCAGAAATTCCCCCTTGGCTCGAGCCGCATCGAGAGCCTGATTCCTGGCTTCGAGGAGTTCGTGATTCATGCGCTCCAGGTTCCGATTCGTCGATTCCAATTGATGTTCGATACGCTGTCGCTCAATCGCGTAACGAATTGAACGAACCAGGATATGGCCGTCCACTCGCCCTTTGATCAGGTAGTCCTGCGCTCCATGTTGCATGGCTTCGATGGCAAGCGCTTCATCGCTCAGACCGCTCAGAACGATGATCGGCAAGTTCGGGAATGAGCTTCGGAGTGGACGCAGGGTGTCCAGTCCATGAGTTTCGAGCAACGAGAGATCGAGCAAGACTGCGTCAAATTGATCACCGCTTAAACGGCGAATGGCGGCGCTGAGGCGTGTCACATGCGAAAGGGAAAATCCATGAGGATACGACTCCTGAATGAATTCCCGTGCCAGGCGAGCGTCGGCCTCATTGTCTTCTACCAGCAACACTTTTGTAAGGACAACGGATGAACAGGCCGGTTCAACTGTCGCGATGGGCATGCTTTCGTAAACCTTCCTATCGACTACCGACTACCACTAGAAAGCACTCGGAAAAGTAGTAATTGATTGATTACAGACCAAATAAAGCGAACGGTTCGGAACATGATGCTCTTCGACTTGTCGGATAAATACTGAAAAGCTTTAGGTTCTTTTCCTCATGAACGAACCCTTTCAACCCTCCAGTTCAATACTATCACTTGATCTGTGAAATGGCGTCGGAGAGGGGGAAATGCCAATACATGGCCTCCCTATTCAAGAAATAGGGGGAGCTCATCTCCGCTGTACAGCGACAACCAAGGTGAAAGCTTGGTATTAACGCAACACAATGACGATTATCGAGCAAAGACGGGATAACTGCGCACTCGGTTAGACGCGACCCTCAGCCAGGTGGAGTGTCGCTTTCAAAAAGTGGGAACTCTGTGGATCAGAAAACAACGATAGAAACATGCGGTGGACGACTGTGGTGTGCCGCCGATAGTCGACAAGGAAGAGCTCGGCCGCCTTTTTTGGATCTCCCGTGCCATACCCCATCCGAACTGCGCAGCGCTCCACCTCTTCCGAACTTTCGGGAAGCGCATGGGTTTGAAGATCCTGGACCATCTGAAGCTTGTGTTCGACATCGCGCAGGAACAGATAGGCTGCCGTCAGCGCATCACGATCTTCCATCGAAAGCAGTTTTTTCTGAGCCAGCCGGTTCAACGAACCGAGCGTGCTCCGATCCAGAAGCGCCGGCACTCTTCGTCCCGCCAAGACTTGAATGGTTTGCACAAAAAACTCGATCTCTCGAATCCCGCCGGTCCCCAACTTCACGTTGCGGTGTGCGTGGCCACGGTCCGTCATTTTAGCGTCGATCATATCCTTCACCGCGCGGACGTCTTGGACGATCGCCGACGTCTTCTCGCGATCCATTTTGCCTCCTGGCCCCAACACGAACGGCTTGACCGACTTAAGAAACGCCCGCACGACTTCGTAAGAGCCGGCCACCGGCGAAGCCTTCAGCAGAGCCAAGCGCTCCCAAACCTGGCCGCGTGCCGAATAATACTTTTGATATTCTTCCAGCGAGCGGGCCAATTGACCGACGGTTCCCTCAGCCCGTAATCGCAGATCGACTCGAAAAATGTAGCCTTCTCGGGTAGGTTCGACCAACACCCTCGTTAATTCACGGGAAAGAAGTTCAAAATATTCTTCGTTGGAAATGCCGACGCCGGCTGGAATGGAGACTCGCCTGCCTCTTCGCGCTCTCGTTTCCCCGTCATGCGACTCATAGAGGTAGATCAGATCGACGTCGGAACTATAATTCAGCTCATGTCCCCCGAGCTTGCCCATCCCGATGACGGCAAACTTCGTCTCGACCCACCGTCCCTGCCGGTTTTGGTGCATAGGCACACCATACTGCTGTCGAAGATCGGCATCGACGATCTCGTAGGCGGCATGGATCAGCAGGCAAGCCAAGTCGGACAATGAGCCGGTCGTCTCCGGTACGGTGGCGAGCCGGAGAAGATCCCGCACGCCGATACGCAGCATTTCCCGTCGACGAAAACGGCGCAGGCCGTCCAACTTCAATTCCTTGGAAGTCAGGTGCCCGATACTTTTGCGAATCGCACCTTCCATCCCTTTCCGTGTCGCGGGCCGTGATAACACCTCTTCTTCAGCCAGCCAATACACCAACGTTGGGTCTCGGATCAGTGTAAAGGCCAAGGCGTCGCTGTTACCGAAGATCACACAGAGCAGGTCGAGCATGCGCGGCCACATGCGCAAGTAGTCGAGAAATGAGGTGCGGGATACGTTGGCCAACATGCGCTCCCAGTGGTTCAGCGCCTGATCCGGATTGGCTGTCCGGGAAATCGATTCCATCAACATCGGCAGGATAGCGGCCAACCGCTGTCGTTGGATCGGATCACCGGCCATCGCATTGAGGTTGCGGTCCGCTTGATCGAGATCCTGCAAGCCATAGGCGGACACAATGGCTCGCACTTCTTCAAGGTTCCGCTTGGCCGCGAGCAAAATGGGGCTGGGATCCGGTTTCGGGGACCTATTCAAGACCGGCGGTTGGGCTCGTCGGACGGTAGTCGGTACAGATGGGCGACCCATGGCGCGGCATTATACTGATAGGTTCCTCTACGCACAATGAAACCCGTTCGGGTATACTGAGCCTATGCCGATAGGCTCTGCTGATCACACACCGCTTCTCAACTCGGTTCATCCTCTCTGTCCCGACATTCCATCCGATGTACTCCAAGATTTTTTTGTCCGCATGGATCCGGAATACTTCCGGCGCTTCGAGCCCCCGAGGATTGCCAAGCACGTCCGATTGACGGCTCAACTGACGCCCGAGCACCCTTGCGAAATTGCCGTTGCCGAACAGCAAGACAAGCGATTTGAGATTACGATCGTCGCCTTCGATTACTTTTCCGAATTCGCCATGATTTGCGGGTTGCTCTCGGCGTTCGGCCTCAACATTGAAGAAGGACATATTTACACATTTGCCGAAAAAACCGCTCCTCAGTCCGCCCGCGCCAATTGGACAGGCTACGGCCCGCGTGTCCGAGCAAAGGGCACCTCGGGTCTGAGCAGGAAAAAAATCGTGGATGTGTTCCGTGTCCTGCCGGTACCCGGTTCGGAATTCGGCACGACGCAACAGAAGCAATTATCAGATGCGCTTCATTCAGTGATTGCACTGCTCGACACGGGACAATTCGAAGAAGCACGGCTTGCGGTGAATCGGCGTCTGGTCGAACAGCTTGGCAAGCGACGCGGGTCATTCAGCGGTCTGCTCCATCCGGTGCACATCACCTTCGACAACAGCCAATCCCCCACTGACACGGTCATGGACATTCGGTCGGACGATACCCCGGCTTTTTTGTACGCCTTCGCCAACGCCCTCGCCATGCGCAACGTGTACATTTCCAAAGCGCAGTTCGATGTCGAGGACGGAAAGATCCTTGATCGTTTTTATGTTCGCAACCGCCACGGCCAGAAGCTCACCGATGCAGGCGATCAGCAACAATTGCGTCTCACAGCCGTTCTAATCAAACAGTTCACCCATGCCCTCACCTGGGCCCCGGATCCGACCAAGGCCCTGGAGGCTTTTGATCAATTCCTTGATTTGACTGTGCAACAAGCAAAAGGAAAAGCCCAACAGGAAGCCTTGGCCTTCCTCAGCGACAAGAAGACCTTTCCTCTGCTCGCCCGTTTGCTCGGCGCGAGTGATTTTCTGTGGGAAGACTTTCTGCGCCGTCAATACAGCAACCTCCTGCCGCTCCTGCAAGATTATCGTGATGCGCCATTGATTACGCCTAGGACGACGCTTCGCAAGGAACTTGATCGCCAGGTGAACCGGGCCAAGACCGACGAGGCGAGAAAATCGGCGCTGAACAGCTTTAAAGATCGTGAGCTGTTCCGCATTGACATGAAGCATATTGTCGAGCCGGACACGGCTCTGTCGGATTTCTCCGCCGCTCTGACTCAACTGGCTGAAGTCATCGTCGATCGGAGTTTGAAGGATTGCCAAGCCAAACTGAACAAGCTGTATGGCCCGCCTCGCTTGATGAACAGGAAACCTTGTCCCTTCACCGTTCTCGGATTGGGGAAATTCGGCGGCAAGGAACTCGGCTATGCCTCCGACATTGAGGTGATGTTCGTTTATGGCGACGTAGGCCGGACCGGCGGCAAACAGCCGATCGAGAACAGCGAATACTTTGAGCGGCTCGGCGCGGAACTCTTACAGTGGATTGAAGCCAAACAAGAGGGCATCTTTCATCTGGACGTACGCCTCAGACCCCACGGCGGAAAAGGTTCGTTGACGAATCCGTTCGACGAGATCACAAACTACTATCGTGACGAAGGTCTTGCCGCCGCCTTCGAACGCCAGTCGTTGATCAAATTGCGGCATGTGGCCGGCGATGCGGCGCTGGGTAAGCGAACAGAATCCCATCGGGACAACTATGTCTACAGCGGCAAGCCTTGGGATCTTCGTGTCGCCCTCGACTTGCGCCGACAACAGTTGAAACAGCTCGTGGAGCGAGACACGATCAACCTCAAGCATAGCCGCGGCGGGATTGTCGATATCGAATATGCGGTTCAGTACCTCCAGATTCTGCATGGTCATCGGCTTTCTGTCCTGCGCACTCCCAACACCATGCAAGCGCTGGCGGCCCTGGTTGAATGTGGCATTGTCACGCGACAAGATGGTGAGACTCTCCGCAAATCCTATTTCTTCATCCGGATGCTTATCGATGGTCTCCGCATGGTTCGTGGCAATGCCAAAGACCGCGTCCTCCCTCCTGTCGATTCCCACGAATTTATCTTCCTCGCCCGCCGAGTGGGCTATACCACCGACGATTGGCAAGCGGGGGCAAGACATCTGGAGACGGATATTCAAGAGCACATGGGGAAGGTGACGGAGTTTTTCACGAGGACGTTTGGGAAGGTGTAACTGGGGTAAGGGCGACGCATCACGACGCTTCAGCATTGTGATAGTGGCCTTAACATTTAAGGGTCTCTGTTATGGCCTGTTACATTGGACTATCAGGCTATTCATACAAGGCGTGGCAGGGGCCCGACCGTTTTTATCCATCCGACATCAAATCAACCAATTTCCTTCGCTACTACGCCACAAGATATCAGGCGGTTGAACTCGATGGGGTGTGGTATCGACTCCCAAGCGAAAAAACGGTGGAGGCATTGCTCACGGATACTCCATCTCACTTTCTCTACTCCCCCAAGGCCCATCGAGAGATTACCCATGTCCGTCGCCTCAGGCCGGAAGGGCTTCCCATGTTGATGGCGATGCTACAACGGCTCGAACCGCTTCATACCGTCGGGAAGCTCGGTCCGATACTGATTCAACTGCCGCCAAATTTGAAACGCGATGACGGGCGGCTGGAGGCGTTTCTTGGATCCCTGCCAACGACTCATCGATGGGCTATGGAATTTCGGCATGAGAGTTGGGAAGCTGGGGAAATCGAACGGATCTTGCAACGGTATTCCATCGCATGGGCAGCAGTGGAGACAGATGAGCATCCGGCACAGCACCGAGACACCGCTCACTTCCGCTACGTTCGACTTCGCAAAAGCGCCTACGGCCAGACAGAACTCCGACGATGGGCTGAAAGGTTTCAGACAGTTTTTCAACACGGACAAGATTGTTTCGTCTACTGCAAGCACGAAGACGAGGGTTCTCCTTGGCTTTGGGCAGACGAACTGAATCGGATTCTGAATTCATAGACAATTTTTAGGAGCCTGCATTCTCATGGGATCCAACTACAGTAATCGAGGAACATCCCCTAGACATTTTTCGATTGCGTTGGTTTTCCTGGCGTGTTGTGCGGTAAGCTCCTTTATAGTACGAGCGAATCGACAGGCGATAATCCTCCTTACGTGCTTTTTCATCTCTTCGTTGACACTCTGGCAGTGGCAGTGGTTTATTCCATCTGATTCGTCTTATATCCGACTGTAGAAAGGGGCCTTCACGATGAAATCTTTATGGAGCGTTCTGTGTCTGTGTTTGTTCATGGCTTCCACAGGCTGCGGCGGTGGCAAGGCCGAGATCAAGGAGGACCGACTCACCGTCGGTAAGGTGCAGGGGGAGATCAAGGTCGGCATGCCCGCCTCACAGGTTGCCGAACTTCTGGGAAGCCCCAATATCGTGACCACCGACGAGAAACGGCGGGAAGTCTGGATCTATGACAAGGTCTCGACCGACCGTGTGGATACGGCCAGCTCGTCTTTTGGGGGTATTATTATTCTAGGCGCCACAAGCCGGGACAGCTCGAGCTCACAACGCCAGAGAACCCTCACGATCATCATCAAGTATGACGAAGAGAAGAAAGTCCGCGACTTTGCTTACAACTCCACGCAGTTCTGACCCGCCGATGAGCGCTGTCCACACTCTAGCTGTGAAGGGCGGACCTTGTGCCCTGATGCTGACGCTTGCGCTTTTGAATGGTTGCATCCCACATACGGAACCGGCTGAGCTCTTTACTCTGACGCCGGACGCTCCTAAACATCGCGCCATGCAAACCCGGATGTTCGAAACTCCGAATGAAGGAGAACTCCTCTCGGCCTCAGCCGCGGTGCTGCAAGACTTGGGATTTCAGATCGAGGAAAGCCAACGAGAAGTCGGCTTCCTGCGCGCCACCAAAGAGCGCAGCGCTCGTGAGTATGGCCAATACGTCAGACAGGCACTGGTGTTGATTCTCTCGTTGGGAAAACTCATGCAGCCGGTGGATGTGCATCAGAAGATCGCCGCAGCCCTCGTGGCTCAACCTCTCAATCCCGAAGCTACCCGCCAAGAAGTTCGCATCATGTTCTATCGGGTCGTCTGGAAGGGCGACGGCCAAGTCGACAATCAATATATCCCGCCCGGTGAGCAATACATGGAAATGATTCGTGATCCGGAAATCTATCAGCAATTTTTTGCCAAGCTCTCCAAGGCGGTGTTTCTTGAAGCCCATCGAATCTGATGACTATCGCATGAAAGGGCTCATGATGCAGACTAAACTGATATGGGCAGGTATCCTGCTTACCGGGAGCTTCTCTTGGCATGGATGCGCCGCCCCGCAAGCCCCACAAGACCTCCTCGTCCCGACAGAAGCTCAGATGAAGGTTCGAAGCCTCCAGACCAGAACCTTCGATCTGAAAGATCGGCATGCCGCAATCCGCGGGGTCATTGCCTCTTTACAGGATCTTGGGTTTATCATCGAGCGAACCAATGAGGGCCTCGGTCTTGTCACCGCCGCACGGTTCGCCGAACCCAACTACTACGATGTCGTGACGATCACTGTGACGATCCGACAGGATTCGGCAGACAAACTGAGCATTCGTGCCAACGCCATCTATAACAACAAGCCTATCGAAGACCCGAAAGTGTATCAGAATTTCTTCGCCGCACTCCAACGGGCCCTGTTTCTTTCCAAGGAATCGCAACCCTCGCCATGATGGCCACCAGACGGCTGGGCTCACAACCGCTTCGACAATGGTTCCTTAGGTCGCTGCTCACGGGCACGACGCTTTTCACAGCCTGCTCGCCCTACGAAATGCGGCATGAAAATCAATCCGACGCCCGGACACAGATTTGGTTGTCCGAAGAGAGTCAGGTCAAGGTCCGAGCCGCGCAGACACGGGTATTTGACACACAGGATCGACGGAAGATGCTCCAGGCGATCGTCCTGACCTTGCAGGACCTCAACTGCAAAATCGAGGTGCTCGATGAGCAACTGGGGATCGTATCCGCCAAAAAATACGTCGCGCTCGAGCAACCGACGTTCGTCGATCCCGCCTATTTACTCTATCGCCCGGATACCCTCCTCTTTCTGACTAGAAACTATCGCTCCTGGGGCCCTTTCTATCACCGCAGCGACCTTGTGCGAATGACTGTTTCGGTTCGCACTCGCAACGATTCGCAGCTCGTCGTGCGGGCCAGCGCTCAGTTTTACCTTCGCGCCGTCGAGGACCCCGTGCCCTACCAGCAATTCTTCCGCGCTCTGGAGCAAGCGATCTTCCTGGAAGGCCACTCGGCGGAGTAGCTTTCGAGAATTCGCCCTCGCTTCCTTCCACAATGTCATGGCCTTAAGCTTGGTGGGGTTCTGACCGATAGAGGGTCTGATTCCTCAACCAGGACCTTCCTATGACTTCGTCAAGCGCGGCCACGGAATCGGCCTTCATCGACTCCATCCGCTCCCGCCTCCATCACAAGCTCAAACCGCTCGTCGACGAGTCCAGCCGCTGCCTTCCGATCTTGCAGTCAACCTGCCAGCAAATCCTGAATCACATGGGGCCGCAGTCCAACGCCGTGAGTCTCGCTCAGGTGATCAGCCGAGACCACGGGCTGACGTGCAAAGTTCTGCAAGTGGCCAACAGCATCGCCTATAGCCCGCAGCAAACGATTGTGTCGGTTCCCCATGCGGTCAGTTGGCTCGGGCTCGACACCGTTCGATCTCTCGTGGCCGCGGCTCATCTTGTTGAACAGCTGCAACATTGGCCTGTTCGCCAACAGGAGTTCCGAACCTTGATTTCCAAGTCCCTCGTCTCCGCGACCTATGCGAGCGAACTGGGAATGGCCATCGGCTACCCACAGCCCGGGCAACTGTTTACCGGCGCGCTCCTGTACTCGATCGGAGACTTGGCCATCGCTTACCAGGACCCGGAGCTCTTTCTCGCTCTCCAAGCTATTTCCAAGAAGACCAAGCGTCCATCGGAATGTGTGCTCCAAGAGACCAGTCTCATCGGCGTACCGCGGCTCACCTTGGCCCAAGCACTGGCCCACATGTGGAAACTACCGGACGATCTGATCGAGCTTTTTCGTCATCCGGAGGAATTGGCGATCGAGCATTGGCAAAGTGGACTCCAAACCTACCGAGGTATCGTCGTCGGCTCCATTCGGCTGGTCGAGGTGCTGACCGGTTCAGCTCCTCGGACTGCGATCGAGGAGGCGAAGAAAACTCTCCAGCTCGGAAGCGGACTTTCTTCGGGCCCGTTCACGGATCTCATGATTCGGGCCATGGATCGGGGGCGTCAACTCACCCGTTCAATGGGTTTGGCGATCGACTCCACCGATGAATCCCTGTCATCATCACACATGCAGAGTGCCACTGAATCGATTCCACACCCATCGCGCATCAAACCGGCGGCCGGCAAAGAGCAGTCTGTGCTCCCACCGCGAGACGAATCTGCTACTCCGATCCGAACCAAGCCGCTCGAAACACTGCAAGCCTTTCAGGACTCGCTGCACGCTGCAAAAGATCTCAACAGTCTACTCGGGGCATTCGTCCAATCTCTCCATCGGGATGCCGGATTTGACCGTGTAGGTCTGGCACTCCTGAATCAAAACGATAGTGATCTGCTTGTCGGGAGACTGGTGCTCGGTGTAACACCTCCGGCGCTCTACCTCCGGTCCCTTTCAGGGTCACTCAGCCGGGAACACCAATTTTTCCTCACGGTTCTGAAGCGAGTCGATCCACTACTTATCCCGAACTTTTCAGACCAGATGGCCGGATCTCTCAAACAGGACTTTATCGAAATTTGGAAACCAACATCGGCGATCGTGGCACCGTTGCGGGTGGGAGCGAAACCGATCGGGCTCATCTACTGCGATCGGGCAACGAGCAGCCAACCGGTGTGTCCTCAGGACTACCAGGCCTTGCAGCTATTCTTCGCTCAAACCACGTTGGGGCTGAATCGACTGGCCGGTATATTGTAGCTTGGTACCTACCCGGTAAGAACACACTTCACAGTCAGATGCTCATTCTCAAACTCCCTCGAATAGCACAGTGAAGAGCAAATATCCGACTCGTTATGGCGTGCTTCGACCTTCGACAGGTCTCTGACAAGCTACGCGGCCATGGCGTGGGGATTGATGACAGCCAGGGTCTCTTGCAGCTGGTCCCAGGCATCCGTAAGCAGGGCCGACAGGTTGGCTGACACAAATCCGGTGGCGGTGACGGCATGGGGGCTGAACGGCAATGTGGCAGGTCTCCGGCTCGGTTCGAGTTCTTCGTAGTCGGCCACGACACCGGCCAGATGGACGATGGACGCATGCAGGATGAATTCGCCGGCATCGTTCGGGCTCAGTTGACAACGGACACCTTGTTCAATCTGGATGGGCATGCCCCAAGATCGTATGAGCTCAGCTCCTACTTCTGCGAAGTCGCATCCGATGTTGGACTGCTCCACTTCAGCCAAGGAACTTTCGAGATAGCCCGCTTCGATGAGAGCAGACTGGGCCCGCTGCGGAACGGTCTGGTACAGAACAAAGTGGCCAATGTCGCGGAGCAGGCCTTCAACGAAGAATCGCTCGCTGTCGTTGATTCCGCAGGATTTGGCGATCTTTCCGGCGAGCAGGGCGCAGAACACACTTTTGCGCCAGAACTTGGGGACATCCATGAGTTGAATCGGCATTCCAGAAAAAGTCCGTCCGACAGTCGTGGCAGTCACGAGGTCGTTGATGGCTTGCATACCGACGATGCTCACGGCGCGGGAAATGGTGTCGATCTGCTTGGGAAAGCCATACAGCGGGCTGTTGACGATGCGGAGAAGCCTGGCGGAGATGGCCGGATCCACTCTAAGGACCTGGGCGAGGTCATCCATGGTCGAATCGGGGTCATCCACCACGTCCCGCACGCGGAAATAGATCTCCGGCAAGGTGAAAACGGAAGTGCAGGACTGGACCAGTTCGCTAGCCGATGGCATGATGAAAGGTCCTTTCGGTTTTCGTGATAGAACCCGCCTCCGCCTTCTCTATCGGCTAAGAACGGGCAGAACTGTATAAGAAATAGCCTCATGAGCCGAATGCATGACATATTCGGCTCAAATTTATGGCGCAAGTGAGCCGAATATGTATATTATTGGCTCATGTCCTATAACTGGCAAAAACCTGATTGGCCTCACTTCCACTATGACCTTTCTGGTATTGAGGACTCTTTGTTTGCTTTTGCCGAAAAAACCGGTCGAGTCGGCGGCCTCCTGAAAGCGTTGACGGCGGACGCCCAGATGGAAACTTCAATCGAAATGATGGTCGTCGAAGCGATCAAGACCTCTGCAATCGAAGGGGAACTGTTGAGTCGGAAGGATGTCATGTCGTCCATCCGGAACAATCTCGGCTTAACCTCCGAAGCGCCGAGTGGAGACAAGCGAGCGGCAGGTGCTGCTGCTCTGATGATCGACGTCCGCAATAGCTTTGGGGCATCGCTTTCCGAAGGTATGCTGTTTGACTGGCATCGTATGATCATGCAAGGCCATCGGCATATTGCAGCCGGCTGCTGGAGAATGCACGTCGAACCGATGCAAGTGGTCTCTGGTCCTATTGGGCATGAACGAGTGCATTTCGAGGCGCCCCCATCCTCTCAGGTACCGGAAGAAATGCAGCGATACATCCAGTGGTTTAACGACACCGCCCCGGGTGGGAAATATGAAATTCGGAAAGCAGCGGTGCGTTCGGCTATCGCTCATCTATATTTTGAGTCGATCCACCCATTTGAAGACGGCAATGGCCGTATCGGACGAGCTTTGTCTGAAAAGGCGCTCTCACAGGGGCTGGGACGGCCCGCCGTATTGAGCCTATCGCGGGTCATCGAAGCTCGAAGGAAAGAATATTATGACGCCCTAAAAGAGGGACAACAGTCCAATGAGATCACTTCCTGGGTAACCTGGTTTATCAATATGGCGCTTGAGGCGCAGATCCAGGCCGAGGAACAGATCGATTTCACGCTGAAGAAAACTAAGCTGTTCGACCGTTTCAGGGACCAGCTCAACGAGCGTCAGTTGCAGATTCTTCGCCGTATGTTGGACGAAGGCCCGAAGGGGTTCGACGGCGGCATGAGCGCCAAGAAATATATGTCGATCACCGGCGCGTCAAAAGCCACCGCCACGCGCGATCTTCAAGATTTGGCAGACAAAGGAGTGTTCGTTCCTACCGGCGGCGGCCGAAGCACTCATTACACGATCAAGCTGTAACGGCACTTAGGCGCTACCAAGAATTCGATGCGCAGTGGAGTGTGGTCGGCTCTTGCCTCTGTCAAGAGAATGCACAAGGCAAATGTGACCTGGATAAGTTTCGTTCTTTTCTTCCCGTTGACATCTTCGACCATGCCACGAGGCCAATTCCTATGGGGAGCCGATCGCTTGTGCACGTTTCTCGTCCAGGTCAGCCCAGCGGGCATAGAGGCGTTCGACTTCTGCCTGGGCAGCTTGAAGTGCGGCATACCGCTCCTGCAAATCATCGGCGGACGACGCGATGGATGGATCATTGGCCGCCGCTTGGCACGTTGCAACAGTCTCCTCGGCTTTGAGAATCCTCGCTTCAATCTGGTCCCATTCTTTTTGTTCTTTGTATGACAAGCCTTTTCGTTTGGACGGTCCCGCCTGCGCGGCGCTGCTTCTTGAGGCCGGGGGTTTTCTTTCTTCTGTCTCTTTTCTCGTTTGGGCGGCTTCCCATTGTGCATAGTCGGCGAACCACTCGGCGTGGCCTATCCCATCGAGTGCCAGGAGTCTGGTGGAGACGCGATCTAAGAGCCACCGGTCATGTGTCACTAAAACAAGCGCACCGGCAAATTCCAGCAAACTGTCTTCCAAGACATCGAGTGTCGGGATATCCAAATCGTTGGTCGGCTCATCGAGAATCAAGAGATCAGCAGGCTGAAGCATGAGGCGCGCGATCAGTAATCGCGCTTGCTCCCCGCCTGAGAGACGTGAAACCGGCAAATCCAGTTGTTCCGGCTTAAAAAGAAAGCGCTTCGCCCATGAGACCAGATGGACAGACCGATCCTGATAGACGACGGCATCGCCGCCGGCCGGGGCAAGCGCGCGCCGCAACGTGGCTTGCTGGTCCAATGACTCACGGTGTTGCTCGAAGATCACGACTCGCAGCCGATCGGCGTGCGTGATGGTGCCACTATCCGGTGTCATTGTGCCGGCCAGGAGCTTGAGGACGGTTGTTTTTCCGCTACCGTTTGGCCCAAGGAGGCCGATCCGCTCTCCCGGAGCTAACAAGATGTCCATGTCCGATACAATCAGCTTCCCGCCAAGCGATTTCTCAACCCCTTTTGCGCTTAATAACTGCTTGGACTTTCGTCCCGATGCGATGAAGTCGATCCCTGCCGATGTATTCCCCTGCCGCGATTCAATATCTTGTAGTTCATCGATCATCCGACCGGCCTGATCGATCCTGGCTTTGGCTTTGGTCGTGCGGGCCTTTGGCCCGCGTCTCAGCCACTCCACTTCCCGCCGCACTCGATTGGCGAGCGATGCCTGGTAATCGGCCTGAGCCTGTAATGTCGCATCACGCTGCTCTAAAAATTCGCTATACCGGCCGTGTGCTTGGAAAACGCCGTCGGCGTATCGGCGATCCAATTCCCAGATCCGTGTGGTCACCGACTCCAAGAATCGCCGATCATGGCTGATGACGATGAACGCGCGGGGTTCGGCTTTCAACAGACTTTCAAGCCAGAGAATGCCTTCGACGTCCAAATGGTTGGTCGGCTCGTCCAGCAGCAGCACGTCCGGCTCCAACATCAACCCCCGCGCGATCGCCAACCGTTTCTTCCATCCGCCTGACAGCGTCGAAACGGACTGGTCCGAACGGACAAACCTGCCGAGGCTAAGAGCTTTGGCAAGACGCGCTCCCTCTTCATGCGGATCTAATCCCTCGTCCAGAAGGACTTGGGTCAACGCATCCTCGACCGAGTGTGGATCGGCAAACGAAGGTTCTTGCGGTACATAGCCGACACGGAGCTGTCGCCGCACCGACCTGGCGCCGCGATCCGGATTCTCCAGACCTGCCAAAATTTTGAGCAGCGTCGATTTTCCAGAACCGTTGGGACCGATGAGTCCGACGTGATCGCCTTCGCAGAGCCCGAGCGACAGGTCGGTAAACAACGGCTTTACTCCATAACTTTTCCCAAGAGATTCACAACTGAGTAGTACGATCGGTGGCATGCTTGGTGGATTGGATCGTAATAGTTAAGCAGAAGCTTTCTTCTACCTACTGAACACCGCCTGTTCATGCCACTGAATTGGGAACCACAGGGGTGATGAGCAGGCTGATCAGCTTGTCTTGGCAGGTAATCCTTATCTACTGAGACTTCTGTTCCTCGAACGCGCGAAGAAGGTCAGAAACTGAAAGGACACCGATGATCGTGGCATCGGCGGTAACCGGCAGGTGTCGGATGCTCTGCTTCTTCATCAACGACATCGCTTCAGACAGAAGCTCGTCTTCTTCAATGGACACAATCGATCGGCTCATACAGGTCGCAACGGTCGTGGTGTTCGGGTCAAGCCCTTTAGCGACAGCTTTGCGTGTCAAATCTGAATCGGTGACGATGCCGATGTACCGGGACCCGTCGTCGACGATGAGTGAGCCGACTTTGTGCTTTTGCAAGAGCTGTCCCGCTTGCTTGATGGTCGCATCCCGATGGATGCTCCGTACGTCATGTGACATATACTCTTCGACGAGGGCCGTCTCGATCCCTTTCTTTTTTCTCGTTGCCTGCAGTCGTCGACGCAATTCGAGGTCGGCCAGACAGCTTTCCAGCACTTGACGGCGTTGTTGGAGACTTTCACGTTCCACATTGTGTGTTCCGCTTTCCTGCGCTTCTTCGGGCAAGAGTGCCGATTCACCCGTCTTGGCAAAGAAATAAGCTTCCGATTCATCGGAAGCGGCACCGAATACTTGGCCGATCAGTTCCTCGGCTGCTTCATCGAAGTCTTCGAGCGAAGCCGTTCCGCGCTTACGCGAGAGGAAGGGCTGGAATTTCACGAGCTGTTGCTTGAAGCGCTCGACATACCGATCGAGAATATCACTCCGTGTCAACCCTGTACGAACTCGCTTCGGCATAAGATGCCCTCCTCAGTTGTGAGCGCGAGGATACCCTAAGCCAGGATGCGGCTCAAGGGCTTCAAGCGATGCGTCCTTCCGGCTCCTTCTATACGAATTTGCTGCTTGATTTTTCCCCTGCCATTCCCTATGCCATCCGACCAGGATATTGCCCGGACATCTCACAGGAACCCAACGGGTGACGCTGCTATGAAGCACCTGTTCCTCATCACCTTGTTCATGTTCTGTTATGAACCGGCTTATGCAGGATGGGTAGCGGTAGAGAAAAAGTACCAAACCAATGATGGTGAGACGGTGTACTTCGATCCGGCAACGATCAACCGAGAGGGAACTCGGGCCACGCTCTGGCAATTAACGGATCTCAAGTGGAACGACATAACACGATTTTTGTCCTTCAAGACCCTCAAGGAATTTGACTGTGAGCCGGCTCGCGTACGCGTCCGGCAAGTCATCGAATTTTCCCGCCAAATGGGCACCGGCAGATCGACCTCCGGTTATATCGAAAGCGGGAACTGGAAGCCGGTAGAAGAGCGTAGCGTGAATCGCGCACTTTGGAGAGTGGCTTGCGGGAAGCGGTGAGCCTCACCCTATGCTTCTGTGCCCGCCGGCAGCTCTTGCGGCTAAACGTCGTAATAGAGGAAAAACTCGTACGGATGCGGCCGAAGGCGCATCTGATCGATTTCCTTGCTTCGCTTATAGCCGATCCAGGCTTCGATCAAATCCTCCGTAAACACTTCTCCTTTGAGCAGAAATTGGTGATCCTTTTCTAAGCTGTTGATCGCTTCATCCAGACTCCCCGGCATGGTCGGAATACTCGCCGCTTCTTTCGGATCGAGATCGTACAGGTCTTTTTCGGCCGGCTCACCTGGGTTGATCTTGTTCTGAATGCCGTCGAGCCCCGCCATGAGCATCGCGGAGAATGCCAAATAGGGATTACAGGACGGATCAGGAAACCGTACTTCGATCCGCTTGGCCTTCGGACTTGGCGAGTACATTGGAATACGGATGCCTGCCGATCGATTACGGCTGGAATAGGCCAACAGCACCGGGGCTTCGAACCCCGGCGTGATGCGCTTGTAGGAGTTCGTCGTCGGGTTCGTAAAGGCTGCCAGCGCCGGCGCATGCTTGAGAATGCCACCGATATAATACAAACACAGCTGAGAGATGCCGGCGTAGTCTTTCCCTGCAAAGAGCGGTTTCCCGTCTTTCCAGATACTCTGGTGCGTGTGCATCCCCGACCCGGCGTCGCTGAAAAGCGGCTTCGGCATGAAGGTCACCGTCTTCCCGTGCCGGCGCGCCACGTTTTTGACGATGTACTTGTACAGCATCATCTTGTCCGCGGTCCGCAAGAGAGAATCAAACCGGATATCGATTTCGGCTTGACCAGCCGAGGCCGTCTCGTGATGATGTTTTTCCACCTCGATGCCGACCTTTTCCATTTCCAGGACCATCTCGCTTCGGATATCTTGCTGCGTATCGGCCGGAGCGACGGGGAAATACCCTTGCTTATGCCGAATCTTTCCCCCTAGGTTGATCCCCTCTTGGCCCATGTTCCAGGCACCTTCCTCTGAGTCGAGATAGTAAAAACCGCTGTGACTGGTTTGGTCATAACGGGCATGATCGAAGATAAAAAATTCGGCTTCCGGCCCCCAGAATGAGTTGTCACCGATCTTGGTGCTCTGCAGATACTTCTCAGCTTTTTGCGCGATAAACCTGGGATCACGCTCATAGTTTTCTCGGGAAATCGGATCCACGACATTTCCGGTCAAGCTGAGGGTCGGCACCGCAGTGAAAGGATCCAGGCACGCCGTGGCGGGATCCGGTACCACCAACAAGTCGCTGTTGTTGATGGCCTTCCAACCGCGGATCGACGATCCATCGAGACCGGAACCATCCTTGAACAACCCTTCCGTCAGCTCACTCACAGGGATCGTCATATGCTGCCATACGCCCGGCAGATCGACGAACTTCAGATCGACCATCTGGACCCTGTGCTTCTTGGCAAATTCCAATACCTCACGCACGTTCATGCCCTTCCTCCTTTGGACGATCCTGCGCGATCATGTTCCACCGCTCGGATCCTTACCGTCACAGCGCGGTTTCTCCGGTTTCTCCCGTCCGAATGCGCACCACCTCGCTCAACTCTCGAACAAAAATTTTCCCATCCCCGATACTACCAGTTTTCGCCGCACTGGTAATGGCTTCAACCACCCGAGGCACCTGCGCATCCGTCACCGCCACTTCGATTTTCACCTTGGGGACAAATTCGATTGTATACTCTTGGCCTCGATACGTTTCCTTATGGCCTTTTTGACGCCCAAACCCTTTGACTTCCGACACAGTCATCCCCTGGACTCCGATTTCCAGCAGAGCATCCTTGATCTCTTCCAGTTTGAATGGTTTGACGATGGCCTCAACCAGCTTCATGCCGATGCCTCCTTGCCCGACCAACTCAGGAATCTCTAACGGCTCATAGATGCCCCAACCAGGACTTGTATAGAGCTATCCGGCGAGCCATGCCTCACGCATGCAAAAGCCATGACCACTCGACCTTTCCCACTGCTTCGGGGGGACGCTATCATAGCCCATCCTTTCCTCTCACTCAACGTGGAAATCATGTAACTCCTCTTAAATTGCTCGCCCTCTTTATGTTCGGTCCTCGCATGCGGTCGATGGGCGTCATCTCTGTCTAGAGATGACGAACAAATATCTGAGTCGTGATTGGAAACAGAATCAGGAGATGGTGGCTACTTGAAGCGGTAGCCGTTCGTAATTGGCATTCGTCGGTCCTTGCCAAAGGCGCGGTGAGTGATCTTGACACCAATAGGCGCCTGGCGCCGTTTGAACTCGCTGCTCTCAACCATCCTGACCACGCGGGAGACCGTTGTGCGATCAAATCCTCCCTCGACGATTTCGTCGAGGGAGAGATCTTCTTCTATGTACGCACGAAGAATGGGATCGAGAACATCGTACGGCGGAAGAGAATCTTCATCCTTTTGATTCGGTCTCAATTCTGCGGTCGGCGGTCGGTCCAGAATGCGCTTGGGGATCACCGGCATAGAACCGAGTGCATTACGGAATTTCGCCAGGGCGTAGACCATTGTCTTCGGTACATCCTTGATGACCGCGAACCCGCCTGCCATATCACCATACAGTGTCGCATACCCCACGCTCACTTCGCTCTTGTTCCCCGTAGTCAAAACCAGATGTCCAAACTTATTGGATACGGCCATGAGCATAGCGCCGCGAATACGAGCCTGGAGGTTTTCCTCCGTCGTGTCTTCCGAACGGCCGACAAATGAGGGCGCCAGAGACTGGCGATAGGCTTCAAATGTCGAAGTAATCGGGATGGTATTTAAGCCGATGCCAAGACACCGTACGAGCTCCTCAACATCCTCTTCGCTTTCATGCGAGGTATACGGAGACGGCATGAAGATGCCGAGCACGTGTTTGGCGCCAAGGGCATCCGCAGCGATTGCCGCGGTCACTGCTGAATCGATCCCCCCGCTTAACCCGATTGCCACTCGTGTGAATCCATTCTTTTTGACATAATCTTTCACGGCCAATACCAGAGCCTGATACACTTCCTCGATCGCATCCAAAGGCTCTGCTAACTCCGGCACGAGTCGAGTCCGCGTCTTCTTTTTGATGGCCGTCCTGCTCACCACGAGACGATCGACGATCGAAGCAGTTTTTCCGATCACGACTGCCTTTCGCTTATGAGCCATGCGCCCGCGTGAAACAGCATCCACGTTCAAATCAGCCACGAGCAGTTCTTCACGAAACGCATGCCCACGCGCGATCACATTGCCGAGTTGATCCAGAACCAAACTGCTCCCGTCGAAGACCAGCTCGTCTTGACCACCAACCATATTCGTATACGTGACAATGACGCCGTTTTCCCTGGCTCTCGCCGCCAACATTTGCTCCCTGGAACGCCCTTTACCGACATGAAACGGAGACGCGTTGATGTTGACAATCACCTCTGCTCCGGAAGCAGCTTGCATACGGGCGGGTCCTTTCGGAAGCCAAATATTTTCACAGATGGATACCCCGATCGTCGTTCCGTTGACGACGAGCAACGGAAGCCTCTGTCCCGGACAAAAATATCGGCTTTCATCGAATACGCCATAGTTGGGCAAATACCATTTGCTATAACTCCCGACTAATTTGCGATCGGCAATCAATGCCGCCGAATTGTAGAGCGACCGCGGACCGGCCGGGACGATCGAGGGCGTCGAGCGATGTGCGTCGCGTTGATCTCCCTGTCCCACGTAGCCGATCACAGCGACCAGATCGCGACAGGCCTGGGTGATTTCGTTCAGAGCCCGTTCGTTATCCGCCACAAACTGCGATGTGAGGAGTAGGCCCTCGGGAGGATACCCGGTGATGACCAGTTCAGGAAATGCCACCAAGTCAGCCTTGGCTTTTTTTGCCTCGCGGAGCCACAGGAGGATCCGGCAGACGTTTCCGGTCAGATCCCCGACCGTCGGATTCATCTGTGCCATCGCGATTCGCAAGGTCCGCATAGATCTCCGGTAACACCACCTATCCCCGACCGACACATTCTACATAGGAGAGCGGGTCATCTCGCCGACTCCGCCTTCTGCAAGAGAGACGCGTTATTAGGCATGACCATGAGGAGAAGCTCGTGAAACTGCATACCACTGTTTAAATACGTGATTTTCAATCGGCCCTATTCGTACCTGTCCAATACGTTCCGGCCACACTCCAATGACTCGTCCCCCTGACACCTTCTTATCCTGCAGCATGGCCTTCCATATCCTCTGCGATGTCCATTGTGGCATACGGTCACTCAGCCCCGCCTCTTTCACAGTGCGCCGAATCTCTTCGACGACGACACGAGAGCAAATCCCTTGAAAACAAGCCAGCTCAGCTTCCTGTACGAGCCCAATTCCCACCGCCTCTCCATGGACTAACGACTTGTACCCCCCCAATGCTTCCAGGGCATGCCCGATGGTATGACCATAGTTGAGGATTCGCCTGCGATCGGATTCTCGTTCATCCGCGGCAACAACCTCAGCCTTTATCTCACAGCAACGTTTCACCACTGTTGCGACGATAGCAGGTACTCGCCGCCGCAACTCAATCATGTGCCGTTGCAGATAGGCAAAGAACGACTCGTCCGCAATGATTCCGTATTTAATGACCTCGGCAAGCCCGGCAACCAATTCCCGAGCAGGCAGGGTGTGAAGGGTCAATGGATCTACCCACACGGCGCGTGGTTGATAAAACGACCCGATCAGATTCTTCCCGAGCCGATGATCGACGCCCGTCTTTCCTCCGACACTGGAATCGACCTGCGCCACAAGCGTCGTCGGCACTTGAACATATCGAATGCCACGTTGGTAGATCGAGGCAGCAAACCCCGCCATATCGCCTACAACACCTCCGCCGAGCGCCAAAAGCATTGAGGACCGCTCAAATCGCTGCCGCGCTAACACATCGAGGATTTGCTCCACCACCTTCAGTGTTTTCGAACGCTCTCCGGGAGCCAAGATGATCGGAACGGGTTCAATCCCGTATCTCTTGATCGATTCGAGACTTGTCTTCAGGTAGTGCCGAGCGACATGCCGATCAGTCACAATTCCAACTTTTCCTTTTACCCCCTGTTTCTGCAATTGCCTGCCGAGCCTCTCCAACAGCCCCGGCTGGATGACAATCTCGTAGCTTCTTTCACCTAAAGAAACGGGAACCGTGATGGCGGTCATTTCGTCATCCGAGAGAATGGGTCGGAACAGTATGTCATGTCAGTTTTTAGGTTCAATAATACACGAATCCTTCAGGGGATAGACATCGTAATATAGTGCTGACAAGGCCACAGGACGTGCGTTATCGGGTGGGAAGTCGCTCAGACGCTGCACGTTGCTCAAGCAAGCGTTGTGACACAAAATAAAAGCGTGGGATGCACTTCGGCATCTCCACGCTTTTTCCACTCTAACGTCTGAGATGATCTCTAAGTCTTAATGATACTCGGCGTAAGGAAGATGAGCAATTCTTGTTTGGAAACTCCTTCGGATTTGTTCTTGAACAACCACCCTAGAACCGGCATGCGAGATAAATAGGGAACGCCTTGGACGTTATTGTTTTGGGTATCGACAAAGACTCCCCCGATGACCATGGTTTCGCCATCTTTGACGATGACCTGTGTGGTGGCCTCCCGTCGATCGATACTCGGACCGGCCGGATTACTCCGTGCCCCGACGGCATTTCGAGTGGCCCTTACCCGCATCAATATTCTCTTTCCATCCTCTTTCGGATCACGTGAGGTGATTTGTGGCGTCACGTTCAATTCCAAGTTCGCATCGACAAACGTCGTCTGCGTACCCTGTAAAGACGTTGTCTGGAAGGGAATCGATTCACCCTGAGAAATCTTCGCTTCACGCTTGTCCAATGTGGTGATCTTCGGCGCCGCAATCACTTTGGTCAAACCGAGCAGCTCTCCAGCCGAAAGACGCATATCCAAAGCGAAATCGCCGCCAAGCTTCCCAAAGGTCCAGCCGATCGATGGCACAGCCGGCAGCCCACCGACCTGGGCCGGCAAATTGACCAGGAAATTTCGATCGATCGTACTCGATCCTGTCCCGGCTATCTGCCCAAAAGGGCCCGTAATGTTCGAGAGCGCAAAGAAATCCGTGGGCGTGCGATTGCCCGCTTGGAACCCCCACTGAATCCCCAAGCCTCTTGCGTACACGGTGTCGGCTTGGACAATACGCGCTTCAATTTGAACCTGAGGGACCTCTAAATCGAGTCCGTCAACCAGCTGTTTGATAATTGCCAGCTTCGACTCTGTTTCCCGAACAATCAGGGCGTTGCTGCCGAGATTGAACTCTATGACACCTCGAGGGCTTAAGTACTTACGCAGAGATTGCATCACCTCTTGGGACTGTAGATTTCTTATATAAAACACGCGGTCTACTAGTTCTTCAGCCTTCGTTTTGGATTCTTTGGCACGGGCTTCCTCATCCTGCTGCTTGGCGATATTGGCCAGCGAATCGACCCACACAATGCTCCCTTGGCGAATCATGCCGAGCCCGTTCATTTTCAAGAGCATATCCAAGGCCTGGTCCCATGGCACGCTCACGAGCTTCATAGTGACCTTCGACTTGACGCCTTCTCCAACGACGATGTTGAAGCCGCTCACCTCGGCAATCAATCGAAGAATGTTGGTGATATCGGCCTGCTGAAAGTCGAGGGAGACACGCCGACCGACAAATCGTGTTTGCCCTGCCACAATGTCATCGGATCTGTCGTCTTTTTCAGCGACAGTACTTTCTCCTGCCATCTGAACCCGTTGCACCTTAAATTGTGACCGGGCAGGATGAACGATTCGCGTCGCCCTTTTAATCATACGATCTCCCGACTCGAATACCGCCTTACGAGCTTGGGGATAGTATGGGCTGATCTTTACTCCATCATCGTGCACAGAGACAGCAGCGGGTATGTGCCGTTCGCCCGGCCTCAGCGTGATCAACACATTATTCCCTTCGCGGGCAAGAGAGAAAATAGGGCGTTCAGGAACATCGAACACCAGTCGAATCTTATCAGCATGGTGTCCTACTCTAATTTTTTTAAGCAGGTAATGGTCGGCTCGTACCACTGATCGCCTAAGGGTGGACGATACGGCTGGAATGTCGACGACTAAACGAGATTCGTCTAAAAAATTGGCCTCGGGGAACAATTGACCATCGCCGGCAACTACCACTGTCACCAGATCCGTTTCGGGATGGACCTCAATGGCTGTCACGGCCTGCGCCAACAATCGTTCCGTGGCCATTTCAGTCCGGGTGGCATCACTCCGCTTTGTCATGCCGATCTCTTCGGCAAACGCAGGAAGCTGGGTAATGATGGTCAAAGCGGCGAGGGACAGCCCCAAGGCTCCGATGAAACATTCAGCAGTGAGTGAATTATCTGCGCGCAAAAATAGTGGTTTCATTCTGAGCCCTCTTTGGGATGTAGAAGCTTGACATGTTCTCGC
>CAZPNQ010000041.1:0-30233 GCA_964587955.1 uncultured Nitrospira sp.
CTTCACTGAGAGCGTCCATGAGGACGCTGCCATGACTGCTACACCTTTTCGTGGAATCCCCACTTCAAGGCCAAGACCCATGGCCTGCCGGCGGGTCCCAAAAAAGTGCCGGACCTGACTGCTCATATCCGCAAACGCCGGCACAGTTATGACCGGTGCGCTTATCCTACTCACGTTCGATACCTCAGGACGTAAAGGTCTGCTCGAAATCAGTCTGTCTGTTTGCGAAGAAACGTCGGCACATCCCACTCATCTTCCGCAGTCATAACGGCCCGATCCATCGACTCTCGTGCATCATTCATTCTTCTCAAAAAGGCGGGACGATCGAGATCTTTCATCGGCCGATCCGCCGCCAGTGACGCGCCCATGCCTGCCAACACCGCGGGGACGGGTTTGGCCGGCCGACTCATTCCTCTATCCGTTCCGATTATGGCGGCCGCTGAATCCTCTTCCCGTTCAAAGCCGGTCGCGATCACCGTAATGATAAGTTCCTCGCCCATGTCGGGGTTAATGACCTGGCCGACAATAATGTTGGCTTCGGGGTCTGCCGTCTGTTGAATGATCGAGGCGGCTTCTTCGATCTCGTGCAACGACATGCTGGGGCCTCCTGTAATGTTCAAGAGGACGCCGCGGGCTCCCTCGACACTGCCTTCCTCAAGAAGGGGGCTGCACATGGCCTTTTGAGCCGCTTCGATCGCCCGATTCGGCCCATAGGAGACGCCCATGCCCATGACCGCACGTCCGGTGTGTGACATGACGGTACGGACGTCGGCGAAATCGACGTTGACATGTCCCGTGGTCGTAATGACGTCGGCAATGCCTTGGATCGCTTGCCGCAACACATCATCTGCAACCTTAAACGCTTCGAGAAGAGGAGTCGATTTATCGACAATGCCCAGCAGCCGCTGGTTTGGAATGATAAGCAATGTATCGACATGCCGACGCAAATCGCGGATTCCTTCTTCCGCGTGCTTGTGCCGCCGTTGGCCTTCATACTGAAACGGTTTCGTCACGACGCCGACCGTGAGGATACCCATTTCACGGGCGATGCTGGCCACAATGGGAGCGGCTCCGGTGCCGGTCCCCCCGCCCATCCCGGCCGTGACGAAGACCATGTCCGCCCCTTCCAGACATTCTCGGATGTGCTCTTTGCTCTCCAGCGCGGCATCTCTGCCGATCTCCGGCTTTGCCCCCGCACCCAACCCGCGGGTTCGTTCCGGCCCGAGTTGAATCTTGTAAGGGGCCAGCGATCGATCGAGCGCCTGAAGATCGGTGTTACTCGCGATAAAATCGACGCGCGCGAGTCCGGAGGTGATCATCGTATTGATTGCGTTGCACCCGGCCCCGCCGATTCCAATCACCTTGATGCGGACCGGCGACAGTATATCATCTTGAAATGAGAACATCGGGGCACCTCCTCACATGGCCTCGCACGACGACGCACTTGCCGCCCGCAAGGTTTTAAAGGTTAAAAGACCTCCAATACCCGCTTCGTCCACCCACGCATTTTGGCCCAGGTTCCCCCATTGCGAAGCCCAGCCGTTTCCAGTTCATCGACATGGCGCCGAGCGTGTAACAACAAACCGACCGCCGTCGAATGACTGGGATGCCCCACAATATCGCGTAACCCGCCGACACCGGACGGCATGCCCCGGCGTGCCGGTAGGTTCAAGACTCTTTCAGCGGCATCGAGCATGCCGTCCAATAAGGACGTGCCGCCGGTAATCACAACCCCTGCACCCAGCATCCCTTCATAGCCGGCACGTACAATTTCTCTTCGGACCAGCTCAAACATCTCATCAACACGCGGCTCCAAGATTTCGGCAATATCCCGTCTGGAAAATGTACGAGCCGGCCGATCCCCAACCGACAGGACCTCGACGATCTGATGTCCGGTTACCAACTCAGTCCGCGCAATACCATACTGCGTTTTGATTTTTTCAGCCTCGGTCTGTGAGGTCAGAAGGCCGATGGCTAAATCCTTCGTCAAATTTTGGCCGCCGATGGGGAGGACCGCTGAGTGCCGGATACTGCCGTCCAGGAAAATCGCCAGGTCCGTGGTCCCGCCTCCCAAGTCCACCATGGCCACACCGAGATCGCGCTCCTCTTGACTCAAGACCGCCTCGCTGGACGCCAGGGGCTGGAGAATGATGTCGACCACGTCGAGTCCGGCTCGATTCACGCTCTTCACGATGTTCTGGGCGGAGGTGACGGCGCCGGTGATGACGTGCACGTTGACCTCCAAACGATTGCCCGACAACCCCAATGGTTCGCGCACGCCTTCCTGCCCATCCACCATAAATTCTCGCGGCAATACGTGAAGAATCCTGCGTTCATGAGGGATCACGGCGAGGGTGCGAGCGCTTTCGATGGCCCGCTGAATATCTTCGCGAGTCACCTCGGCTCGTTTCAGCGCCACAACGCCCTTGCAATTTTCAGCGGAAATATGGCTGCCGGCGATGCCGGTGTAGACGGAATTGATCTGGACGGCCGCCATCAACTCCGCTTCTTCGACCGCTTTCTTGATGGATTCGACGGTGCTTTCGATGTCAACGACGACTCCTTTGCGCAGGCCGCGGGAGGGACTCGATCCGACGCCGATAATACTGAGTCCGCCGGCCTCGGTCATCTCCGCCACGATCGCACAAATCTTCGTGGTTCCAATGTCGAGTCCGACCAGAATTTGATCCCGCTTCGGCACCGCAATCACCCCCCTTCCCGTACGACGATCCGATTCTCGTACCGGAGATCCACTTCGTTCGCTCCGCGCCCGTGACCGTCAAAGTTCAGAGTTTTGAGTGTCGGCTTGACGCGTTGAAACCGTTCCCACTGCTTTCCGACCGCTTCGTCCCTGAACTGAAATCGCACTCCCTGTACGAGTGCGACGAGGTTTGACGGGCTTTCGGCGCTCACCTGCAGCCGGCCCTCGAATGTTTGACCAACCAGTTTTGCAAGCTCGATGCCCGACGCGATGACCTGTCTTACCGATTCAGTCCCTTTCAATAGATCTTTGGAATCGATACCCGTCACGAGAGGCAATGCGTCATCGTCTGTCTGGCCGAGCCTGGTCAGCACGTGCCCCTCCGCATCAGTCAGAAAGTTCTGGGAATCGGTACGGATCACGGCAGCTGGTATGCGTTCGACAAGGGATATGCGTAACTCATGAAACGGAACACGGGTGACTTCGGCCTCTTTGACCCACGGATGTGATTCCACCTGCTCCTTCACCGTTCTCGTAACGATATGGTGGAGTCCGGTACCGGGTTTTATTTGTGCGAGATCAAGGACTTTTTGTTTATCGATGTGCTGGCCTCCTTCGACCGTGATGGTCTTGATCTCCAGCAATGTTTGGAGCGCCGGGCCGAAATATTTCGCACACATGACGATAAGCGAGACGACAAGCATCGCACAGGTCGTCACTCCGGCCCATCGAGCAAACACTTTTCGTCTGGCCGTTTTTGCCCGGGTGGTTTCCTTCGCCGCCCGCTCTCCTTGCGGATCCTTCCACTGATTCTTTCGTGGTCCCACGGGAGGGGGTCGTCGCTTTCTTCCCAAGAATCGCATCACACACACTCCTTCGCGCTCACCGTGCAAAACGATGCACACGATCGAGCGCCGACTGAAGAATTCGTTCGACTAAGTCGTCGTACATAATTCCCTTTTGAGCTGCGGCCATGGGCAAAAGACTCGTTTCCGTCATACCGGGAACCGTATTGATCTCCAGGACATATGGCCGACCTCTCGGAGTGATACGAAAATCCACGCGAGCGGCTCCCTCGCACCCCAACACTTCGTAGGTTCGTCTCGCTAACTCACCGATGTGGTGACTTACTTTTTGTGGAAACGGAGCGGGACAAAGATATCGGGTCTTGCCCTTCTGATATTTTGCCGAGAAGTCATAAAAGCCCTCAGGGGCCACGATTTCAATGGCGGGAAAAACCGTGGGCTCTCCTGTTGCTGTTCCCAGAATGGAAACGGCAGCTTCATGTCCGGGAATGTAACTCTCCACCATCGCCTCCGGATCATAGCGGTGCGCGAGGGCGAGCGCTTCCGTCCATTGGCTGCTACGCCGTACGATGGTCACCCCGATCGTGGAACCCTGTGAAACCGGCTTGACGACAATCGGTAATTTTAGTTTTGTCTGTCTCAGGATCTTCGCCAATGATGGCTTGTGGCATTGGTGCACGACGGTTCCGGCAGGCAGCGGAATACCATGTGGGGCCAATAGCGTTTTTGTGGCCGCCTTGTGCATACCCACGGCACTTGCGCGGACACCGGACCCGGTGTAGGGGATTCCCAGGGTCTCCAGAAATCCCTGGATGGTTCCGTCTTCACCGCCCGGTCCATGCAGCGCGAGAAAAGCCACGGCGACCTTCTGATCTTCCAAGTCTCGATGCAGACGATCAGTGACGTCGATGGCCACCGCATCGTATCCTCGACGGATCAGCGCTTGATGAACGGCCTGACCGGTCTTCAATGAAATGTCCCGCTCCGAAGATCGCCCCCCCATGAGCACGCCGATCCGAGCATCTGTTATCCGACTCATGGCCACATCTCACTCCCGTTCGCTAAGTTTCACCCACGATTTTCAGTTCCAGCTCCAATCTGATTCCCGTCTTTCGAACGATTCGAGCGCGCACCTTCCTGATAAGCGAGAGAACATCGGCGGCACTGGCATGCCCTTGATTCACGATAAAATTGGCATGTTTAGTCGAAACTTGTGCATCACCGATCGATGTTCCTTTGAGCCCTGCCGCTTCAACGACTCGCCCTGCCGAATCGTTCACCGGATTCTTGAATACACAACCGGCACTCGGTAGAGCGAGCGGCTGCGTATCACGGCGGTAATGGAGATAGTCGTTCACGACTTTTTTTATGTCCGCCCGCACTCCCGGCCTCAGCTGCAGCCATACTCCAACCACGACGCCTGGCGGGAATGTCGCCCGGCGATACCCGAATTGGATCGCCTCGACAGGACAGTCAATCAGCGTGCCTTTCGGAGACACAATACGCACGGCTTTCACCGAGTCCTTCATCTCACCAAGTCGTGTCCCGGCGTTCATCACGACGCAACCCGCAACGGTGCCTGGAATTCCAGCTGCCCACTCCAATCCCGCCAAGGATCTGCGCATGGCATGGCTGATCAGCGTCGGCATGCCGACGCCTCCTTCGGCATATAGAACGGATTCCGATTCTTCTTTGATCGCGCGTAATTTTGCCAAACTGACCACCACACCTCGAATTCCTTTGTCCCGAACCAGAAGATTGGTGCCGCCCAACACAAAGAACGGAAGTTTTTGTTCATGCGTCTGTTTCGCAAGGCGAACGACATCCGCCACATCTGCCGGCTCCACCAACACGTCGGCCGGACCACCGATACGGAATGACGTGTACTCGTTAAGGGGTGCATTGAAGCACACCACCCCACGAATGCCAGCCACTGCAGATTCCAACCTGCGCTGGATCTGCATCGGACGCGTCTTCGCTCCACTCGTTTGCATCCGATGCTTCATGTGCCATCAAACGGACTCAAGCCGTGCAAGAATCCCGGTACCGGCCTTCCAGATATCTCCCGCGCCCAACGTGAGGACGAGATCGCCCGGTCTCAGATGAGACAAGACCTGATCCGGCAGCGTTTCCTTGCGTTCGATGAAGGTCACCGATGGGTGGCCCGCCGATTTAATCGTTTCAGAAAGGGCCGCTCCGGAAACTCCCGGTATCGGCGCTTCACCGGCCGGATAAATTTCCGTCATGAACAGCACATCGGCGTGATCGAAGGCATGCGCAAACTCTCCGAGGCAATCCCTCGTCCGACTGTATCGATGGGGCTGGAAAAGAACCACCAATCGGCGGTCCCAACCCTGTTTGGCGGCGGCAAGGGTCGCTTTCACTTCAGTGGGATGGTGACCATAGTCATCGACCACCATGATGCCCCCGACTTCGCCTCGCAAATGAAATCGTCGCTCGACTCCCGTAAAGGCCGCCAACCCTTTGCGAATCAGGTCTACAGGAATCTCCAGCTCGATACCGATGGCAATGGCCACCAACGCATTGGAAACGTTGTGGATGCCCGGCACGGCCAATCGGAAGGGGCCAAGATTCTTTCCACGGAAATACGTCCGGAACTCGGCGCCCCATTGCCTGAGACTGATATCGGTGGCCTTGAAGTCAGGAGCTACCCCATCACGATCGCGAAGCCCATAGGTCTGATACCGCTTGACCAGGCGAGGGAACAGGGCGGTCAGACGATCATCATCGGCACACAATACCGCCAAGCCATAAAAGGGGATTTTATTGATGAACTCCAGGAAGCTTTCGTTGATGCGTTCCATCGACCCATAATGATCAAGATGCTCACGATCCAGATTGGTCACCGCCACGATGGTTGGAGCGAGACGAAGAAACGATCCATCACTCTCATCCGCCTCCGCCACAAGCAAGTCGCCTCGTCCAAGCCGAGCGTGACTGCCCAAAGCATTAACTTTCCCTCCGATCACCATCGTGGGGTCGAGGCCGCCTTGCGCCAACACATTGGCGACCATCGATGTCGTCGTGGTCTTGCCATGCGCGCCTGCAATGGCCACCCCAAACTTCAGACGCATGAGTTCCGCCAACATCTCGGCCCTCGGAATCACCGGAATCTGCTTGGCCTTCGCCGTCACAACTTCAGGATTATCCGCCGCCACAGCGGAGGAGATGACCACGACTTGCGCCTCTCCCACATTGGACTCCTGATGGCCGATGAACACTTTCCCGCCGAGTTCTTCCAAACGCCGCGTCGTCTCCGAAGCGTGCAGATCGGAACCGGTCACTTTATACCCCATCGTGAGCAGGACTTCTGCGATGCCGCTCATGCCGGCCCCGCCGATTCCGACGAGATGAATCTGCTGTATCTTGCGAAAGAGCGTCATACGGCTTACCCTTTGTCGTTCTGCTGAGGCCCGTGATCGAATCCCTCGTTCCGAACCAACACTACCCTCTGCCCGCTCCAGTACATTGGTTGATGGCATGTGTCACTCCCATGAGCGCGTAACATTCATCGACGATCACTTCGCCCGCATTGATTCGCCTCATCTCCAAACTCTTCCGTTGCATGGTCTCCAGCCTCTGCCGATCGGATAAGACGGCTTCGACCATCTCTGCCAGCTTCACCCCGGTGAGATCTGCCTGCGGAAAAACGATCGCTCCCCCCCCCGATTCCATCGCCCGCGCATTCTTCATCTGATGGTCATAGATGGCGGTCGGCAGCGGAATCAGAATGGCGGCTTTCCCGCAGGCCGTCAGTTCGGCAATCGTCATCGCACCGGCGCGAGCCACCACGAGATCGGCCGTTCGCAGAACAGCAGGCATATCGTACAGAAAAGGAAGAACCTTGGCTTGAAGGCCCAGCGCCCGGTACGCTCCACTGACTCGCTCGAAATCCCCTTCCCCAGTTTGATGCGTGATGGTCAGGCCAGGAAGGCATCGGCTCAGTAGGGGTAACCCTTCCAACACGGCGCTGTTGATGGCTCTGGCTCCCTGGCTCCCTCCGAAGATCAGGAGATGCCGCCCATCCGGCTTGGTTGACGTGTTATTGTTCGACTGCGCCAAGAATTCTTGTCGAATCGGTGTTCCCACGACACGCACCTTTTGCAAGTCAAAGGACGCTCCGGCCGACTCGAATGCCAAAAAAATCCGTTGTGCAAAAGGGGCAACGGCTTTGTTGGCCAATCCGGGATAGGCATTCGGCTCCAAAATCACCCGGGTAACCCCCTTCAGAGCAGCAGCAACCAACATAGTCGGACTCGTATAGCCCCCTACTCCGATCACCAAATCTGCCTGCCGACGCTTCAGAATTCCCAATGACTGCCAGATACCTACGGGCACAGACAACATTCCCTGTATGATCTCCACGAGTCCCTTCCCCATGATCGGCTTTGCAGTGATCAATGCCAACTCGAACCCCTCATGGGCAAGTACTCTGGACTCGACTCCGCGTGCCGTCCCGACAAAGAGAATGTTCGTGGAGGGATCGCGGCGCAAAAAATCCCGAGCCAGCGCGACAGCCGGATAGAGATGTCCGCCGGTGCCTCCTGCAGCGATCACAATCGTCATCGTCGACTTGCCCAGCCACGTCCGCTCTGCTGTCTTTCCGCTTCTCGTCCGGCCTGCCGATCTCGCGAGATGTTCAACAAAATCCCGACTCCCGCCAGGCTGATCACCAATGAGGAGCCGCCATAACTGACGAACGGCAATGTCAGACCTTTCGTCGGCATCAACCCCGTCACAACGCAGACATTGACCAGCGCCTGGACACCGATCAGCGTCGTGATGCCGAGTCCCAGGTACCGGCCAAACGGGATTCGCGCTCTGGTGGCGATCTGAAATCCCCGGATCAAAAAGAGCACGAAAAAAAGCACGATGATCCCCGTTCCAACAAGCCCAAGTTCTTCGCCGATGACGGCCAGTATAAAGTCGGTATGTGGTTCGGGAAGATAGAACAGTTTCTGCTGGCCTTCCCCCAACCCGACGCCAAAAATTCCCCCGCTGCCGAGTGCCAAGAACGATTGGATAATCTGGAATCCCGTATCCGACGGATCGCTCCACGGATCCAAGAATGCCATGACTCGTCGGCGCCGATATGGGGAGGTCAAGACAAGCGCGAGCCCGATCAACACCGCACATAACGCCAGTGTTGAGAGGTGAGACAGGCGCGCGCCTCCAACGAACAAGAGCCCTGTCGTCACAAGTCCCAATACCACCACGGTTCCCAAATCGGGCTCCAAAAGGATCAACCCACTGATGACCCCGACCACAAGCAAGGCCGGCAGCAGCCCGGTGGCGAAATGCTCGAGTCGATCTTCTTTTTTGGCGAGGTACGCAGCCAGATAGATCACACCGATCAACTTCGCCATCTCGGCCGGCTGAATCGAAATAGGCCCCAGTTGTAACCAGCGCCGCGCCCCATTGGCAGCGACACCGATGGAGGGAATAAGGACAATCACCAGTAATACGATAAGGAGAGCGAGGAGAGGAAACGCAACACGCTTCCACCAGATGTACTCGACCCGGGACGCCGCATGGAGAACCATCAAGCCAAGGGCCAGCCATACCAGTTGCCGCTCCAAGTAGTACCCGGAGTCGTGGTGCTTCTGGCCGGACACCACGGCACTGGCACTGAAAATCATCACAAGGCCGATCAGCGCCAGCGTAACGGTCAGAAGCAGCAGAATATGATCTATCCCCACCCTCTTCGGAGCGCGCGGGGCGGGAGCGGTGGACCAGGGCAAGGCCAAGGTCCCTGCAGATCTCTGTGACATCGTCCAGCTTCAATGCTCCTCTGCTTGGCTGGCTGGTAAAAACCGCAGACCTTGCTGCGGCCTTTCTAGACGGCCTTTTTGAACAGCCGGTGTACCCACGTTACTCCGGCAAAGATTGCACGAGAGCTTTGAACTGCCGCCCTCGATCTTGATAATCGGCAAACATGTCGAAACTCGCGCAGGCCGGCGACAGCAACACCACCTCGCCTCCACATGCTCCCGCTGCCGACAGTTCAACGGCCCGCTCCAACGTGGCAGCCCGTTCGACTGCCTGATAGCCTTCCACCGCCTTCGCAATCAGCGGCGCCGCTTCGCCGATCAGAATGAGTCGTTTGACTTTCCGACGGATCACGGGTGCCAATCGGGAAAAATCCCCTCCCTTGTCGCGTCCACCGGCAATCAGCCAAATCGGGTGATCGATACTCTCCAACGCTTTGAGCGTCGCATCCACGTTGGTGCCCTTGGAGTCATTGATAAACCGTATACCCCGCCGTTCACGAACGATTTCCATCGCATGCTCCAACCCGGGAAACTCCTTGAGCACCTGACGAATGACACGAAGAGGACACCCGCTCAAGAGCGCGTACGTTGCAGCCACCATGGCATTTTCGACATTGTGATGGCCGATGACCTTGATCTCGCTCGTCCCACAGATTTCCTGGGTCAGGCCTCCAATGGCCATCATGATGCGATCTCGATCGAGATAGGCGCCTCCGGCCAGGTCAGACGGCAATGACTCGGTCCTCGTGAAACCCAGTACGCGAGCCTTTGCGCTCCGCCGCAGGGAAGCCACCCTCGAATCATCCAGATTGAAGAGAGCGTAGTCGGATGGCATTTGGTTCTCGAATATTCTGTTTTTGGCCGCGATGTATTCGCCGATCGACTCATAGCGATCCTGATGATCCACCGTGATGTTGAGAATCGCCGCAATCCACGGATGAAATTGCTCGACCGTTTCCAACTGAAAGCTGGACACTTCTACCACCAGAGCATCGTATGGGCACGGACGTCCAGCCTTCATGGTTTGCAACGAGTGAATGGCCGCCTCGCTGATCGCAGTACCCAAATTCCCGCCGACAAATACCCGCTTTCCGCTCGCTTGCAACATGTTCCCGATCAGCGTGACCGTCGTGCTTTTCCCATTGGTACCCGTCAACGCCAGAATAGGTACGGAAAGAAACCGTGAAGCGAGATCGAGCTCGCTGATGACCTTCACACCGCGGCGGCGAACACGTTCAAGAGCCTCCAGCCGGTAAGGAACTCCCGGGCTAATGACGACGAGGTCGGCTGCGTCGAGAGCCGACTCATAGTCGCTTCCCAGAACGAGGCGCGTGGCCGCCTGATCCAGAGACTCAAGCTGACCGAGCAATTCTCCTCGATCCTTCCGGTCGGCCACTGTCACCAGTGCGCCGGCCTCATGCAATAAGTGGGCAGCAGCCACGCCGCTCCGTGCCAGCCCAACGACTGTGACGTGCGCTCCAGCCAACTGCGTGGCGTCCATCCCCACCATCTTCATCACCTCAACTTGAGCGTGCTCAAACTTAACAGCGCCAGTAAAATGGCGATGATCCACAGGCGCACGACGACTTTCGGCTCTTCCCAACCTTTCATCTCAAAATGATGATGGATCGGAGCCATAAGGAAAATCCGCTTCCCTCGGGATTTGAATGAGGCGACTTGGAAAATGACCGAGACGGCCTCGATCACGAAAACCCCGCCGACCATCAGCAATAGCAACTCATGCTTGCTGATGACGGCGACCGCCCCAAGGGCCGCTCCAAGCGGCAGTGATCCGACATCTCCCATAAACACCGAGGCCGGATAGGTGTTGAACCACAGGAACCCCAGGCTCGAACCCAGGATGGCCGCTGTAAAGACCGCCAACTCTCCGGCTCCGTCGATGTGCGGGATCAAGAGATACTCAGACATCAACCGGTGACCGGTGACGTAGGCGACCACGGTGTACGCCAATGCCGCGATCATCACCGGACCAATGGCCAGCCCGTCGAGACCATCCGTGAGATTGACGGCGTTGGAACTTCCGACGATCACCAGAACGGCAAAGACGACATAAAACCATCCCAGGTCGGGTGTGAAATTCTTAAAAAATGGAACGCTGAGCTTCGTGTTGTAGCCGGGCAACGAGTACAAAATCAGCGCGACGGTGAGCGCAATGCCTATTTGAGCCGTGAACTTTTGTGATGCTGAAAGTCCTTTCGACCGGGCTTTGATGAATTTGAGATAGTCATCCACAAATCCAATGACGCAAAACCCCAGCGTTGCGGCAAGAACCAGCCAGATATGAGGACGCGAAATATCCGCCCAGAGCAGCGTCGACAGCATGACGGCAAAGATGATGAGGATGCCGCCCATCGTGGGCGTTCCACTTTTGGCCAGATGCCGTTTGGGTCCGTCGTCGCGTATCTGTTGACCCAATTTGATTTCTTGAAGTTTGCGAATCACCCACGGCGCAAGGACGAACGCGATCAGAAACGCCGTGACGGCGGCGTAAATGATGCGAAAGCTCTGATAACGAAAAACGTTCAAAAACGAGAATTCTTTATGGAGCGGATACAGCCAGATGTACAGCATAGTCGGACGACCCTTATGAACCCTTCTTCGTACGTTTTGTTCGTTGGAGTGCGTCAACGACCAACTCGAGTCTCATGCCGCGTGACGCTTTGATCAACACGGCATCACCCGGTTTGACCACCTTTTTCACGGCGGCCGCGGCAGCGCGTGCATCCGGCACCTCGAGAATACGCGATTGATCTAGTCCAGCCTGTTTCGCTCCTTTGGCGAGACTTCGCCCTAATACGCCGCACGCTACAAGCAAATCGATGCCTTGGCGTGCCAGGAATTCGCCGACTTCCTCGTGCATCCGATCGGTATTCGGCCCCAGTTCCAGCATGTCTCCCAGAACGGCAATTGTTTTTCGTTTCGCCCCCGTTTGTGCGAGCAACTGCACCGCCGCTTTCATGGAGGCGGGATTGGCATTGTAGCAATCGACGATCACCTTTACCCCTTGGTTGACGAGCACCTGCGACCGCATGGACGCGGGGCGGAAATGGGATAGCCCCTGCGCGATCGCTCCCCCGGATAGGCCCAGGATTGAACCGACCGCTGCGGCTGCCAAGGCATTGATGACGTTGTGCTCCCCCGGGACCCGAATGTGCGTGACGGTATGACGTGCGCTTCCTGGGAGCAGAAGACGAAAGAGCGTCCCATTGCGACCGTCTGACTTCACGTCCATCGCTCGAACGTCGGCTTTTGATGAGACGCCGAACGACACCACACGACATCGAGCCCGCGCGGCAAGATAATCGTAATACGGATCATCTGCGTTTAAGATTGCCGCCCCGTCACGAGGAAGAAGATCCAACAACTCCGCCTTTGCTTGCGCCGATACCTCCATGGTCCCGAAAAATTCCAAGTGGTCGGGCCCGATGTTCGTAATAATCCCAATCGTGGGTTGGGCTATTTCGCACAACCTCGTGGTCTGGCCGATATTATCGACTCCCATCTCGATGACAGCTCCCTTATGTCGATCGTTGAGATGGAGTATTGTCTGCGGAACTCCCACACGGTTGTTCAGGTTGCCTTCGGTCTTGAGAATCTTCCAGCGATGGGCCAGGACACTGGCGACCATTTCCTTGGTCGTCGTCTTGCCGTTGCTTCCCGTGACAGCCACGACAGGCATGTCAAATCGGTTTCGGTGGTACGCGGCCAACTGCTGGTAGGCATAGAGTGGATCGCCGACACCGAGGATCAACGATTGGGACCGCTTCGAGCCGCGCTTTGTGACTAGCCTCGACACATCGTAGGAATCGAGCACGACCGCTCCAACCGCCCCGCGCGACAACGCTGTGGCCACAAAGTCGTGGCCGTCGAATCGATCACCTCGCAGTGCAAGAAAGAGATCTCCGGGTCGAAGAGCCCGAGTATCCAGACTGATTCGCCGGATGCGGTGCTTTGGCCCGCCGATCCCTTCACCGGCCAAGACTCTCGCGCCGACTATTTCCCGTAACTCTTCGACGGTAAACAGAGTCATCTGATGCTTCCGTGCACCGACCGGCCCCTGCTCCCGCGGGCTAGACTCGGGTTCCGAGTCGTTCGATGGCGTTGCGCGCCACCTCGCGATCGTCGAAATGAACTTTCCTCGTACCGAGGATCTGGTAGTCTTCATGCCCCTTGCCGGCAATCAACACCATATCTGCACTCTGAGCGTTCCGCACCGCCTCTTCGATGGCTTCTTGCCGATCAGGCACTTTTCGATATTGTACGTGTGGCCGTTCCCGCAACGCCTCAATCACTCCGACTTCTACTTGCTCCAAAATTGAGAGGGGATCCTCAGTCCTGGGGTTGTCCGAGGTCAATATCACGACGTCGCTGTAGCGCACGGCCGCCTCTCCCATTTTCGGCCTCTTTCCCCGGTCGCGATCTCCACCGCACCCAAAGACCGTAATGATGCGTCCGGTTTTCAGCGCGTGTGCCGCCGTCAGTAACCGGACGAGCGCGTCTTCGGTGTGGGCATAATCTACGGCTACCGTAAACCGCTGGCCCGCCATCACGCGCTCGAACCGTCCCGGCACGTTACTGACTCTCAGCACAGCATTTTGAATTTGCGCAGGTGCGGCCCCTTCGTGAAGCGCAACTCCGATGGCAGCGAGTAGGTTATAGACGTTGTGCTCGCCGACGAGGTGACTCTCGACGGGGAAACTTCCCGCTGGAGTTGCGGCGGTAAAGGTTGTCCCCTGAAGAGACAACCGCACTCCTTCAGCACGCAGATCAGCCTTCGTTTTTAAGGCATACGTCCAAACCGGCGCGGAACAACGTTCGACGATACGCTTTCCATAGAGATCATCGATGTTGACGATCGCCCGTTTATTCGGTTTGAGCCCTTTCGTCAACTCTGTAAAAAGTCGAAGTTTCGCTAAAAAGTATTCCTCCATCGTCTTGTGAAAATCGAGATGATCCTGGGTCAAATTCGAAAAGACCGCCACATCATATTCGCATCCGCTCGTACGATCCTGAGCCAGAGCGTGAGAAGACACTTCCATCACTGCAGTTGAACATCCGCCGGCAAGCATTTTTGCAAGCAACTGTTGGAGTTCCAGAGAACCAGGGGTCGTGTGCGTTGCCGGTATTGTGTGCTCACCGATCTGATAGGCCACGGTTCCAATCAACCCTACTGGTTGGCCAAGAGCTTCCAACAGCGCTTTGCAGACATACGTCGTGGTGGTTTTTCCGTTTGTCCCTGTCACGCCGATCATACGAATATGCGAAGATGGGTCTCCATAAAAGCGACCCCCCAACAGACCGAGCGCCTTTCTGGAGTCGTCAACCCGGACGAATGAAAGAGATATCTCCCTCACGGGCTGTTGCGACACCAAGGCGACCATACCCCCTTTTATTGCCGCCGGAATAAATTCATGTCCGTCAACCCTCTCCCCCTGGACAGCCACAAAGAGACTGCCGGCTGAGACAGCTCGGGAATCATCGGTGATTGCGTGTACGGACACATCCGCATTTCCATGACGTTCAAGAATCCTCACCTGTCCCTCTAACGCCTGAAGCAAGGCTGCCAAAGTCATCGGCATTTTCACGTCCGGTCACGATTTCCGCGTCGCCATCGCCAATGTGATGGGCTCATTAGATGGCACGCCCAAGTAGCTTAACACCTGTTCCCCGACACGACTAAACGCAGGAGCCGCCACAGCACCACCCCACGTATCCCCTTGAGGTTCATCGATCACCACAATCATGGCAAGCTGAGGATTGTCCGCGGGCACATACCCCGTGAACGATGCAACAAATCGTGAGGCCGAATAGGTGCCGGTTCGGGGGTCGATCTTTTGAGCGGTACCTGTTTTCCCGGCCACCCGGAATCCTGAAATGGCGGCCTTTGTCCCGGTACCGTCCGTGATCACACCTTCAAGAATCTTCGTCACGCTACGGGCGGTTTCCGAAGATATGACTCGTCGCTTGGCTTGAGGAGGTATTTGTCTCAGGATGTGACCATCGGCATCTCGTATTTCCGAAACCATATACGGTTTCATCAACACGCCTCCGTTGGCAATGGCCGCCACGGCAGATACCATTTGAAGAGGTGTCGCGCTGATCTCTTGCCCCATGGAAATAGACGCGACCGAACGACGGCCCCAGTCTTTTGGATTTCGCACCAATCCGGCACTCTCTCCGGGAAGATCGATCTCCGTCCGCTGCCCGAAGCCGAATGCCCGAAGATATCGATAGAGCCGCTGCTCCCCCAGGGCCATGCCGGTCTTCGCCGCCCCGATGTTGCTGGACTTCTGTATCACCTGAGCAAATGAGACCCAGCCCAGTCGCTCATGATCATGAATCACGGTGTTCGCGACCATCATATGGCCATGCTCTCCGAACACCATGGTATTCGGCCTTACCACTCGTTCCTCTATGGCGGCAGCAGCCATCATCATCTTCATGGTTGACCCCGGCTCGTAGGCATCCGTCAGCGCCCTGTTTCGCCAGCGATCAGGACCGAGGGCCGACAACGCATTGGGATCAAACCGTGGGCTCACCGCCATAGCCAACACGGCTCCGGTTTTTGGATCGAGCACAATCATCGTTCCCGACTTGGCCCGTGCACGGCCGACGGTATCTTCTAACTCTCTCTCTGTCACAGACTGAATGACCTCATCGATGGTGAGTGTGAGGCTATGACCCGGTGTCGGGATTTGCTCCGCTGACCCTTTCGAGAATACCGCTCGCCGTCGAGCATCACGCTGCACCACCATCATTCGTTTCTCTCCGCGCAGGTCCGGTTCGTAGCGATGCTCAATCCCTTCCAAACCTCCGCCATCCATTCCCGCAAAGCCCAATACATGCGCAAGGAGCGGTCCTCTGGGATAAAATCGTCGTCCTTCCATGACGGTTCCGATGCCGTCAATGGACACGTGTTCAAGTTGGTGTCCTTGTTCAGGGTCCAACTTCCTGGCCAACCACACAAAAGTTCTATTTTGCTGAAGTTTTCGTTCCAACTCGTCGGTCCTCATACGTAGAATCGGCGACAATTGCCGAGCGGCCTTGAGAGGATTATCCACTGTGGTCGGAACTCCGAAGACAGACTGCACTTCTACATTCATGGCCAGAATTTTGCCGTGCCTGTCCACGATCGTACCTCGCGCCCCCTCCAACGATACCGTCTTTTGATGTTGTCGATTCGCTTTGGCCGAGAGTTCAGGCGCCTGCCACACTTGCAACGAGACCAGCCGGAACAGAACCATTCCAAAAGCGCACAGCAACAGCAGCAACAGAACATACCGACGGCGACGAGAAAAAGAACCGGCCACTAGAACCTCCCGCTGGGAAGATCGTTCTTGGCTACTTTCAGTTCAACCGGCACAATATCCGACGGATGGACACCGCTCGGCCTGGACTGAACCACAATGACCTGCCCTTGCTGAGGCAGACTCATGCCGAGTTTTTCTGTCGCCAATTTCGCGATCCGATCAGAAGCACTCAATGCGGAAAACTTGACGCGCAGCTCATCTCGTTGCCGTTCCAGGGCCGTCTTGTCACGCTTCAACCGCTCGACTTGATAGCCGATCCGCACTACGTCTACGCGTTCCCAAACAAACACAAACACGAGACAGAGCCCTGCAAAAACGGTGAAGGCCTTCATACAAACCCCATCTTCGGTTGACGTTCAGCGACTCGCAATTTAGCGCTTCGCGATCGTGGATTCGTTTCACATTCTGCCGGAGAAGGAAGAATCGGTTTCTTGGTAAGTATTGAAAGGGTGGCTTCCGGTCCTTGCGAGAGGGATCGAAACGTATGTTTGACGATACGATCTTCGAGAGAATGAAAGGAGATCGCGCAGATTCTTCCCCCCTCAGCTAAAACTGCGGCTGCATCTCGAATCGATGATTCCAAGAAATCGATTTCCTGATTCACCGCAATGCGAAGTGCCTGAAAGGTCCGGGTTGCGCAATGAATCCGTCCGTGGCGATAAAACGACGGCACGGATCGAGCGATGATCGAAGCGAGTGCTCCCGTGGTTTCTACTGGACGACGTTGCCGTTCCTGCACGATTGCTCGAGCGATTCGCCTCGCATATCGCTCCTCTCCATACTGAAAGATGAGGTCAGCGAGGTCACGCTCGGAACTACCGTTCACAAGATCGGCGGCAGTCTTTCCGGTCGTTTGGTTCATGCGCATATCAAGCGGACCTTCCCGCTGAAAGCTGAACCCTCGCGAGGGATCGTCCAACTGTGGAGATGAAACCCCGAAATCAAACAGCACACCATCGACTGTCGCGATACCGGTTTCGGCAAGATGCAACTTCAAGTCTCGATAATTTCCTTGCCGCAACACAACACGATCTCCGAATCGAAGCAACCGGCGCCGACTGAACTCAATGGCCTGAGGATCTTGGTCTACCCCTATAACCGTTGTTCTACCCTGGCTTGATGCTAAAAGCATTTCCGCATGCCCACCATATCCCACCGTGCAGTCCAAAATAGTGGCTGATTGCTTAGATATAAGCCAAACACCTATTTCATGGCCCAAGACTGAAACATGCGGATTATCGCTTGAAATACTTTCACCCATTAGCCTCCACTTTTCCCCACACCAAGGCGAAGTATACTCTCGCATTTTTGGTTGTCAACTATCTTTCAGTAACTTCGCGTGGGCTAAATCAGTGCTGAAAAGGAGGCCCATTGACAACGGAAACGACCCCTTTGAGACCAATTGTTCTTGATTTGCAAGAGGCTACGTCATCTCGATCGATCGATACATTTCTCCTTCCCATCAACTCGTAGAGTTTCGTTGACTTCTAGGAACTTCAATTAGAGAATGTCTTCATGTACCGATATTATTTGGTTTCCTCATGCACAAGATCGTTCTTGTTCCTCATTGTTCCGCTCTTCTGCTTGGAACAAGCCGGTGCGAAGGACTTCAATCCTGATAACCCTCTCAACCAACCGGCGCCGGTCTATTGGTGCTCCAGCAAGACGCCTGACCAGCAGATCTCAACGAAAAAAAGCCCGGGGTGTGAGCCACTCTACGACCAGCAAGCGGCGGAATCTTTCAAGGAGATTGCCAACCGACAGGGGTTTGACCTCCCGGATCGTGATCCGATAAAGATCGTGGAATTGCAGACTGCAGCTTCCAAATTTTCAGACCGCTATCGGAAGTTCATCTCATGCTGTTTGACCAGTAGCGAGGCGCCTGAACAAATCATTGATTTGATTGATGAAGCGAATCACGTTCTTAAAGCGGTCCAGCAAAAAGGCATCTATAATTCGTCTGGATTCGGGATCGGAAGCAGAGCCGATGGTAGTCCGGGTACCGGTCCGGGGGATGGAAGTGGAAGCGGTGGTTTAGGCGGAGGCGCCGGGCGAGGCCCGAAGCTCGGCACGTTCGCCCGACAATTCACGCTCAGCGAAATCGTCGGAACTGTCGCGCACGCACGTGCTGACCTATTTCGACTCAAGGAACGCCTCGATAAACTGAACGAGGCGCAGCAGGGTCTCACCGAAGTCGACTACGAAACCAGCGGCCGGGCCAAGGTGCACGTCCAAGAGGAAGAAGAGGCGATCAAGAAAGAATTCAAAGCTAAACGGCTTCCATCATCAGCGCCGACTGGGATGGAAATTCAAGATACGACCTTGCGCTCTCGAATCGGAGGAGACATTGAGGACACCAAGTTAAATGCCAACTTCGGTGCGGACATCGGAGCCTCGGTATCCCCTTACAGTAACGTGGGAGAATCACTTCGCCCTCGAAGAGGGGATGATATTCACGACAGTCGACTCCCGCATCGGCCGGGAACAGAGATACAGGATACCTCCATATCCAGCAGTACTGGATTCGAAGTCGACAGCACGCAAAATCGTGAAGGAGCCTCTACCCTTCCGCGACGCGGAGCCGGTGCTTCTATCGGAGATTCCGACCTCAACAGTCGGAGAAGATAGTCCGGTCTACAATTTATCCCCGACCGTCGGCATCGGCTCCCAAGTCTCCCCAGCATCCTTGCTGCGATACAAACCGCTGCCGTTCGTACCGGCATAGAAGACCTTCGGATCCGTCACACTTTGTGCGATGGTCCGGATGTTGGTGGTCACAAACCCGCTGTTAACCGACTTCCAGGTTGCCCCGGCATCCTCGCTTCGATGCACTCCGTCCCGGCCCGTGATGTAAATGACGCCTCGACGCGTTCGATCGAGCACCATAGCCACGATCATCTGATCGGCAAGCGACGCCCCGATCCGCTTCCATGCCTTGGCCGCATCGGTTGTTTTGTACAATCCCGCCAGCGTGGCGGCATAGACCGTATCAGGGTCGTACGGATCGACCAGAACCGACGTGACGTTAAGAGCCCTCGACGTTTTCAGCATGTCCGGTGGAACCAACCCGTTATTCACTTTCTCCCAATGACCTGCCTGGTCGACCGACTTGTAGACGCCGCCGCTGGTTCCCGCGTACAGAATAGCAGGTCTGGTCGGATCCATGCCCAGCGTCACGACCATCAGCACTTCTTTCATGCCTTCCATTTTCTTCTTCCATTGTTCGCCCCCGTTCTTGGTTTCGAAGATGCCCATCGTGGTGGCAAGAAAGATATGTTGCGCGTCGGCAGGATCGAAGAGGAACTGATTCACCACCGAGGAGAACGTCGTGTCATCAAGTCCTGAACGCATCGAGGTCCAGCGCTGCCCGCCATCATGGCTCTTATAAACAGCATCGCCTTTGGTTCCCGCATAAACCGTCGCGGGATACGCCGGATCGATCGCCATCGCGATCACGCGGGAATAACTCATTCCCTGAGACAAGTTCGCCCATGTCCGCCCGCCATCGCGGGACTTATAGATGTAGTCGTTCGTGGCTACATAGATGATATCGGCGTTTTGGGGATGGAGTTGGAGCACGACGATCGGGTCATTGCGACTGCAACCGACGAGAACGGCCGCAAGAACGAGGGCCGCAACGAGGTTTCGCATGAGGGTGTGCACGCCGTCTAGCGATAGTTCGTAAACTGCAAGTCGATCTCGAAATCCTTACCCTTCAAGAAGACGATCGCGGATTGCAATTCATCCTTGCTCTTTCCCAGCACCCGCACTTGCTCGCCCTGGATCTGTGCTTGCACTTTTAATTTAGAATCTTTGACCGCTTTGGTGATTTCCTTCGCCTTATCCGAGGCAAGTCCGCTCTGAATCTTGGCCACTTGTCGAACGGTCCCGCTCAACGCCGGCTCGATCGCGCCTTGATTAAAGGCTTTCAGCGACACGCCGCGTTTCACACACTTCCCTTTAATGATCTCCTGAACTGCGTTCAGCTTATACTCATCATCGGAAACAACGACCAACTCCTTTTCCTTTTCTTTCAGCGTGATCTCTGTCTTCGAATCCTTAAAATCGAACCGCTGCTTGATCTCCTTCGTCGCTTGATCCAGGGCGTTCTTCAATTCCTGCATATTCACTTCCGATACCACGTCGAATGAAAACTGATCAGCCACGGCGCCCTCCTCGTGTTTCGTCAATGGTCATGTGTCAATGACCAACCATAACATTGGACCGATTCGCATTCCGACGATTGACTTTATGCCCATGCGACTAACAGCAACCGGTTCCATCCGGCAGTTTAAATCCCTTATCTGCATCGCAATGAATGGCTGTCCGCATCCGTCCTGCCGTCCCTCCGCCGGCCACGACAACGACTTCGCTCGAGGTAAATGGTTTCTTCAGGACCACGTAGCCATACCATTGCCTCACACTATCGCTCAGCACGATCAAGCCCAGCACCGCTACCAACGCCACCAATACCGCATCCAGATAAAGGGCAAACGCCTGGCCTGCCGCCGAGGTTCCGGCTTTCCTCAAGAACATCCCCAACATTTCATACGATCCGGTCAATGTAATCACGCCCACGAACAACATCGGCAACACTGTGACCCACAGATAAGACGATCGCCACATCTTGATCAGGACTGTGGTTCCAACGCAAAGCGCTAACATGCCGAGCAACTGATTGGCAGCCCCGAACATCGGCCAAATCGTCGAGATGTTTCCGGTACCGATCAAATAGGCCCATGCCCCTACGACCAGACCACTACTCACAAAGACCCCCGGCAACCAGTTCATCCGGCGACAAGGCGCATAGATTCTACCCACCATTTCTTGGATCAGATACCGTGCCACACGTGTTCCCGTATCGATCGTCGTCAGAATGAATAAGGCCTCGAACACGAGCGCGAATTGATACCAATAGGCCATCAAGCCCGACATGCCAGGCAGCGCGGAAAAAATAGACGCCATACCGACTGCGAGAGAGACCGCCCCTCCGGGACGTCCGGCCACATCCACTTCGACCATCTGTGACAATTCAGCGATCCGCGACGGTGCAAAACCCATGGCGGTCAGTGCATCTGCCCCTAATGTCGTGTTAATCGCCAAGTAGTCGCCGGGAATCAACACGGATGCGGCGATCAGCGCCATCACGCCCACGAGACTTTCGAGCAGCATCGCTGCGTAGCCCACCACCGCTTGAGACTCCTGTTCAATCATCTTCGGCGTCGTACCGGATGAAACCAATGAATGAAACCCGGAGATGGCTCCGCAGGCAATCGTAATAAACAGGAAGGGGAAGAGCGTGCCGGGAATAATCGGACCGCCGCCATCGGCAAACTTCGTCACGCGCGGCATCTCAATCGTCGGTGCCATGAGGATCACGCCCAATCCGAGCAGAAACACCACCCCAAGCTTCATGAAGGTCGAGAGATAGCCACGCGGCACCAGCAACATCCATCCCGGCAAGACCGAGGCAAGAAAACCATAGCCGGCCAAGAGCCAGACGAGCGTCGGCTTGTCGAATTCGAAGCACCACGCATAAGAAGATTGCGCCACCACGCGGCCAAAGAACACTGCGGCCAGTAAGAGCACGACCCCGAGCACCGACACTTCCCCGATCGCGCCTGGTCGGAACTTTTGGAGATAGAAGCCCATGAGGAAGCCGATCGGGATCGTCATCGCGATCGTAAACGTCCCCCAGGCATTGTGATAAAGCGCATTCACGACCGCGAACCCCAACCCTGCCAAGGCCACCACGACAATAAAGAGGACCGCTACCGCCGTCGCCGTGCCGGTGACGGAACCGAGTTCATCGTGCGCAATTTCGGGAAGCGAGCGGCCATTACGCCGCATCGAGGCGACGAGAATGATAAAATCCTGCACCGCCCCGGCCAGCACCGCGCCAATCACGAGCCACAGAAACCCTGGCATGAATCCAAATTGCGCGGCCAACACCGGCCCGAGTAAAGGCCCGGCCCCGGCAATGGCTGCAAAGTGATGGCCGAAGAGCACGACCTTATTGGTGGGATGAAAATTGACGCCGTCGTTCAACCGCACCGCCGGGGTCACGTGCTGATTGTTCAGTTCGACGACACGCTTCGCCAGCCATTTTCCATAGAACCGATAAGCCAGCACATAGATGCAGGCCGCCGCCACCACCAGCCAAAGACCGTTTACCTTTTCATTCGGATTGACGATGCCGACCACGTGAGCGAGGGCGAAGGCTCCGAGGACCGAGAACAGGACCCAGAGCAGATTCACAACTGTTTTCATGCGCGGCATCCTAACAATCCGTCGGGCGCTTGTAAATCAACTCTACATGTAACCGTTGATTTGCTTATTTGCAGAGCAAGACCAAAGCCTAGCGAATAGAATAGGTTTTTCTACAGAGCTTTATAAGCAACCGCACTGGTAAACCTGGCACCCATTACTCAAGTAGAATTTTAAGCTGTTTTCGCATACGTTATGGGGTGTTGATGGATTGATCCCGAACTAACACGTAAAAGCGATGACAACTCGATATCATCTCGACGATCTCGGCTGGTACCGGTTTGAGCAATTAGTCCAGTCGGCACTCAAGGCTGAGTTGGGTATTGGAGTGGAATCTTGGGGCGAGCGCCGAGACCATGGGCGCGATGCTTATTGTGAAAACTCCCTCCGCTTCCCCAGCAAACACATGGTCCAAGACGGCCCATTCATTTTTCAGGTCAAATTCGTCGAAAATGCTAACGCGTCAGGTGCACGAAGCGAGGAAATCATATTCAGAGCTGTCGAAGCCGAGTGTACTCGAATACTAGAACGTCGAGAAGAGGGTTATTGGGAAGAACCGACCCACTATACGTTATTAACTAATGCCCCTCTCAGTGCATCTCTTAGGGATAAAATACAGAATGTATTTCGAGACTCATTCTCCAGCACAAACTTTCACTCACTAGGAGGGAACGATGTTTGTGACGTACTCGATGAGCATCCAAATCTTCGTCGCGCATTCCCCGAACTTCTCAGCCTCAGAGATCTAGATGAGCTGCTTTCGGAGGTTGTCGACAGGGAGAGTCTAGAACGAAGTAAGAGTGCCATCGAAGCCGCTCGTGACATTCTTCCTATCTTTGTCCCTACTGAAGCATATAGCAAAGCCTGGAGCATTCTGCACGAACACCACTTTGTCGTACTAGAAGGCCCACCTGAAATGGGGAAAAGTTCAATCGCCTGGATGATTGCACTAACCCAAATTACTAATGGATGGCAAGCAATAGCTTGTGACACACCTGAGGATGTCTTCAGGTATCCAAAGTCATCGATCCACCGCGTGTTCATAGCAGATGATGCGTTTGGCCGAACTGAGTACGACCCTGCAGGGGATCCAAATGGGAAACCCAACTCGATCGTGTATTACAGCGCCTTGACGCCAAGAACTGGTTAATATGGACGAGCCGAAAGCACATATTGGAGCGTGCATGTAGGCATATGGACTTACAAGGAAAAGCATCTAGCTTCCCCAAACCTGGAGCTGTTCTCGTTAAAGCGGACAATTTAACGAAGCGAGAAAAGGCTCTAATACTATATCGCCATGCCAAAGCCGCGGGTCTTGAAGCCACGGCGAAGGAAATAATTAGGAAACATGCAAGACACCTAATCCAGACTCAACACTTTACACCAGAGCGAATCAGACGCCTTGTCAAGGAACGACTCCCTGCCATAGCTGGAGAACTAAAAAAAGGAGAATGCTCAGAGAACAAAATAGAATCCGAATTGACTGATGCTATACGGAATCCCACAGATCGGATGCGTAAAGCATTTAAAGCGTTGGATCCTGCCTATAAATGGCTACTGATTTCTCTCCTAGAAACGGGAAGATTCTCCACTATCGATGACCTTAAATCCGCGTATGAATTACATTGCCCCAAAAGCATCCGAAAACCCTTTGAAGAATTAGTTACAGACCTATCAGAAGCCTTCGTCAAGGTTCACCATTCAGCGTGGTAGATCAAATGACCAACATTTCACGCATAGATTGGATCCATCCAAGCTGCAGAGATCTAGTTATTGAAGAGCTTTCAACCCAACCTGATTTGCAGACTACGTTTCTTCAATCCATGTCATTACAGGGAATCAAGCTTGCCATCTCTGACTCAGGAGGTGCTACGGGTGATAGACAACTTCCGCTTATGAATCATGATAGCGACTGGGACATTCTAAAGGAGAGATGTCTACAGATTGTAAAGTCAAAACCGCAAGATCAAATTACCGATTTGCTGGCAGTACTGGTTAGTGCCACGACGAACACAAGCGATCTGTCCAGGAAAGAGCGCCTTTGCACGACTATTTCTTCCGTTTGCCAGACTATAGCTGAAAGATGGAACGGAGAAGTAGTTAGGTTAGACACAGAGGATCTGCTGGCTTATTGCGAGGCAAGCCTTTTGGTCACACCCTTTATCCCTATACCAAACTTGGAAGCATCATGGGCAGCGCACCTTGGAAATGCACGTGCTGCTATGGATGACGCCGAGAATTACCCTCTTAGTGAAGACCCCATTAGAAATTGGGTGAGGTTTACGACCGCCGTTAATAACAATGAACCGCGATTCCTTCGGGCTAAAGGCTTTCCAATAAAAATGATCACGGATATTAGCCGTCTGATTACGATCGTTGATTCTGAAATACACGGTACCTTTAGCTCAGAATCCGCGGAAGATTATGATACCGAGGCAGAACGTCTAGAATCCATCACAGAAGCTTTCGACTCTCTGGTAAAACTCCTTCCTTGGGATGTTGAAGAAAAAGTATATAACGAGTTAGATCCACGCGCGATCCCGCTGGATATCTGCAGAACAAGAAATCGACTTATCACCTATTCTGGGAAAATGCGAGGAAGGATTGCTTATCTCAAGGAGATGTCTGCACAACTCACGCCTCCTGAACCGGACTATGATGGTGAAGGCCATGGAGGAGGAAATGATTTCTTTGACATTGATGGTCTTTTTTCTGATCTTTGAGATTATGGGCCAGGATATCATTTCGAACCTCATCTTTCCCAGCCTGATCTCATCAACGAAAGCCAATAGACTCATTATGTGATTGCCAATTCTGGTCGCAGACTGATTCAGATGATCTTACTGGCCTGGCACATATGGCCTTCCTGAGCATCAGCAGCCATTAACACAATCATCGGCGCTTGCGATTTCTCCTCGGTTCGGTCATATAAACTCTCATGCTCACCCTTATCCAGTTTCCTTGGTCTCCCTTTTGCATCACGATCAGGCACATCCTCACGCGTCATCGTATACCGTTTCGGCTTCACAATATCGCCTACCATGATCGTGCTCCGATCATCACAGCGACGAAGGGAAAAGGTCACACGGTGCCCTGCCTGATCGAGGGGAAGCGCGGTATCTGTGACCTCACGGACTTCGGGCAGGAGGTTGCGCGTCACGTGGATCGGCGATACCGGCTTAACCTGTTTCCCAAAAACTTTGATGGCCTGCAGTTTGTTCTCTCACGCTATATCGAGAATGAGCTGGAGATGGTGGGATTCAAAGTAAACGACACGTATACGATTCCGGCGCGTCCGCTCATCGAACGGACGATGCTCATTCGCCACAAGGAACGGAAGTTTGGAAGAGGATGCCTTCGGGAATGGACCACTCATCGGCGGTATCTGTGCGCTCAGTTTGGGGAACTTTTGAGACCGATAGATAACATGCTGGCGAGTTCGCCGTTTCTTCTGGCCGATCGCCCCTTGTTCGTGGATTACAATCTCTACGGCATATTCGGCAACTACTTGTTCTGCGGAAAGACACGACTGCCGAATTTGAAGTATCTACGACGCTGGTACCAGGCGATGGATACGTAGTACTGTCCTCATTTGTCTTGACCATCTACGTCCCTTGCCTTTCGATTACGACCCCCTCTAATCACTCTGCTTTTGCTATACTCTTCTCCACCATGCCCCCCGACACGCCGGCTTCGAAGCCGAACTGGGAAGATCGCCGCGAATACTATCGCATCACCGTCACCTTGCCCATTTGTCTTCAGCCGGAGAGCGACAAGGAGGAGCGAACGCTCATCCAGCGGTCCGTCAACATCAGCGGCGGCGGCATCGGCATCACACTCAACCAGGCTTTCGAGGTCAACGAGACTCTTGCATGCACCCTGCTCCTTCCCGGCCAGGAGCTCTTTAAGTCTTTTCTCGAGGTATTGCGTGTCGATCCCATCATCTATCCCTCTAACACGTATCGACTCCATGGCCGCTTTGTCAGGATGACCAATCAGGATCGAGAACTGCTGATAAGACATATCTTGAAATTACAGCGCGAACACCTCAATAAGCACTACTCCGCCTGAATAAACACGGGCTCACGACGAGGAATATCAGGGTCGCTCTGAGGACTCGCTCCGTCCCCGCAAAAGAGGGATTCATTCTGCCCTGCGACACCGACTACACTCGGCCACCGTGGAATCTACACGTTCCTATTCTCGGCAACACTATCGAGTTCCCCTCGCCGTCCAATATCCCGTGATGTTTTCCGATACGGAAACGATTGCGGAAGGGAAGGTGATGAACCTCACCGTCTTCGGCTGCGCGATCGAGTGTGTGGGTGTGGCACCTCAGCGGACAACCCTTCGCGTACGGCTGATCCTTCCGGATCAGTCACAATCACTCCCGGTCGAAGAAGCAGAGGTCAGATGGGTCCAAGGGAATCGAATGGGGCTTCAGTTTCATAAAGTGGAGCGGGCGGCAGATTTTCGGCTTCACGGGTTTGTCTGGGATCGGATGGTCGAACGGCTTCACACGATCACTCACGAAGGATTTTCCATCTCTTGATCCGGTGTCATCCTGCCTTTTCCAACCGTCGCCAAACACAACAGCCCGATGCCGATCCACACCAGCTCACGGAATCGTCGCAGCAGCGCGAAGGTGATCCCCATCACGTCGCTGTATCCGAACGCTTGGAGCAACAAAAGATTGCCGGCATCTTGAGCGCCAAGACTGCCGGGGATAAAGAAAGACCCGCCCTTGATAAACACCGCCAGCGCCCCTATAGAAAGAGCGGACAACACACTTATCGAACCGCCGAGCAGATAGATGATCCCGAAGACTTCCACGGATTCGGTCATCCATCCCAAAAAATACACCACCATCGACGCATAAAACGTCTTTTGATGGTGGCTGTAGAAATTCTTGATCGTCTGGTCGATCGATCGCAGGTGCTCTTCCTGCGCTTCCAGAGGCCGGATTCGTAAGCCCAGTTTCTTGATCAATGACAGAATCGATGCAAAAAGCCCGCGCTGCTGGATAAAGACAAACCCCATGATCGAACACACCAGCAGTCCGACACTCAGTAGTGCCGCCGTAATCGTCTGCCCTGCCGAGCTTCCGGCGCCCAGCATCCAAAAGGCAAGGGCGATCCCCGTGAGGATGTAAAACACTTCGGCAATCGTCATGGTCGTTTTTGCAATCACGACTGAAGCGGCTCCCTCTGTCATGGGAACGCCGTGTTTTTTGAGCAGATAGACCTTCAGTGGCTCGCCCCCCAGGTAGGCCGTCGGAGTGGTCATATTCACCACCTCGCCGGCGCTCCGAATCGTCAGCAGCCGCCAAAACGGAACCCTTTGCGCTGCTCTTCCCAACACCACTTTCCATCCATAGGCTTCAACGGAATACATAATGACAGATGGGATCAGGAGAGCGAGCAAGGCCGTCGGACCGAGTCGTGTAGCGGCCTCGTAGATATTGGCAGGGCCGATATGCCAGATAAGAAGGCCCAGAACGATGAGGCCGAGGGCGAGTAGGATGTAGCGCAACACGTTAGTGGGATGGCGGACGCAGCATTTATGGCCGAGGAGACGAGACGGCAGATGGGCGGATGACCCATACCATGGTACCGGCAAACAGCAAGGAACCGGCTGCCGCAAAGAGCAGAAACCAATAGAGTTGATCGAACAGCGCAAAGCCCAGTAAGGCCGCTGAGAAATCGCGGCTGGCGACGTTTTTCAACATGACGTCCGCCCAGGCCGCATGAGTAGGGGTTCTCCAGCCACTCGCCGTTTTAATCTTTTGCGCCTTTCCAACAAGCAAGAATGCGAGGCCGTTGCCGAACACCGCTGCGACGCCGAACACCAGAGGAACCCAGTCGTCCGCTTGCCCCATGTGCGTCGTATAAAGTCCCACGGCGATACCCATAAAAATCGCCATATGCACGATGTTGTCCAAGACGATATCGAGCCAAGCACCAAAGGGCGATTCGGTAAAAGTCAGCCGCGCAACTTCGCCGTCACAGCAATCGATGACAGCCGCCAATTGAAACAAGAGGGCTGCCACGATACCGGCACTGTAAGTGCCCATCCCAAACACCACCGCAGCAGCCAGACCGATCAAGCCGGCGAGGACGGTGATGGAATTGGGCGACAGCCCCATGGCGAGAAACACGCGCGTGAACCAGCGAGAGACCTTGCGATTGAAATAGCGATCGACGAATCCTTCAAATTCCCCCTTGAGCGAATTGAACAACTTCTTTTCGGCTGTTTGGACGTCAGACACGGTTCGGACGGGCTGATACCAATTACCCCGCTTCTCCTCAGCGGAGACGACACGGACTCGGCCATCCGTCGCGGCCCGTTCAAGCCACTGCCGGACAGGAGGGCTCCCCTTCTCGCTCACCACATGATTGGCAACGCTCATCAGGCTTGCCGGCACGACCACCAGTTCGGCGACACGCATGGCCGGATCGTCGAAACGAGGAGCGAGGATCGCCGGACGATTCGACGAGACCTTCGATCGCACACCTTGCACGATGAGCTGATCGACTTGCCTCTGTGGGGCTTGTGAGACGACGATGGCTTGACCGTCCTGTACGTCACGCCGCAATCGTTCGATCAATCCTCGAGAGAACACGCTATTGACGCTCGTGATCAACGCAAAGCCATGCACTTCCGCCGCCAACGCTTCCCAGGTCCGAGGATCGTCGAGAGGAAATTCACGGATCGGCATCCATCGGACGGGAATCGTGACGCGCGGCCCTTTGCCGAGCGCATGTTTCAGCTGCTCCTCCTCGGAGCCGGAAAGGACGATTAATTGACGAATCCCCGCCCGTTGTAAGGTGAGCACGGTTCGCTGAAAAAGCCCGATCCCCACGACGCTCGTCAGAGGCCCCACGTCGCCGATCTGCGGCGCGATTGTCCCGCCGAATACTCCGACGGACGGCAGCAAAATCGCCGTCGCCAGTCCTTGGATTTCAGCCCTTCTTTGAAGGATGCTCTTGCTCATGATTTCATAGACAGCTGCGTCGGCTCACCGGTAGTCAGGGCTCTTCCCATCGGACATCCTACTATGATGAAGACTTTCTCATAATTTCGGCAAAACTTCCAATTCAGCTTTCTTTACGTCTTCGATGAAATCAATCTCGGTCCACGGCAGTCCTCCAATCCGTTCATAACCGACCCGCACATCCTGAAAATACTGCCGCAGCGCGTCTTCATATTCCATATTCCATTGGCCACTGTCGATGTAGCCGCGGAGCGACGCAACAACGCGGGGCGTGTCGGCATGCCGAATTCGAAGAAATCCAACCCCTTCACCGGCGTAGTCGTACTGTTCCGGCATGTTCTT
>CAZPNQ010000042.1:0-29678 GCA_964587955.1 uncultured Nitrospira sp.
CATACACGAACGCACAGACGCGAATGCCGTCGTTATGTAATCCGTTGATATCGTTCGTGCTGTCTCCTACGAGAACCGTCCGCTCTTTCGACGCACCTGTTTTTTCCATGATGTGCAGTAACATCCCTGGTTCCGGTTTAAGCCCAAACCCATTATCTCCACCGACCATATACCGGAAATGTTTCGGACCTAATCCATTCAAGATCACGCGGGTGTATTCGATCGACTTGTTGGTCGCGATCGCCTTTTCTTTGTGGGAAAAATGTTGCAGCATCGGCTCGATGCCGGGGTAAAAGGTCGTCCGGTCCAAGCAATGTTCGAGATAATGGGCTCGAAAGACTTTGAGCGCTTCTTCGAACCTCGTCTGATTGCCCTCCCCGACTGCGAGACGCAGCAACCGTTTCACACCGTCGCCGACAAACCCAAAAATTTCTTCAATGGGGCGTTCGGGTAAACCCAGCTCGGCAAGGGTGAAGTTGACGGAGTGTGCGATGTCCCACTTCGATTCGATCAGCGTACCGTCCAAGTCAAAAATCATCAAATCTACAGGAAGTTTATCCATTACTCAGCCTTTCGCAGGGAGTCAATGAGGGTAGTAAGTGCGATGCGTTGTCCTTCATCCTGTTCATGGGCTTCCGCCTCTCGTGCGAAATTCACCATCCGTTTCAATCCAACGTGAGGAGGGATGACCGGTGACACGATGCGCCAGAAGTTCCCCACAACCTTCACATGAAAACGAACCTCTTCCGTCGTTTCCTCGGGCACGAAGGTGGCGGTTTTGAGGTAGACCGACCCCCGGACATGAAATGTGACCGGGATGATGACTTCCAGATTGTTGAGAATTTCCCATTTTCGATAATCCTCCGGAACAGTTGTTTCCTGGACGACTACGACACGGCCCCATGCAGGTTCTTCTCTCCAATCAATATAGGGGATCAAGGTATCGAACGACGGAGCGTCTAAACGAGCTCCCTTCTGGTCCAATAGAACGTACCGCTTCACTACTTCCGCCGGAGACCGACGCATCGAACCGCTCGGACTCAGTTGTGCGCCCAAAGGAACAGCCGGAAGGAGAATCGCCAGAGCGACAAGGTAATGGACGAGACACTTGGGCAAAGGATTCACGCGTCTAACCGGATGGCTCACCCACAACGCACAAGTTCTGTACGATGATTCATGGACGTCGGGCCTATTCACTCCAGATGTACAACCGCCTCATTCTAGCAAACGAGACTGGATACATCCAGGTAAGCACGTGAAGCCTCACGGCTTGATCCATCCTCAGTGACAGATTACTGCGGAGAGACAGGCAGTCGTTGATCCCTGTGGTGACGGGCGACACCTCAGCAAAGAGCGTCCTGCATCATGGCATCGGGGCATGCCCACTGTACGTTCCACAGCTAACAACCGTAAGCTTTCATAGGCGGGTATTGGCTTCAGTGTTGTTTGACCTTCATGAAATGAGGGTGCTACGGTCATCTTTCAGATCCACTCTTGCAAGGATGACCACCTTGTGTTCACCCCTTCAACGGAGATGGGTTGGGCTGAGCCTTCTCATCACCTTACTCTGCACGTTCAGCCTGGCGTCCTTCGTCTCCAACGCCGCTGCTGATCTCGGTGACGGACCTCCGAACGTCAACTCCATTCTCAACTCGCCGAGTCAAATTGAACGGCCAGGCTCGCTCGCATCATCTCCCCGGAAAGCCTACGATTTGCTCAAACAGCTCGAAGAGCGAGGTGGGATACCGCTCCCGGGCTACGTCGGAGGCCGTGACTTCCAAAACCGAGAGCGGCGTCTTCCACGAGGCTACTATCGGGAGTATGATGTTAATCCTAAGATTCAAGGGCGTAGGCGCGATGCCGAGCGAATCGTCATCGAACAACGTACCGGGAAAGCTTACTATACCGGAGACCACTACCGAACGTTTGTTCCTCTTAACTAACGTCCAAACCGGAATATCTCTATGGCGGGGAACTCTACTTTACAGACTCATCTTGGCAATGCCACCCCTCCCTGGTCGGCTCTGCTTGTCGTTCATCAAGGGACCTCACCTTCAGCGCTGGTAAAAACGCCGCCCGGATTTGCCGTGCATACCATTCATGGGAAGAAATGTCGAACTCCAGCGGGTCTGTTCGATGAGTTCGCGCGAGCACTCGCCTTTCCGGATTATTTTGGTCACAACTGGGACGCACTCGAAGAGTGTCTGGCCGACTTGGATTGGCTTCCTGCAAAAGGGTACATCTTGCTCATTACCGACTCACAAGCTGTGCTTCCTGATGATGAAGAGGAATACGAGACGCTGCTGGAAGTCCTTGCCGACGCCGGCGAAGCCTGGAGCAACGGACACACGGCCGACGGTCGGTGCGCCCCATTTCACGCTGTATTTGTGATCGCCGAGCAGGATAAATCGAAAAGGAAGCACTGGGAGCTGACGGAGTTCTCTTCCTCTACTGACTCCAAGCCGCCCAAGACGAAATCCGACTCGAAACGGTCTGCCAAGCAGTCCAGAAAATAGGATTCCACGAGCGGAAAGACTTTTCAACAGCCGGTTAGCAGCGGACCTTTGAGGCGTTCCTCAAGCTCACGCAAAACCTCACGACCGATCGTGCGACCCGGCGAATATATGAAGACTGATCTCTCACGCTCTCGCCGGATGTTCGGCATGAATGGATTCTCCCTTGATGCGCGGTCCATCGAGCTCGCACGGTCTTCTCATGCTCGATGCAGATACTATGAGTTTCACGGAGGTCTTCGAAGGGAGCTTTTTCTCCGACGAGGCCGGTCCGACCTTCGCCACGGCACCATGAACAGATGACTTGCATATTCGTCTCGCTTTCAGCAATCGACTTATCAGACCAGCTAGTCAGGCCAGCAAGAATCGCGCCGTCAGACCAAACCAATGACCGCGGTCAAACAAAAGTACTTAAGTCCAAGTCGGACTTGGAATCCGTCACCGTATCTGAATCGATAGAACCGTACCTCTTCGGACATTTTTTGACATCTCACGACGCTTCTACGAACAGGTCGCTCATAACGGATTTCTTGACCGACTCTCGCTCTGCGTGATAGGGTGCGCCCCCGTTATGAAAACATCCCGCTCTGCGAAGCTCTTCATCGAGGCTCAGCAGCTCATTCCTGGTGGCGTCAACAGCCCTGTCCGGGCCTTCCGCTCGGTCGGCGGGCAACCGCGCTTCATCGCGCGTGCGAAAGGATCCCGGCTCTATGATGTAGACCGCAACGTCTATATCGACTATGTGCTGTCCTGGGGGCCGATGATATTAGGCCACGCCTCTTCCGCGGTGATCAGCGCGATCAAGAGCGCGGCCGGGCGAGGCACGAGTTACGGAGCACCAACGGAGCCGGAAGTTTCACTGGCCCGAGAGATACGCGGCGCCTTCCCTTCCATGGAAAAAATTCGGCTCGTCAGTTCGGGCACCGAAGCTGTCATGAGCGCCATCCGAGTCGCGCGTGGATTCACCAAGCGGACCGGCGTCATGAAGTTCGAAGGCTGCTACCATGGCCATGGCGACTACCTGCTGGCAAAAGCCGGATCAGGGCTGGCTACTTTGGGAATTCCGGATTCGGCGGGCGTACCGGAAGATTTTGCGAAACATACACTGACCGCTCCATATAATGATATTCGTACGGTTCAGCAGCTGATCAAAGCTAATCGGGATCAGCTTGCCTGCATCATCGTTGAACCGATCGCAGGGAATATGGGAGTCGTCCCTCCCGCTCCCGACTTCCTGGCGGCCCTGCGGCAGCTGACCAGCGATCACAACATCCTGTTGATTTTTGACGAAGTCATCGCTGGGTTCCGTGTCGGTTACGGAGGGGCACAGGCACTCTATGGCATCACACCGGACCTCACGATTCTCGGAAAGATCATCGGTGGTGGATTGCCGGTCGGGGCTTACGGCGGACGGAGGGAGATTATGGATCTCATTGCACCGGTGGGTCCGGTCTACCAGGCCGGTACGCTCTCCGGCAATCCGCTGGCAGTCACAGCCGGATTGGCAACCCTCAAGCAGTTGCGGGTGAAGGGGGTTTACAAAAAACTCGAAGAGCGCTCAGCAGCTCTTGCCAAAGGGATTGGCGAGGCGGCCCAAAAAGCAGGAATTCCCGTGACACAAACACGAGTGGGATCGATGCTCACGACTTTCTTTACTCCAGGCCCTGTTGTGGATTGGAATACGGCGAAACAGTCCGACACGAAGCGGTACGGCCAGTTTTTTCACCACATGTTGGAGCAGGGTGTTTATCTCGCGCCTTCTCAATTCGAGGCCGCTTTCCTCTCCACGGCCCATAGCACGCAGGACGTCGAAAAGACCATCCGCGCCGCGCGCATTGCCTTCAAGAAACTCTAATCGAGTCGTTCGTGAAGCGTCGCTCGTATCTCGTAGGATACACAGTTATCTGTTTGGATACAGTGCAGGCTGGGAGTTCCCTCGCGCTTTCACGAGATACGCTTCACGTTGCACGGTAGTTTACTCGTCATCCTCGTCTTCTGCCTCCAGAGCCTCCTGCCGCTTCTGTTCTTCCATCGCGTTGTGAAGCAGCATACGGATAAACATCGAATAGAGTGACCCTTTTTCCAAGGTTCCACCTGGAGGAATGGCGATTTTCCCTTCCTTGATCATGCGATCCATCCAGGCCTTTTGATCCGGAGCGATCAAGACAGGAATCTCAACCAGCCCCACACGTCCCATCATATCCATGAGTGTAAACCTCCATTATCTAATGCTAGGAGCTGATAGCGTATGGCCGATGGCACGAACAACTGAAAGAAAAAACTGATCCTCTTAGTTCGGCCATAAGCCATCTGCCATTTGCCATCAGCTCTTTTCCCGATCTATTGCAGCATGCCGTTTTGCGCATTGTCAATTGAAACTGGCACGACACCTGCGTATGCGACAAGCCATGAACTTGTGTCTAAGAGCCATTACAGCCTGGTCGCTCTTCAGCTGCGCGTGGCTTGTCGCGATAGCACCCGTTGCCTCAGCAGAGCCTTTGCCGAAATCCAGCCTTGGCTCTACTCTCAACCAGCAATGTGACCTCTGTTGGTATCCGTCGCCGAATGAGGAAGACTCGGATCGTCTACCCACGTATAAACAACGTCGTCCCACACGTCCCCCGGACAGCCGACCACAACGGTATCCCAAAGGGCGTTACAAACTCGGGCCCGCCCACAAACAGTCTCGGCTCTCCACGCTTCGAGCCCGATCGAGACATGAAATAAACGTACTCAGCACGTTACAAGTACGCACGGTCGACGGCGATACGATTCGTGTCGGAAGCGAGCGCATCAGACTGCGCGGCATCGACACGCCGGAACTGAGCGAGCTCGAAGGCCCGGCAGCCAAGCGGCGGCTGGAAGAGTTACTGCGCAACGGTTCGATTCGAATCGTGCCCCGCGGCAGAGATGTTTACAATCGACTCCTGGCGGATGTATTCGTAAACGACCAGAATGTGGCAGAGACGTTGATCAGGGAGGGATATGAGAAGCCGCGGTCATAAAGATTCTGCACGATACACTTGTCACGTTGCCATGATGGCATCACGTCTGGGAGATGCCCCCCTGTCTGTCATGTCCGCCGTTTGAATTCATCGAGATTGCCGTGCTCCGTGGCATTGGTCCGGGCGGGCTTTCCGATTGCCGATGAGGTCGAGGCACAGATAGATAAACGTCCAGAGGACATGCCGAAGATGACGCCGGAACGTATCGTCAAACAGCAATTGGAAGGCGTCACGGTTGGCATCAAGGAATTTCGAGTGCGCTGTCCAAATCCATAAACAGATGCAGCCGCTCCTTCGTTAACAGTATAAGCATTGACAGCAGATCGTCCTGTGTGGACCTTCTAGCAGGGGTCATGATGTTTGACAATGCTCCAAAGCTGGACCTCGTGTCGCGAGGCTAATTCGGGTACACTCAGACCTCGGGTAGCAGCCATACGGCGATAGCAAGATTATTCATACCGTCTACCGTGTCTTTTCCCTGGGAGGGCCCCATGTCGACAGCACACGATTACATCAACCATCCGGAGGTTCTGAAGGCGTTGGGAACGGTGAAGAGTGAATGCAAGGGCAGGGAATATTCCGATATCGTCGATGCGGGCGGTCATCAGTATGTCGATCTGGTCATGGAAGGCGGCGGCGTGCTCGGCATCGCACTGACAGGATACACCTACGTGCTTGAGCAAGCAGGCATCCGATTCCTGGGCGTGGGTGGGACCTCAGCGGGGTCCATCAATGCTCTGATGATTGCCGCCTTGGGTCCGCCCGGACAAGCCAAGAGCGAACTTTTGCTGGATGTCCTTTCACGGATGCCCATGGAGACCTTTATCGACGGAGATAGCGACGCAAGAGATTTTTCCCAAGCGGTCCTCGATAAGGCCGGCATGGTCAAATTAATCTGGAAGGCCTCTCAGGTTACCGACAATTTGAAGGAAGATTTGGGTCTAAACCCAGGGGATGCGTTTTTGAATTGGCTGACCGCCGAGCTGCAAAGAGTCGGAATCAAGACGACGGATGAGCTTCTTACACGATTGCGCACCGTTTCCCCGGGATTGAGACTGAGACCGACGCGCACCGATACGGAGCTGACCGAGAAAGACAAAGGTGGGGATTTAGTCATGATCGCCGCAGATATTACCACCCAGACAAAAGTCGAATTCCCTCGAATGGCCGGGCTGTATTGGTGCAACCCAGAGCCGGTCAATCCTGCCTGCTTCGCTCGCGCGTCGATGTCCATTCCATTCTTCTTCCACCCCTTCACGGTCACTGAGTGTTCTCCAAATCCGGATCTCTGGAGAGAGTTGGGGGGTTATGAAGGCACGCTTCCAAAACGCGTCATGTTTATGGACGGCGGCATCATGTCCAACTTCCCGATCAACGTGTTTCATCGACCCTATCGCGTTCCAACCGCTCCGACGTTCGGCGCCAAAATCGGCATTGAGGGGACTGAGCCTGCAGAAATCACGAAACCTTCCCAACTCCTCGGAGCCGTCTTTGATGCCGCCCGCCACACGTTGGATTCTGATTTCATCAAAGCCAATCCCGACTACAAGCATTTGGTCAAGATGATCGATACCGGCCACCATCACTGGCTGAATTTCACGATGAACCACGGAGACAAGGTCGATCTGTTTGCCCGTGGCGCAAGAGCCGCTGCGGAATTCCTCTGTGTGTTTGACTGGTCCAAGTATAAGGCGGTCAGAAAAGGCCTGGCAGAAGCCTTTCAAGCCAGCATCGGCAATGGACAGGCGAAGTAGTGTGCTGGAAACATCGGTAAGCGAGAATCGCTTCCTCCGCAGAATTGCATTCGTGCTTCGAATTCCCTAACGGATGGTTCGTGTCGGGAGGTAACCATCATGCCGGCTTCACTGAACCATATTCGCTCCGACACTCCGATGGGTGCCAATCTGATTGCCGACGGTGCGACCTTTCGTGCCTGGGCGCCGAATGCTCGAGCCGTGTATGTCACCGGTGAATTCAATAACCGGGCACGAACCGATGCCAGCCTCCTCACACGCGATGCGTCCGGTCACTGGCGCGGATTCTTTCCCGGCGTACAGAACCGTCACCGCTATATGTTTTATGTCGTCGGGGAGGACCACGAGGGACCGAAACGCGATCCCTATGCGCGGGAGCTCGACATGCCGTTCCCAGGGGAATGCGTCGTCCGCACGACGGATTTCCCGTGGCACGACAACGGATTTGTCACGCCGGCCTTCCATGAGTTCGTCATCTACCAACTTCACGTCGGTACATTCTTCACTCCGAACGTACCGAACAAAGGCGGGACGTTTCTTGATGTCGCCCGCAAACTTCCCTACCTGGCCGAGCTGGGCGTGACCGCCCTTCAGCTGCTTCCCATTCAAGAGTTTCAAACCAGTTTCAGCCTCGGATACAACGGCACCGATTATTTCTCGCCTGAGATGGACTTCGCCGTGCGCGATCCGGACCTTCTCCCCTATTTGGCTGAGATCAACAAACTGCTCGACGCAAAGAGTGCGAAACGTTATCGAGTGGAAGACCTGCGCGGGGAAATGAACCAGCTGAAGGCATTCGTGGATCTTGCACACCTTCACGGTCTGGCCGTGCTCCTCGACGTGGTCTATAACCATGCCGGAGGCGAATTCGGCGATGCGAGTCTCTACTTCTTTGACCGGCAGTCTCAATCGCACGGAAACACCAACTCGCTGTACTTCACGGACAAGGGCCATGCCGGCGGGCTTGTATTCGATTATGCCAAGCCGGAGGTCCGCGACTTTCTGATACAAAACGCTAAATACTTTCTCGATGAATATCACGTGGACGGCTTCCGCTATGACCAGGTCAGTGTCATCGACCATGACGGCGCGCCGCACGGCTGGCGGTTCTGTCAGGAACTCACATCCACCCTGCACGCGCACCGGCCTTCAGCCCTTCACCATGCCGAGTATTGGGGCGTCAATCCCGCCGTGGTGCTGCCGGTACCCGCAGGGGCCGGATTCGATACAACCCTCACCGACGGATTACGTATCGCTCTACGTCATGTCATTGGCAATGCAAGCGCTCCGGATGACCGTCCCCTCGACATGACGGCCCTCGCTCGCAGCCTCTGGCCCGACGGTTTTTCGAAACAGTGGCAATTCGTCCAAGGCCCGGAAAATCATGATCTGGTGTATCGAGAGCGGGAACAACGCCTGGCCCGCCTCGCCGACCCTTCCAATCCTCGTTCCTGGCATGGGCGAAGCCGAACGCGCGTCGCCACCGGCCTCAGCCTCACAGCGCCGGGACTCCCGATGCTCTTCATGGGCCAGGAATTCCTGGAGGACAAGCAGTGGGCCGACGATTTTGTCTCTCACGTGGAGCTGCTTCTGCACTGGACTGGTCTGGATCAAGGCGACAAACACATGCTGGACCATGTGCGCTTTAACAGAGAGTTGCTCGCTTGTCGCCGCAATTCACCCGGGCTCCGCGGAGATGGGTTTCGTGTGGTGCACGCTCACGATCAGAATCGGGTACTCGCGTTCCACCGGTGGGTGAACGGACAGGGACACGACGTGATGGTGGTAGCCCACCTGGCCCCGTTTCATCGCTTGGAGTATCGAATCGGATTTCCAATTGGCGGCAACTGGCGGGAAGTCTTCAACAGCGACGTATACGAGAGCTGGGTAAATCCGAGCGTGGTCGGCAATGGCGGGCACGTGGTCGCAAATCCACACCCCATGCACGACTTTGCCTTTTCAGCTGAGCTGGTCCTGCCGGCCAACAGCCTCCTCATCTTCACACGGTAACTTGCACTCAACAATTCTCTTCCTTCCGTTCGCAAAGCGTTGGGTGTTTCAAAGCCTTCTTATGGGATCTCATCACGTAAGTTTTAGCACCTCAGCTGTGGGTTGATAGGGGACAGCGGTTGTAACGAAGAAACTTAGGGATTTGCCTTGGTGGAATTCCTGTCGAACGCGGCTAGAGTCTTCAATTGAGATGGTGCTAGTTGTCAGAATCCTCATAAAGGCCTCCTCTTTCGTCCTTTCCTTCCTGGCCGCGTTGATTACAGGATGCGCGCTCGAACAGGAAGTATCACGCACTCCTCGGACGGCGGTTGAGCAGGTCCTGTTGACTCAGGCGGTCGAGCAAGCACTGGTGAATTTGTCGGTTCGATTGCCCGAGGGCGTTAACGTGGATGTGGATGCGACAGGCCTCGAAGGTGATCGGTCTCGGCTTCGCACCACGAACGCGGACGTGAGCGCGATCGATCGTCCATCCCGCGATATTTTGTACATTCGAGATATTGTCGCCGCCGAGTTGGGGCGAAGAGGCTACCGCGTCTCCGCGCGTGATACCGAGTCTCCCTACTTGGTTCGCGTCATGGCGGAGTCGTTCGGGACGATGCAAGGTGGCGTATTCGTCGGGATGCCGCCGGTTCAGAGCGTGTTGATTCCATTTTCGCTGCCCGAAATCACTCTCTACAAGAATCAGAGCCAGAGCGGCTATGCCCGGTTGCATTTGGATGTCTACGATAATCGGACCGGCGAGTTTCTCGGTTCGACCCCCAAATTGATCGGACGTTCGTATTTCAATCAGTACACACTGCTGATTTTGGCGACCTGGCACCGCACCGATGTGATAGCCCCGCCCGAAGCAGGAAGCGAGTAATCGTTTCCGTTGCGTAGCAGATTCACGTTTTTACCTTTCGCAGCATTGAGTCGCCTTCTTTCGTGCCTGGGACGTCCCGCTCACCCACTCTCAGCGTCTGACGGCGGCATGAGATCAACTGACGGGCTTATTAACGAACATCGGACCAAAACCGTCACGCCGATTCCTCCCCAGTACACGATCGGCGTCACCCTTGCTGCCGGACTGAGAATAGACCATTGAATAGCCGACGCACCGGCACTACAATTTGCCTGTTCATTTCACAGCGCAACACACACGGTCGGCGGTGCGGCGCGACTCCCGAGGAAGCGTAACTTGAAACTGAGAAATTTTATCGCCATCTGTGTATTACTTTGGACATCATCTGCCTATGCCCAGAGCCCCATGGCATCTCAAGTCTGCAGTCTGCTTACAGCTCCCAAGCTCACGGCAGTCCAGTCCAGGATGGGAAGAGGCGAAGGCTGCGCATGGCAATGGCCTAACGGTCAGGCGTTGTCGGTGTATGTCCACATTGACCAACAGAGCGAAACGGTCGAGTGGACCAAACAGATGATCGACACGTCCTTGCAGAACGAGGTATTCAAACGAACGGCATTCCCGGTTTGTACGGGAGGTGAGATGGTCGTCGGTGATTTTCGAAACGGTAAAGGTCCTGGCGGTACCGGCTACACACAGTGTTCTGGTTTTGTGCTGACCTTCAGTTTTCAAGGTGCCACGGCCCAAAACCATTTACCTGACATTGCGAAGAAAATCGCCGGCACAACCTTCGCTCGCTAACTTCCATGATCCGGTGAGTTAGATGTCACTCTCACATCGAGCCCAATAAAGATTCCAGTGCCCAGTCTAGGCATTGGCGAGGCCATAGCAATCTCGTCATCAGACACGTGCTTCTTGTCGTTACGGACCAAAGGGATCATCATTCCTGCTACCTGAAAGGACTCGATCATGAAAAACGTTGAGATGAGCGTCGAGGGGTCTATATTGACGATCAGAGTAGACCTCTCAAAGGAGTTCGGTCCTTCTTCAACGGGCAAAACGATCATCATTGCGTCAACTGAAGGGAACGTCACCGTTCCGAATCGACAAGAGAAGGTTGGGCTCAATGTGTACCGAAAAAAGTAGCGCTCTCGAACCATTTGGCCCCATCTTTTTCACCGCGAGACCGTTCTCTCTTCCGAGCGGCTCTTGACAGATCGGAAACAACGCTCCAGACCTATCAATTCGTCTTCCATCCCCAGATAATTCTCGTGGCTGTGGATAGTCATGCATCCGGTTGTCTGGCACAACAGCTTCGGTATTGCTTATCTTGTATGCTGAGCGGGACACTGCTAGGAATGGTGAAAAAACATGGAAGAATGATAGGAGTCCACTATTAGTTGCGGCTCACTGAATATGATGCAGACGCCTAAAAAGTAGGCAGTTTGATAAATAGACTCGTCATTCGTGCATAGTTTGACCAAGAAACAGACTTGTTCACAAGGTTATCCACAGAAGGTGGGGACCAAGATCGAAGGCATTATTCATCCCACGTTCAAGGTCTACATGATTGACGAATCTCTGTGAATTTAAACCGCTCCTCCTTTCTTGACACCCTTGCTTGCATTCTCCGACAATCGGGCGATTTGTTATCTTCAAACGTAAATCCCAGGGAAACGAAAGTGGGCTCTCTTCAAGTAGCCGACACTTCGTTCCTTGAGGACCGTTGAAATCACCGATCGGTCGATATCCAAAGGTTTCTCGAGGTGGAAATGAGACAGTTGTTCATCGTGCTTGCTACCGTCGCTACAATGTCTCTAGACGCCTGCGCTTCCCGCGCCAATAAGGGGACAGGGGGTTCCGATGGGCCTGGAAAGGTTGCTGCAAGTGGTTACACTGAAGAAGGCTGTCTGCTCAATCTGAAGCTCACGGCACGCGAGAGAAACGGGCGGTTGGTGCCCGACGATTTACACATGGAATCCAATTGGCTCATGCTTATTTTTCCGTTCTTGAACCAGGAAGCCTATCGATGTTCGAGTAGCTTCGTCGAACGGCCGAAACGGCCTCCAAGCAAAGATCCCCTCTATCCCATCGATTAGTGCGGCAACGATTTACCTCGTTTCGTCCGCCGCTGCGTTTGATCTTGCCTGCCGACGTTGCCATACCCAACAAATCATGCACGACTCCGACCAGGATAGCGAAGAGCGTCACCGACCGTTGCAAAGTGAATCAGGAAGGCGATAGGATCTGGTTCCCTCTTTCTTTTTCCATTCATGAAGAGGGACAAGCAACCGACATCGGTAGGGTTCAACTCAGGTGCTTCCTCCTGTGCGCCCGTCGGCGGATTCGTATGCACTTAGCATAGTTGAGGTCCGTGGAGGGAACGCGAATTCATGTGTGACCGTTGCACCTTTTCTATTTGTGGGTGAGACATGATCATCAAGTTATCCGTCTTCGCTCTTGTATCCATCGTCATGTTATCCGGAAACGTGCCGGTTGCTATTGCCGCTGGAGATTCGGGCAGCAACTCCCTGCAAGAGGAATTGCGCGTGACGAGACACAGCCTTCAGCAGGCCACGCAAAAAATCGATGAGCTTGAACGACAACTTGCCGCCGGCAATCTGGAGATCGCAAAGCGACGGATTGGTGAGCTTAATCTCCAGCTCCATACCAAGGAAAAGGAGATTTCAGCCCTGCAATCCATCGGCTACGAGAATTCCAAGAAGTTTCGAGAAGATCTTGCGTCACAAACTGAGGAGCTCAATCAAGCCAAGCGGCGTATCGCCGAAGTGGAACAACAGATGTTAGGGGGGAAAGGGCCAGAATTGACGCAGGCCAAGCGCCGCGCCACCGAAGCCGAACAGCAGACGGTGAAGAGGGAGCAGGAACTGGCACAGGCCAAACGTCGTATCACCGAAGCCGAACAGCAGATATCGGAGAAAGAGCAAGAATTGATGCAAGCTAAGCGCCGTGCAGCCGAGGTCGAACAACAGACGGCGGGGAAAGAACAGGAACTTGCGCAGGCCAAGCGCCGCGTCGCGGAAGCAGAACAGCAGACGGCGAAGAAGGAGCAGGAACTGGCACAGACCAAACGTCGTATCACCGAAGCCGAACAACAGATGACGGCGGGGAAAGGGCAAGAACTGGCACAGGCCAAGCGCCGTGCAGCCGAGGTCGAACAGCAGGCGGCGGGGAAAGAACAGGAACTTGCGCAGGCCAAGCGCCGTGCCACGGAAGCAGAACAGCAGACGGCGAAGAAGGAGCAAGAACTGTCGCAGACCAAAGAGGACCTTAAACAAGTCACACAAAAGCTAGCAGATCTCAACCCCCAACTCTTGGCGAAAGACGCAGAACTCGCGCGCACGAAGCAATTGCTGGCGGACATCGAGCGCAATTCGTTCAATCAAGCGGAGCCGACTCCCGCTCAGGATGAGAATTCGCCCGATAAGAACACGCTTCCTCTGCAATCATTGGATCACAATCTGTCCGTGACCAACCTGGTCTCGCCCCATCCCGCGGTCACCGATGACGGTGAAGCATTGAGTAACGACCTCGGCAAGATGAGTGAGAGCCTTGCGAGCCTCTTACAGCCCGAACTCAAGAAGGGCAGTGCGAGTTTGAGACAGCGCGGAAATAAATTGACCCTGGCATTTGCAACCGGTGAGTTATTTCCAACGAGTGACGCCACCGTCACCTTGGGAGGGACTTCGTTGCTGGAGAGGATCGGAGCCGTCTTGCACGGATTCCGTTACCAGAGCGTAGAGGTCGCCGGGCATACCGACAACACGCCGCTCCGGCACGACGCGCGGAAAGGCTTTCGAGATAACGTCGAACTGTCACGAACGCGGGCTGAACATGCCATTCAGGTACTAGTCAACGGAGGGCTTGAGCCCGACCGAGTCAAAGCCGTCGGGTACGCAGATAGCAAGCCTATCGCGGCCAACGATACTGAAAAAAACCGGAGCAAGAACCGACGAATGGAAATCGTGATTACACAGTGGTCGGAATCGGGCAGCAATTTGGAGGAGGGGAAAACGCACGTCGGCAAGAGGCTCCAGGGATTCTCCACTCAAACAGTGACACATCGATGACCGTACGAAACGGACCGCTGTCTACTCGTGCTCCGGTACAAGAAACCCGCACACGTCATGATTCGATCTCCCATGCCACCCAGTTGGTTCGAGGAGACTCCGGCCTGGCTTTTATTTCCACTGATCATCTAACATGCAACCGCCGAAAGCACTTTGAGCGCGTTCAGAAGTTTGCGCGAGGGTGAAAGGCGAGGACACGTTAGGGTCACACGCGTGGCGCAACATCGGGATGGAATCAACATTGAGCGCGATACATCCGAACCGATGTATCGCCTTGCGGCAAGAGGACGCCAAGAAGCCGAAGATGAACGACTCACGCTCCTTGAAGAAATCTTCGATCCGCTTTCTCGCCAGCGGCGCGCCCTCATTCAACCCGGCTGGCGCTGTCTCGAGGTCGGCGCGGGCCGCGGATCCATGGCTGTGTGGCTTGCCCAGCAAGTCGGAGCAAACGGCCGAGTCATCGCCACAGATGTCGATACCACCTACCTCGATCAGCATCACCTCCCGAATCTCGAAGTCCGCCGGCACGACATCCTGAGCGATTCACTGGATACGCTGGAGCCCGGTTCATTCGATCTCGTCTGTGCACGGCTCGTGTTATTTTGGCTTGCGGGCAAACAGGAGGTCGCCATCCGCCGCATGGTAGAGTGCCTGCGGCCGGGTGGGTGGCTGCTCGACGAGGATGGAGACTGGGGCATGGTCGCTCCAGTGGACCCTACTCATTCACACTACGCCCTCTACCATCGAGTCTGGAAGAACGGCGAATGGTGGACGGCGCGCGGATACGATCCTACCTTTGGACGAAAGCTACCCATGCTGTTCGAACGTTGTGGCTTGGTGAATATCCGCCATAAAGCGAGTTCCACGGTGGTTCGTGGAGACAGTCCATGGGGACGGTGGTGGCTGCAAAGCCTGCGAGGAATACGTGCTTCTGAACGAGCCGATGGGAGCCTGACGGAGGAACGGGATCAAGAATACGACGTGCTCACCGCTCCTTTGGCCGACTCATCCTTTTGGTTCCTCACCGCGCTCATCCATGCCTGTTGGGGCCAACGAGGACCCTCCTGAGTCTCAGTCGATCATGGCGGCCAGCCCAGGGCGATCTGCCGCATGGTCAATTCAGATCGGCTGGAGCGCGGCAACCATGCCTGCATCCAGACGTTTGACTTTTCCGTTCCCGTCCGTCACTGCCAGCCGGGCCGAGCCTTTCACCACCACACGGCCGCTCCCTTTTTCGCGCACGATATGGAAAAACCTCAAAGCAGCTCTCGTCACATCACCGACGTTCGTTTCAATAACCAATGTTTCTCCGTAGTGGCCGGGCGAGCAATACTCCGCTTCGGCATGCACGACGACGAAGACGACGCCCTGTTTCATCAATGCGGCGACCGAATACCCTCGCGCTTCAAGATATTCGGTACGCGCCCGCTCAAAATATTTCAGATAATTGGCGTAGTAGACGACTCCACCGCAATCGGTGTCTTCGTAGTAGATCTTAATTTCCATGGGAGTTTGTGGCGTATGGCTTATGGCACAAACAAGATGTGTTGCTTAAGAAAGCAACAAGGTGTTTCTGAAGGCATTAATACTTTTCGCGAGACGCTGACCGTCTGCGTACAAGTCATTGCATTCAACCTCGGAGATGTATTTTCGATCCTTGGCCAATAACGACCCAGCTACGACTTCAAAAGTCGAACCCAGTGCGATCTCCAAATGGTAGCCGAACGCGTTATTGCTATTTTTTGCGGTGCCCTCGGCGATATTGAGCGCAATTGAGTTGACTGCTCGATTCAACTGGGACATCAATCCGTAGTCCACATGTCTCGGAAGCTTCGCGGTAGCTGAATACAACTTGGTCGCGAAGCCTCTAGCCATCTGCCAAATTTCAAGTGTCTCGAAGCGAAAGGCCATTCTTTGTCTACTTCCTGCCCGTGCTATACGCCATAAGCCATATGCTCCTAAAGAGTTAACGACGGGAACCTCGGCAGCGATGTTTCATTGACAGCCGAAAGTTTGACGACCACATCGTACAGCTGCTGCACTCGCTCTGATTTGATGGGCTCGAACCCGTGTCCCAAAACCGCATGGTTCGCTGCATCCAAGAGCGGTTTCATTTTCTGCCATTCCCGGAGAAAGGCTTGGCCAAGTGAGTCGCCCAATCCTGCCAGCACACGAAACTGGGCCTGAAGCGGCAACTTGTACTTGCCGTCGATGTCCTCGAGATAACAAGTTCGGCAAGTCTCCTGAAGCGCCTGTGGAAGCTGTCCCGGCGACACGTCCCAACTCTTGATCTTGTGCGATTTATACAGGCGGACTTGCGCGAATGCCTCAAGCGCGCGAACAAGCGCGGTCATGGCCGCTTCAGGATCACGTCCCGTGACGAGCCTTCGCTCGGCATGGGCCAGTAAATCCAATGAAACAAATTCTTTGACTTCAGCAGGGTCGAGCACGAGCTTTTCAAGGAACCCCGCATTGGCTTTGATGGGTGGCAGTATCGCCTTCAACCCGGATGGCCCGCCCCACAGCGAAGCCATCTCAAGGGCCTTGGCTGCAGTTTTCAATTTATCCCAGGCCTGGCGGTAGTGAAATCGCTCCCACAACTCATAGCCTTCGGCTACATCGCTCAACGCCCGATACAACGGCTTCTGCCCGCCACTCACCCGCAATTCTATATCGTGAAACATTTTGGCAGCGGCGTGAAACTGGCCGCGATTGAACCACTCACATCCTTCTCGGCGCGACACGGCTCCTTGCTCATCCCATGGATTCGTTTGAGTCCAGACGAGCGGTTTGGAACCCAACTCGACACGATCACCCTCAAGCCCGTCGCGCGCGGGAACCAACTCGACCAACCGGGAAATCCACGGCAGCGCCGCTACGGTGAGCGCTCCCGACATCGCCGGTGTCGCTCCACTCAGATCCACAACCAGCTCGCCCGGCTGTATCTCCCAGGTCCGCAAGAGATTCGGTAACGACTGGGCAATGGTGTGGTAGGTGGATGGGAGTTCCGCAGCATCTGCTATCACGATCCAATCCCACCGCCTCGGCATCTGTTGGATGTTTGGTTGAACGTCCGACTCCACCAAGGCCTTGCTTCCTTCCGACAACACGAAACACACCGTATCCGGGTTGAGCCTGTTGATCGAATAGACCGCCGACGCGGCGTCATCGACCAATGCAATGACGAGCGCCTTGATGGGTTGATCGTGTGCCATGGCGCGACGACTATATCATCGGCCATATGTCTGTTCAATTCGACAAACCGGCACATAAAAGTTTGTTTCATTCCATCTAGCTGTAAACCTGTACTATCTTTGCCGTTATACAACCCCGACTACCATGTACAGGAGGGTGAATTATGTTCGATGAGCGCCGCAAAGGAACAGAAATAACTAGGCAAGCCCTATACGACCAGGTTTGGTCGACACCCATGGCCAAGCTCGCCAAGAACTACGGAGTCTCGGACGTTGCCTTGGCCAAGATTTGCAAGAAATTAAATGTACCTTACCCTCGGCGCGGGTATTGGCGAAGAAAGGAGACTGGGAAAACAGTCAAACAGCTGGCACTCCCAACAAACACTGATTCAACCAAGGAAGTGATTAAGATTCATCGCACCATCAGACCAGAGACTGTGGCACCGCTGTCGGAAGCTATCGAAATATGAATATCTGCACTTCAATCTCCTGAACAGCAGATTGAAGTGCCTGACCGACTCACCAATCCACACCGATTGCTAAAAGAACATTTGGATGAATGGCGATCAGGAAAAGTAGATGAATACGGCGCCAGCTCAATATGCGCGTGAGCCCCACGAGCCTTGATCGAGCCCTGCGAATCATGGATACGCTCTTCAAGGCGCTCGAATCTCGTGGCTGTCCTGTCGAGATTCAGGCTGAGTATCACAAAGTGTTAGGCGTTCGTGTTGAAGAAGAACCAATCGAGTTCGGGATCGAGGAACGATTTAAACGCATTGACCATCCTGACCAGAAGAATTCTCGACTCAAGTCCTGGCAGCAGCGGCGTCAGTACCGGTACATTCCAACCGGATCTCTATTTCTGAGAATTAATGCCTGGGATGTGGATGGGCTGCAGAAAACCTGGAGCGATGGGAAAACGGCCATGCTTGAAAGATACTTGAATGACTTTCTCATAGGTCTAACCAGAGTAGCCGAGGCCACAAAGGCTCGTCGACTCAAGCAAGAAGAGGCGGCACGCCTAGAGCGAGAGGCCGAGCGTCGACGGCAAGAGGAGGTTAAGAAAAGCAAGAAGAGCTGGTGAGACGACAAGGTTTGGAGCAGGAAGCTGCCAATTGGGCCAAAGCTCAACAGCTTCGCAACTATGTCGGTGCAGTCAAGGAAATGTTGATAGCCAAGCATGGTGAGATTCAGCCGGAAAGCCAAGCGGATCTATGGCTTAGGTGGGCCGATCAGCATGCTGATCGGCTTGATCCGCTGATCTGTGAAAGCCTCCAATGATAACGTCTACTATTACTCCTTTAAATTAACCTGAGATGATTTCCTATTGGGAAAGGGGTATTCTTCATAAAGGCACAGCTCTTCTACGCAGGCACTAATAGAGCATACATACCTATGGTGTAGAGAGTCGTGATCTTTCCATGGCAGATCCGTCTCATTACCATCGCATACTCAATGGCACACGGTCTCATCAGACAGCGGCACACTATTTTTAGACGAAAAGAGAATATGAACGTTTCTATCTTTGTAAAAAAGTCCGCCTAGGAGGAGTCACCATGAAAACAGCAGATGCGACGGCCGAAGTCTTCCTTACGGCCTTTGAAGCCTTGCCGAAGTCACAGCGCGAAGCTGTTCTGCAACATCTCTTTGCCAACCCGACGCTCAAGGAGGACTTGATCGATGTTGCACGATGGTATGAGCGTCGAGCCGAACGGCCGGTACCGTATGAAAGGGTGCGGCAAAACATGAAAAAGGCCGGTCGTCTGTGGCCTATCGTCTGGTCATCAAGCCAACTGCCGGTAAGGAACTGGAACGGCTCGACGATCAGGTGTTGCGCCGGGTCGATGCAGCGATACTCAAGCTGAAAGAGATCCTCAACCGCAAGGTGCGAAGAAACTCACCGGAGTTCCCTTGTATCGAATCCGTGTGGGCACCTATCGAGTGGTATATGAAATCGACAACGTCCGAAAACAGATCACTGTGATAACAATCGGCCACCGCCGTGAGGTCTATCGTCGATGAAGCAAGAGCTTATCAGACATTTTGGCAACGTCTCAAAGTTGAGCTTAAGTCATCAAAGAATGGCATCCACTTCGGCAAGGTAAGGAAATGGAGTCATAAAAGAAAATTCTTTGATGGTGAATTCATATTTTTCTATCGAGGCGAAAACGTAATCGATCATGAAGACGGACAACTCACGACCTGTAAGTCAGGCTGAATTCGAAAGGTCTATACGGTCTGGCCGCGATACGTCTCTGGTTCTATCTCACGAACCCATATTGTTCACGAGCTAGGGGTTCAGAATGCTACCTGGATCATTCCAATTCTCAAGCACTATGAATCCTTGGTGGCTTAAGTGGATCTGGAAAGGTCTCATGGATGGGAGAGGTGAGCCTCTTTGACTACGAACCATTTGCTCCCAACCGATAGAACGCGCTTGTGTTTGACACGCCGGGCCGCCTCGCCTAGAATCGCCATCATGCAAACAATTGTGTTGACGGCTTTTGCGGACAGCGCAAGCGTCAAGCAGCAATTCGCGCGCGAGCACGCGGATCGTATCGTACAGGTCGCCGAACTTATCGCCAACGCGTTCCGCAAGGGCAATAAAGTTCTCCTGTTCGGGAATGGGGGAAGTTCGACCGACGCAGCGCATATCGCAGCGGAGTTCGTGGGACGATACCAGCGCGAACGGGTGCCTTTGCCCGCCATCGCCCTGGCCACGGACATTGCCGCCATCACCTGCATCGCGAACGACTATGGGTACGAGGAGTTGTTCGCCCGCCAGGTGCGGGCGCACGGCCGACAAGGCGACATCGCCATCGGCATCAGCACAAGCGGGAATTCTCCGAACGTGCTGAAAGGTATCGAGGCTGCCCGCGACTGCGGCTTGATTACGATTGCCTGGACCGGCGCCAACGGCGGAAAGCTGGCCGGGTTGGTCGATCATCCCTTTATCGTTCCGTCTACGGTCACGTCTCGGATTCAAGAAAGTCACATCACGCTTGGCCACGTCTTGTGCGAACTGGTAGAGGGTCATTTCCTTGGGAAAGCGTCCTGATCGGACTCGCTCGATAGGGCCCCCCTCCTTGATCCCTCCGATCAATACGTCTGATCTCAAAACGTATCCGCTGAAAAAACGACACAGCAAGGTCCGGCTTTCCGACTTGGCCGTACCCTGGAAACGCGGGGGGTCATTTGCAGCATTCTATTCCCGCCTCCCGAGCATCCTGGCCGTCAAGACCTTGCAGGCCGTCACCCGCGCCATCGTGAAGGCGCATCGCAAACGTCGCCCGGTCATCGTCGGGATCGGCGCCCACGTGATCAAGGTGGGGCTGGCTCCGATCATCACGGATTTGATGGAGCGACGCATCATCACGGCAGTCGCCATGAACGGGGCCGGGATTATTCACGATTTCGAATTGGCCCTCATGGGTCACACCTCCGAAGAAGTCGATGCCGAGATCGATGAGGGCCGATTCGGCATGGCGGAAGAAACAGGACGAATCCTGAACGAAGCCATCACCCGGGGGGCGAAAGACGGCCATGGGTTGGGCGAGGCCATCGGTCGTTACATGAACCAAACGGCCGACCAATTCCCCAATCTTGCCGTCAGTATTCTCTCTGCGGGTGCGCGGCTCGGCGTTCCTGTCACCGTGCATGTCGCGGTCGGGACCGACATTATCCACATGCATCCCTCGGCGGACGGTGCTGCCATCGGAGCCACTTCTCTCCTGGACTTCAGGCGTCTGACCGCCGTGGTCGCCGGAATGGAAGGCGGCGTCTATGTGAACGTCGGCTCGGCCGTCATTCTTCCCGAGGTCTTTCTCAAGACACTGTCGTTGGGGAGAAATCTCGGCCATCCGATCGCTGACATTACGACTGTGAACATGGACTTTCTCTCCCACTACCGGCCGCAGACCAACGTTGTGCGGCGCCCCACGCAAAAAGGTGGTCACGGCTATTCCTTAACCGGGCACCACGAAATCATGCTGCCGTTGCTGGCAGCCGCCGTGCTGGAGGAACTGGGATGAGACTCACCGAGGCCACCCCGGGCCTTGCCATACCCCATTCTTCAGAAGGGCTACAGGCTCGTTGGCAACGTTTGAATACACAGTATTTTGCCGGTTCGCTCAAGCCGATTGAGATCCTCTGGAGCCAGCGCTTGACCGCCTCGGTCGGGATGTTTACCTGCCGCGAGAGTCCCAGGACTTTCTACACCCTCGCCTCGACGAACAGTCGCCGCGAAATTCGCCTTTCTCTCCCGCTGTTCGAACAGCTCACCGCACGAACCCCATATGCGGAACAGGAGCTGCTCAATACGTTGGCTCATGAAATGATCCATCAATGGCAATTCGATGTGTTGAATCGTCGGCCTGATCATGGCCTGGAGTTTTTGCGGAAGATGACGCAAATCAATCGGTCCGGTGAAGTCGCGGTGACGACGTACCATACGCTGGAGAAAGAAGTGATTGCGTTATCGAAATTTGCCTGGCAATGCCGAGAATGCGGGGGACTGTATCGACGGCATCGAAGAACGATCCAGCCCAAGCGCCATCACTGCGGCGCGTGCCAAGGCGAACTCCTAGAACTCGTGTCACCCACGCAACTGATTGAGCAACGTCCCCTGCCCCCGCTGATGTATGCCGCAGACTCGTCACCCCGATCACCCGGACCGAATCGGCTCGGCAGAGCGCCCGAACAGTTGACGCTTGATTGGACGTGGAGCCCCACGGCTTGATCCATCCTCAGTAACAGATTACTGCGGAGACACAGGCAGCCGTGGCCCCTGTTGGTTCTTCGGCGACACCTCGCCGGGGTGTGTCCTCCTCGCCAAGGCTTCGGAGAACTCATTGCGCATTCCTCCACGGTTTAACAACCGTGGCTTCCTGCGTAGGCGGGTGAATGGAGAGACGAGGCCCTGGTAAGGAGACGCGGGTTATGCGGCTTCTTGGCTTTTATCCGGCCCCGAACGTTCGGGCTCCTGGCCGATTCGGCTCAGTGCACCGGCCAATGCGTCTGCAGAAATAGGTTTTGACAGATAATCGTCCATTCCCGCAGCCAAACATCGTTCACGGTCCCCTTGCATCACATTCGCCGTCATCGCGATGATCGGCACACGATGGGTCGTTTCGAGTTTCTGGTTGCCGGTTTCTGGGTGGCTGCCGGAATCATTCGGTCTGGGACCCGAAACGCGCAACTCGACACTCGAAGCGATTTCGGCTGCCTCGCGTTCTCTGATGAGGCGTGTCGCTTCGAAACCATCCATGTCCGGCATTTGGCAATCCATGAATACCACGTCGTAGCGAATACGAGACATCGCCTCGACCGCCTCACGCCCGTTGACTACGACGTCGATTCGATACCCCAGCCGCTGAAAGAGGCGAACAGCCACCTTTTGATTGATGATGTTATCCTCGGCCAGGAGAATGCGGAGATCCACCTCGGCCTTAGTTTCTGCAAGAGTGTGGCGAGTGACGAGGGGGAAGGGGTCGTTTGTGGTCGTCGCACGTAAAGGAGAAGGCCGTTGGGTCATGATCGTGACGAGACAATCTTGCAGTTGTCGCTCACGAACCGGCTTGGTGAGGTAGGCTGCTAACCCCGCTTCTCTGGCTTTCTTGGCGTCTCCCCGCCGCCCTATCGACGTGAGCAACACGAGCCGGATTTCCGCCCCTTCAGCGTGTTTCTTTATGGCCGATGCCAATTCGATTCCATCTGTCGCTCCCATGTCTACGTCCAACAGCACGACATCAAACCGCCGTCGTCCATGCTGAGGGCTGAGGATTTGCAACGCCGCTGAGCCGCTGTCGACAAGGGTCGGCTGCATGCCCCACTTCCTCGTCATCAACTCCAAAATTCTTCGATTGATGGCCTTGTCATCGACGATCAAGACGCGGAGACCGGCCAACGCAACGGCGGACGATTCGTCGCCGCGAGAGGTCTCCGCCTGCTTGCGAAGGTTGACCCTGAACCAGAAGCAGCTTCCCTCTCCGGCCCGGCTTGTCACGCCGATCGTCCCTCCCATCATCTCAACGAGACGTTTACAAATGGCCAGCCCAAGACCGGTCCCTCCATATTTCCTCGTGGTGGATCCATCAGCTTGACTGAAGGGCTGAAACAGCCGTTCACGACCTTCTTCGGAAATCCCGATGCCGGTGTCCGTCACCGCAACACGAATGGTCGCCTCGTCCTTCGAGGGAGCCTCGGCGGTCACCTCCAGGACAATATCGCCGCTCTCGGTAAACTTGATGGCATTCGCAGTCAAATTCATCACGACCTGGCGGAGGCGTCCCGGATCACCGACTAAGTTTCGCGGCACATCGGCATGGAAAAGACACGCCAGATTGAGTCCCTTTGATGAGGCTCGTTCAGCCATCAGATCCAACGACTCTTCAATGGCAAGCCGAAGATCGAACTCGATGACCTCAAGGTCAAGTTTTCCCGCCTCTATCTTGGAAAAATCCAGAATGTCATTGATGATCATCAACAGATGGTCGCCGCAGGTTCGAACGGTCTCAGCATATTCCTTCTGTTCGTCCGTCAGTTTCGTATCGAGCAAGAGGCCCGTCATACCGATGACGCCGTTCATCGGAGTTCGGATTTCGTGGCTCATGGTCGCCAGGAAGGACGATTTGGCTTCGGTGGCGGCCTTGGCTTCTCTCCACGCGACATCCAGCTGCTGATTGATGCGCTCCAACTGCTGGGCATAATCTTTCAGCGCTTGCTCGGCCTCTTTCCGGCTGGTGATGTCCCGAATAAAGGCGCTGAAGATGACGGATCCTTCGACAGGTAACGGTGTCATGGCAATTTCAACGGGAAATTGCCGGCCATCGCGTCGAAGCCCGTTCATTTCGACCAGCATGTTCGAGGCTGACAGGTCTCTGGGCTCGAGAAGGCTCCGGACATACTCACCATAGCTGGGGCGATGGTCCGGTGGAATGATGGTGTCGGCCAATTCACGCCCGATGACCTCGAGTGCAGACCAGCCGAATATTCGCTCGGCTTGGGCATTCCACTCGATAATTCGCCCGTCGCGATCCGCCGTGATCACGGCTTCCAATGCGGTGTCGATGATCAACCGCGTCCGGGCCTCACTTTCGTGCAAGGCGGCTTCCACTTCGGTTCGTTCGATAAAAAGACCGATCTGGCTTCCGATCGTACTCAACGCTTTGAGCAAGTCCCAATCCGGCTGGTGTACGTCTCGGCTGAAGAACTCCATCACGCCGAAGACATTAGCCCTCAGCCAGACCGGAAAGGCACAAGCCGCGTGCAATATGTTTCCTGTGTCGCGAGGTGCTCCCGAGGATTCCGGATCTTTTGTCACATCTTCCACCCATAGTGGTTCACCGCTCGCCCAACAGCGCCCGGGCAACCCGCATCCGGAAACATACACGTGCTGCCTGCTGACGCTCACGAGATTCTGCACCGCCGTAACATCGACGGACCAGTCCCACTTGCAGATCATGGTTCGTCGGTCGTTCTGAACCAGCCAGAACAAGCCGACACGCCAGTCGAGGCTGACCGTAATCGCTCGGAGAAGTTCCGGAATCGCCTGATCGACCGTAGAAGCCTCTGCCAGCACTTTCGCCACGGCATGTTGAAGGGCTTGGCGGCGATCGGCACGTTTTTGCTCCGTGACGTCACGGACCATACTCAGTACCGACTGCACTATCCCGTCATCGGCAATGAACGGAACCGACGTCATCTCAATCCAGCGGATCTGTCCGGACAGCCCAATGAGCCGCCCTCTGCCGCAACTCTCTTGTCCCTTTCGCGCCGTCTCGTACACGTCTTCGAGCAATCGGCGGTCGGCGTCGTGGACAAAATCGGTAAGACGCCGCCCAAGAATTTCTTCCGAGAACCCGGCATCGAACAAGGCGCACCCCGCCGGATTGATTTCCAAAACCCTGCGGTCATGGCCAATCACCAGCACGCCTTCCGGCACCGACTCCAGAATGCTTCGGAGCCGGCGTTCATTGTTTCGTGACCGTGCCCGTTCCTCTTCGGCTTCGACGCATCTTACCTGCGCTTGACCGGTAGCTTTTACGAGCCAGACAATCATAGGAACGACGAACAAGAGGCCGGCTCCGCTGACGATCCAGAGAAACCTATACAAAGGCGCCAGGACGTCGGCACGGTCCACGCGCAACAAGACCGTCCATCCCGGATTGGGAAACTGGCCATGTCCGTGAGTTTTGGCATAGCCGGTCATCACGGTCGTCTGACGGCGGAGGTGTTCTTCCTCTATATACGACGGAGCACTGTTTTGGCTCAGAAGAACTGACGCAAGTCCGATCTCCTTGAGATTCACATTTCCCTTGTGTCGCAGATCCGAATCGATAAAGACACGGCCATCCTCGCGCAGGATTTGATATTCGACCGTGCCGTAGAACATGCCTCTATGCTGGAAAGATTTGAGCGTATCTGTCACCATGCGCTCGATTGTTTGGGTCTCCACTCGAGTCGACACCACGCCTGCAAACGACGGCCGGCTGAACCCTTTCATCACGCGCTCAATCGATGTGGTAAACGATACGACTTCCCTTCCCTCCGCGAGCGCATCCGTTTCGACGTCCCCGATATAAATCATCCCTCGTTCTTTCGTTGCGAGGTACCAAGGTTCTGCGTGACCGTCATGACCGATTGTCGCGGGATTCGTTGCCTCAACAACTCGACCGGTTGCATCCGTGACCCCTATCCAGGCGTAGGATGAGTGCGTCCGCTTGAACGTCCGGAGCAAGGCAGCGCGCGAGTCGCGCTGCCTGGTTAAGGGATCTATATTCGCCAGAAACTGGATATCTCGGTAATGCTCGACAAGTATGAGGTCCAGCTGAGTTGCGATATCCGCGGCCATCAGAGCCATCATTTCACCCGATGTCGCGATGAGCTTGTGCTTGAGGGTAATCGCACCGAACCACCCGGCCACGAGCGTCATCAAACTGATCAATCCGATCAACGCCAGCTGCCGGCTGTAGATAGGGAGCCGTGAAAGGATTGACGGATTCGAATGGGTCTGTTCCGACGCTCCTACCATTGCATGCGCTCCGAACACACCAGTAGACTCAGGCCAGGTGTGACGCTAGGCCTTCGAGTCCGTTACGTACTGTATCGGTCCGTTAGGTGACGACTTGAGATTGACACGGGAATATGTTCCGCCCTCAAATGGATCCATCCCGAGCCATTAGGTCGTCCATTGAACGCTCTTTCCCTGGAAAGGCCCAGCCGGGTATGATGCGCTATGACAACGAAAGTTGTATTGCGAGAACGCCTCCTGTCCAGCCTTGCCGGAGAACGGGCACAGGGGAAACGCATTGTCTTCACCAACGGGTGTTTCGACCTCATGCACGTCGGCCATACGCGTTACCTTCAAGCCGCCAGAGCGCTGGGGGACGCATTGGTCGTCGGGGTAAACAGTGATTCGTCCGTTCGTCGTTTGGAGAAAGGGCAGGACCGTCCGATTGTACCGGAGGCCCAACGGGCGGAGGTCCTGGCGGCATTGAGCTGCGTCGATTTTGTCGTCATTTTCGATGAGCCGGACCCCCTCGAGCTCATCAGCGCCGTCCAACCGGACGTACTCGTGAAAGGTGGAGATTGGGCGATCGATCGTATTATCGGCCGGGACATCGTCGAAGCACGCGGCGGTATGGTCAAAACCATTCCCCTGGTTCCCGGTCTGTCTACCACCGGCCTCCTTCAACGTATCCGATCAACCGCGAAGTAAGGCGTGTCTGACACCAACCCCCACATTCCAGCCTGGCTTGCCCCGATTCGTTCGGCACTTGGCCGAGAACAAGCTCGTGTCTGCCTGCTTGGAGCCCACGGCTCAACTGCAGCGTGCGCGCTGACCCTTCTGAACGACACCCGTCAAGGTACTCCGGACCGAGGCCGTCCATGGGTCGTTGTCACGTCGAACGACGACTTCGCCGAACGACTGTTCAATGACTTGTGCTTCTTCCATGAACTCATCGGCCTCCCTGTCAAGAATCTGGCCTGGTTCCCGGAATGGGAAACGCTCCCCTATGAAGCGACGGCACCGCACGTCGGCTTGATTGCGCACCGGATGACGACGCTCCATCGCCTGCTGGTCACCCCCCCCACCATCCTCGTGACCTCCGTCGCCGCTGCGATGCACCGGGTCATTCCGCGCTCGACGTTCGAGCAGGCGGTTTTCCGCTTCGAAACAGCGGCAGCCTTCGAACGAGACTCGCTCATTACCAACCTCCTTCGCCTGGGATACCGCCGCGTGTCCGTCGTGGAAATTCCCGGGGAATTCAGCATTCGTGGCGGCATCGTCGATATCTTCTCGACCGCCTATGTCAATCCGATTCGTGTGGAATTTCTCGGGGACCAGGTCGAATCGATTCGCTTGTTCGACCCCTCAACCCAGACCTCCGTCGAAAAATTGAATGACGCCTGGGTACTGCCCGCGCGGGAGTTCATTCGGCCTCCCCAGGCTTCGGATGCGAACGTGCCGATCCAAGCGGATGCTGAGTGGCGAAGCCCTGACCTGTATGACTCGATGGATACCCTGTTCGACTATCTCACGGCCGTTCCGTACCTCGCTCTCGATCAGACGAATGCGCTGAAACAATCCTGTGAGTCGGCCTGGGAGAAAATCGACGACGGATACCTCCGTCATGTCGACCGTGATGCCGAACATCCATATCCCTCGCCCGAACGGCTTTTCCTGAACTGGAACGGCATTCAACAGCGAATCGCGACGTGGCCCATGTTGGCTCTGGAGCCGCTGGCGGAACCGGACGCCACCTGGACTCAGACTTTTTCATTTTCTGCCCAAACGCCAGGGAGTATCGGACTCAGTATCAGGGGCACCGCCTTCAGCCAGACGTTGAACTTGTTGGAAGGACTCCGAAACGAACATCGGGTCGTCTTGGTGGCACGCAGCCGGGGACAGGTCGACCGCTTGCTCGCCTTGTTCCGAGAGCATGATTTGCCCGCCGATCCATGGAAACCGACGGCCTGGTCCGGCCATAGAACCGGCAAGCTGCCGTATTACATTCTTCACGGCGATCTCTCGACCGGATTCCTGTCCGGAGACCTCCGGCTCGCGCTCCTGACGGAGGAAGAGCTCTTCGCGAAAGGTGCCCGCCACAAACCGCCGCCGAAAAGCCGGACCGCAACCTTCCTGTCCTCTCTGGAAGACCTGAACGTGGGTGACTACGTCGTGCATGTGCAGCACGGCATCGCCAAATATCGAGGGCTCAAGCGTCTTTCGGTTCAGGATTTTGAAAGCGATTTCCTGATTCTCGAGTTTTCCGGCGGCGATACCCTCTATGTGCCTCTCGATCGGTTGAACCAGGTTCAACGGTACAGCGGAGCCGAAGGCCATGCTCCACGGCTCGATCGCCTCGGCGGCACGAGTTGGGCCAAGACCACCGCGCGGGTGAAAAAGGATATCGAGGAGATGGCGCATGAATTGATCGATCTCTATGCCAACCGTGAGCTGGTGAAACGGAACGCCTACGGCACGGCGACGACTCTGTACCACGAATTCGAAGCGGCCTTTGAGTACGAAGAAACGACCGATCAGTTGAAGGCGATCGAGGACATCGGCCGCGACATGGAATTGATGAAGCCCATGGATCGGCTGATCTGCGGGGATGTCGGATACGGAAAGACGGAAGTGGCCATGCGCGCAGCGTTCAAAGCCGTCGAACATGACCGGCAAGTGGCGGTACTGGTCCCGACCACTCTTCTGGCCCATCAACACTATGAGAACTTTGCCGAACGATTTGCACCGTTTCCGATGCGCGTAGCGCTGCTCTCACGATTTCAGTCGTCCAAAGAGACCAAAGCTATTTTGAAGGATGTCGGCACCGGAACTGTCGATATCGTGATCGGCACGCACCGGCTGCTGCAGAAAGACGTGACATTCCGGCAACTCGGTCTCGTGATCATCGACGAGGAGCAATGGTTCGGTGTCAAGCATAAAGAGCGGCTCAAACAACTTCGCACCCAGGTCGACGTGCTGACGTTGACCGCCACTCCGATTCCACGCACGCTTCAAATGGCCATGTCGAGCGTGCGGGACCTTTCGATCATCGACACGCCGCCCGCCGGACGATTGGCGATCAAAACGGAGGTGACCCGCTTCAGCGACAAAGCCGTGCGAGACGTCATCCTGCGTGAACTCGGACGTGGAGGACAAGTCTATTTTGTCCACAATCGGGTCGAAACCATGGAACGTATCGGGGCGTGGTTGCATCAGTTGGTCCCCGAAGCGCGCATGGTCATGGCACACGGCCAGATGGATGC
>CAZPNQ010000043.1:0-297 GCA_964587955.1 uncultured Nitrospira sp.
TCGTTCATACGAACAGCCGGCGTGGGAAGGGGCCTTTCGTCGCGTTGAACTGCGCCGCCATACCGGAAACGCTGTTCGAGAGCGAGTTGTTCGGACATGTGAAGGGCGCGTTCACGAGCGCCTTGGGCGCGAAGCGCGGGTTGTTTCAAATGGCCAACGGCGGCACGCTGTTTCTCGACGAGATTGGCGAGATGCCGCTTTCCATGCAGGTCAAATTATTGCGCGCCGTGCAGGAGCGGGAGATTCGAGAGGTTGGGTCGGAGACGTCGGTCAAAGTGGATGTGCGCATCGTTGCGG
>CAZPNQ010000043.1:307-29513 GCA_964587955.1 uncultured Nitrospira sp.
AAGGACCTCGGTGAGGCGGTGAAGAATGGCACGTTCCGCAATGATCTGTACTATCGAATCTCAGTGGTGCCTTTGTTTATTCCTCCGCTGCGGGATCGCCGCGATGATATCCCGCTGCTCGCCCAGCATTTCCTCAAGCTCAGTGGAAAACGGGCGAACAAAGAAGTGAAGGGATTCACACCTGCAGCACTTCATCGACTGATGATCAATCCCTGGCCGGGTAATGTGCGCGAGTTGGAGAACGTGGTCGAGAAAGCCGTGGTGATGTCGCGGCAAGATATGCTCACACCGGATTTGCTGCCCGCAGTCAGCGTGTCACCCGATTCGCCGCTCAAGCCCCTGACGGAGGCTAAGGAAGAATTCGAACGGACGTATTTGAAGAATGTCCTTCAACTGACGGGGGGAAACATCTCGCGGGCTGCCCAGTTCGCCGGCCGGTACCGAGCCGATTTCTATAAGATGCTGAGGAAATATGGTCTTCATCCATCGACTACGAAAGGAAGGCCTGATTCGGACATGGAAGAGCTCGAAAACGAAGCGAATCTGACTGAGGCGGAGCGATAGAACCCGGTCCTTTCGTCTGGGAATTTTGTAAGCGGATGTGAAAAGGCCGCGTCGTAGGTGACGCGGCCTTCGTGTTTGAACTATCCTCGACGCCCTTCTCTTGCATCCAACGTCGCATGTCATGTCCTGCAAACCCTCGTATACATCCATCGGGCCGTGCCTTTAATGATTCCGATCGATAATTATCCGGCACAGTAGAATATCATCGGCTAGACAGTGAGAAATCCGCCTGTCTCACTGAACTCCCAGGTTCTGTCCTATCCCATCCACCCGAATGGAGGTAGGGAATCGACGAGAGCTTGCCCCAGTGTCTAACCATTGGCGGTGAGCTGACTGCCAGATGCCATGCATCGGGCCGAGATGCGACTCTCGCCACAACAGGCTGCAGGGAACTAGCGGGGCATCATGTAGGTCCAGCATTCTATCTGCCTGCTGTGTTGAGGCTATAAAAAGAACACTTTGGTAACGCCTCTGTAACTCCAGTATGGGATAGTCTGGTCTGTGACATAGCGACTGGTCCTCTATGTCACGTATTCGTATGTGGACATTGTCCGAATGAGTAGGATTGGGGAGACTGGAGGAAACGATCAATGCCGGATTATAAGAAGCGCAGGATCGAGTTATCTCCAAGACGGCAAGCCGATGGAATCTGGCATTGTCCGTACACCATTATCGAATTCAGACAAACTTGCTGGGCCTACCATAAAGGATGTCCTAACGGCAATTTTTCGTCCCGCAACGAGGCGGCAACGGCAGCTTTGGAGGAAGCGAAACGTATCGTCGATTCACTCGAACCTTCGGCACCCGTTTCACTGCCTCGATTCGGGTTGATTAAAGGGATGTGCGGAAGCAGGGTGAAAAGGCTGACGGTCTCATTTGTTCAGTGTTGTGCCTTCATCGGAAATATGATCCGACGCAGCGCGTCTTTCCTTCCGACGTATCGCAAAATATGAAACACGACTACTGTATGTGCTCTGTCACAATAATAGCCGCTGTATTCTGCCGTCACTGTGGATGGGCGACCTGAGACAACCACGATGTCATTCTTTGTTTAGCAAAGTCCAGGATGGACGCGAACTGCTTCGCCTCTTTCTCGTGGCCAAAGAACGTGCGTCAAGGCAGAGATGGATACAGCAACCATCCCCTGGCGACCAGTACATGAAGAAGTTCCCTCATGGTTGACTGTTTTTACCCTGCAGTACCAAACCTTTTGCTCGAGTGTCGATACTGACCAACAACTCGTGGAGGCTGAAGAGCAGAATGGCGCCTTCGCACATCATGCGCCACGCTAGATTCCCAACCAGTAAGACAAAGATTCCTCCGACTCGAGAAAGAATCGGGCCAGCATCATACTCATTCAAGGTTTCTGGGGAAAGGATCGACAAGAGGCCTGCTGCCGTAATGAAGCACGCTCCGACGATATAAACCACTTTAATAAGCTGCGGCGTCACCAATTCCCGAAAGGCAAAATACTCAGTATAGAAGCTCGCGTACCCCACGGATTTGATTCGCCGTTTGGCAAATACATGCTCACATCCCGAGCACTTCGTAGCGGATGCGTCATTTTCCATCAAACATTGCGGGCATTTCATGGAAACTCCCTTCGGTCAAGGTTCACGGATACGCAAAGATTCTTATCCTACCTTATTTGATCATCCAGATACTGAGGCGAAGGTTGACGAGTGTGGTGCTTTCGCCGGCCGTTGCTCACTGAGGATGGCTACGATACAGCGATGATAGTCACCGAGAACAAGAAGTGCAGTAGGAAGCGGAATCTCTGCCCACTGAGCCATCCCAGTTTCACCAGTCTCTAGCCACTCGCTGCCCGTTGCATCCGGTTGCGGCTCGGAGGTGCCCTTCGGAGTCCTCTTCCGCACCCTAGCCATTCGTCTACCATGTTTGGTCCACTGGCCTCCCGGGAGCCTCCGTCCAAGGGGCAACTCGACAACAGTCCATGTCACTAACACATCCACCAAGGGGAAGTCGTCTGAATCTGTGGAGATATTGGTAGATGGCGCCGCATCATTAGCCAGAAGAGGGGGCAACGTCCCTACAGATGTGGGATTGGGTCTCGTGAAGATTCGGGCAGGATAGGCGTTTGATGCCACGGCTCATTGGTCGCCACCCTGTTCCTCTTCACTCGCACTGAAAGGAGATCACGATGTTCATGCTCATACATGCTCAAGAGGGTCATCGGCTTCACACTGGGTACAAATGGGTTCTCGCCCTCGGCGCGTTGCTGTTGCTGATCCTGCAGCTTACGGGCTGTTCCTCGTCACAGAAGGAGTACGTTGTGGATTATGCCCGCGGTAACGATGTGACAGCCAAGGGTTCGCGCGAGCGTCCATGCCAGACGGAGGTGCACTGCCGAATGCTGGCGGACCGCGACGGGGTGCGTTCGTATTGGATGGTGTATCAGTGAGAGCCGCAACGGCTTGAGCGATAGTCAACGAGACTATGCGAAGAAATCATGTGGATTGTAATTTGTCGGACACTCCCTTTCTATTGAAAAAACCACCGTAGAAAGGGCCATACAAAGTGCGCAAACTCAGAACACTCACTCCGATCGTCATCGATGGGCTAGGTAATCGAAACCTGCTTAGCTAGAACCGGCTACCTTTACCGATGGGAGAGAAGATGCAAAGTTAATTTGATCACCAGCCTTGATCGTTCCCTACCGATGAGCCGGGCACTTGGCCATCCACGATCTGTTGTCCATAGATAATGCACTGGGCCGCAGCTTCGTCCTCCGTCGCATATCGACCAGTCTTCACGAAATGCCGACTGTCTTCATCGTCCTCTGTGGCCCATGAAATGAAAACGTTCAATTCCCACTGGCCGGTATCCGACAGATAGCGAGGGGCGGGTTGAATAGTGTAGCTTTTGTAAGCCACGGCGGTGCTCATTTTCTGACTCGCCTTGTGTAAGGATGTACTTTTTGATCGATGGCCATTCTCTTCATTTCTTCACTCCACGCGCTCATGTACCGCAGCCGGAGTGCTTGGTATTCCCTCACTTTCGTCTGCAACGCCCCAGAAATGTACCGCACGATCACAACCGAGATGCTCCGGCGCTATAACGTAGGTGCCATACGTGCTGGGGATCCAAATACTTTTCGCCATTGGCTCGTTGAACCCCGAAACCACATAGGCGAGTCCACCGACGATTCCACCTCCGAGAGCAAATGCCGCTTTAAACGGGAAATATAAGATCGTGGCGACGGCTGCGGCTACCTGTATGTCAGGAGGGGTTGATTGACTCCAAGCCGAAGAAATCATTACCGAACTAAAGGTGATGATCATAATGAGAACCACGATGGGGAATTTCACGTGTAGCACGTTTATTCCTTCACTGTGAAGACCCGCCCCCTCAATTATGACGCTGTAACGTTGTTGTGACTTGGTCCGTCACATCATTGCACAGGCCGTACGAATCTGAAAACTGTGAAGTCCCCTTGGATAGCGCGTGAGCTAAGACAAAATGATTTGGCAGTAAAGCATCCTTGCCCGCATTAGTGGCGTGCTAACCAAAGCTTAACGTAGCGGTCACGTGCTTCGGCCCGAACACGTCCTCTTTTCTGGGCAATCGATATCAGCAAGGCGGATTCGGTCGCGTCACCATTGAGTACGGCCATGACTCGGCCAGAAAATTCAGAAGCGATACTGAACGACGGAAGGGCAAGGAAGAGCAGGAGTCCAACAGATTAAAACGTTTCATCTCGGAGAGAGTAATCCGAACTCGTTGGAATCAGCAGGAAACGTGGAGCTGGCGAGAGGAATCGAACCTCCAACCTGCGGTTTACAAAAGGCATCACAGGAGAATCCTATACACCCCAAATCACTGCCACTAGAGCGTGATTCCAGTGATTCATCAATACCATAGCCTCAACTTAGCCTTTGCACCCCGTTGCGTGGGATGTGAGGGGAGTGAGGGGCGACGGTGACACTTATGGTTACACTGGCGGAAGCCCCCCCCCGGCATGTTTCGGCAGGACGGGGTGCCTGGTAGGGAACCCGACGGTATATACAGCAATCTGGAGCGGATCATCCCACGAGTAGACCTCTTCCTTTTCACTTCACAATGTTCTGAGAAGGAAACCTGTCAGACAGGGAATCTCAGCGCCATGCCTCCTGTACGTCAGATGGTCAGTCGCTTTGAGTTGGACACGTTGGCGACAAAGAAGAGGCGGGGTTTCAGAATGTGGCACTTCTCACATCGGCCACGGGCATATGGCAACTGGGGGAGTGCCGTGTGAGGCCGTACCTCCCAGAAGCATCGTTGGCAGAGGAAGTGAGAGTCTGCTACTCGTGGGTTCAAGACCATGCTCCTTCCTTGGCCATGCGCTACCTGAGGTTTCGTATAAGAGCAAGGAAGGAAGGTGGGGTGCGGGTTGTAGCAAGCCGTGAGCGCGACGCCTATTTGCGGTCAGTTCCAGGGGATCGGCCTAACGGTCCCCCGCTATCCCTAACAAAGTCGGGGCTGGGCGTGACGCCCCCAGGCGTCCCTTTGATGGACGTCTTGCCCGTTTGCAAGTCAGGTACGGGTGCGGACCCACCTAAAATAATGGCATCTCCACTTCGGTTTCCGGACTTCCCTGTCAGCTCGTGCGTTGATTCAGGATGTGGCTTGATGGAGCCATCCGATCCCACGTCGCTGTACGTTCCAGCAAGGCTGGTGGATGGGTTCCGTTCAAATGGAGCGTCTCCCCTCGATTCAGGTCCCCAAAGAGAACAGCCGGTGAAAGACAACAGGACACTCACCATCACGACAGACCCACAGGTTTGACGTATGCTCATGTGACAGACTCCTCGTTATAAGACTTAGCGAGTGGCACTCAAACTAATGCGATATCCTAACGCCAACCCGAAGGAATCCGTACTGGGAGAAAGGATAGGCGAGCCAAGCGATCGAGTACCTTCGAAGGCAGATAAGGGCTCTAGGATCATCAAAGATGCATCATCCTTAGCCCTAACGTTTTGCAAATGAATACGTATATACACGTATAAATACGCATTAATACATACATTGTAATAAGGGATGATCCTAGTCCTGTCAGAACGGTTCAGCTCATATACTAAGGCACGGGAATCCAACGAGGGGGCAGCCAATCAGCCAAGGGCAGGGAACAAGGTATGATGCCAGGGATCATCGAACCCATATTGGTGGTCATCATTGTGGTCTTGATTTATATAGTGATAAAGGCATGGCAGTATTGGGAGCAGTGACCTCCTGACGTAAGCCCCCCGTCTTCTTCAAGCGCGCCTATTCCAACAGGGAACCCCTCGAAAAAGGAACCTCGGCAAGTATGCCCGAAAGGCGTCGCTTGCCTCTCAGGAGCGCTTAACGGAGTGTAGTAGGGATACCCGACACGGGTGGATAAGGCGGTCAGCCAAGCGTGCAAATCTTGAGCTCGATGTCCTAAAACTAGTTTAGAGAAGCGACCTTGGAACTCTCAGGCTCTGACCCGGGCTTATGATGCTGTGCTCGTAATACCTGCCGCTCTGCCTCGCTGTGCTGCGGGGAAGCCCATATTCGCGCCCATTCCGTTTGTGCTTTACTGATCCACCCGTCGTATGAGGTTTCTGTGGTACACCACGTTTCAATGCGATCCAATGGTGGCGACATCGTTGGTTCACGACGTTCATCATCTAGGAACCAGTCGCCACGTACCCATCCTCTCGGCGTGAGATGCCATTCATAATGGACGGACAACGACGCTTTGATTAATCTACGTATAAGAAATCCATGCACTTGTCGCATAACAGGATCCTTCCTTTAGTATCCGAGATCTGAAGTTGTATTGTAAGGCAAATCAAATGCCATCAACTCGACTGTTCAAAAAGAATTCCGGACAACATGTCCTTCCTGAAAGGTTGTCATCTTTGTAATAGCTTAGGTAGGAAGCGATGTTTGCCACGGCAATAGCATTCATCAGGTAATAAATGGGAACTGTAGGATGGAGAGGCCATAGTGTATGGTGATTGAACTAGCGAGACACCTAGTTAGGTTAGAACGAAAACAACCATAGGAGACCATTCAATAGCCGAATGGTCAGGTTTGTCCCACTCTTTTCAGAATATTCCCTCAATTTATAGTAACTACCTGACTCATACTACTTGGAGTTTCAAATATCTTTGGTATCCTTAGATTATTATACGGAGACTCACTGCTATGGCGAAAACAACTAGCAAATCACGACCTCGAAAATCTCTTGTCGATCTCATGCCTCCTCAACGCTCAAAACGACCAGAGACGCTTACGTCTCGTGAACGAGAAATTTTGGAACTGATCTGGGCTGGGTCTAAGAATAAGGAAATCGGTCATCGGCTGAAGATCAGCGTCAAAACCGTCGAAGCTCACCGCGCCAATATGATGAAGAAACTGCGGGTGTCAAATACAGCTCAACTCCTGAAGACGGTCATCAAAAGCGGCGTGCTCAAGATCCGATAGGATCGATTTCGCTCACTTGCGCCTCTGCAGTACGCCGTCGTTATCACTGATCGCGTAATAATCTCATCGATATTCTTAAGGTCCCTTTCTTCCTCTCTTTGGTAAGCCGCTCTTTGATGATGCGAGGGTCTAGATCGCGTCTTGGCGGGAACGCTCACTGGCGCGGGCATCACCCTACTCCAAAGGCGTCTCCTCAAGGCGTATATTGTGCCAGCAAGACCGATTCATCGCACATCAGAGTTGGATCGATTCCGATTAATGGTGTGTTATATCGGCGATAGACGTTCGTTGCCCCACTTAGTAACAGTGCGGGCAAGCGATTCAACTTTATCTTCCTCAATTGCTAATGCGAGTACTCCGAACATTTCACCGATATGAAGCTTTGTTCCGTTATCTTCATCCACCGCTTCGGCAAGTATTTGCTGCGTCAAGATCAACAGATCGTTTCTGAGCTGTTCCAACTTAACATCCATCCTTTACTTTCCTAACTTCACACCCCAGCTTCAATGGCGACGGCCACTGCTAGATCAATAACGGTTTCACTGTCGCACTTAAACATCCGATGTGGCCATCTCCAACACCCAATTCGGTCTACTAGGAAGAAGACTTTTTGTCGATATGCTTGTGAACCCTGGTTAATTATAGATGGGGAGGAGGAACATTGGCGATCGCCGCAATCGTTTACTTGTATTAACTGTACACATTTGCCGCCGAATTAAACGAAGTGGGCAACATGAATAGGAAAGCGGCACCATTCATGTCATGACGACAAATGGACTATATCTACTCGTCGATTCAATGAGTTCCACTACAGCATTGGCTATCGGTGTTTCGGCCCGACCAGAGAAAAGGGGCCACTCGCTACGCGATCGAGAGTAGCAAGTGCCCCTCTCTTTTCCCTTGCCATATCCTTCAGCGTAGATCTTTTAGTGTTGTCGGCTCTTCTACCTCTTTTGTTTTCTTCTGAATGCTCAACTCCTCGGATTTCGGCACTTCATTTAACTTTTTGATCGCATCCGCATCACCGTTAGATGTCAATTGTGCGGCGATCGCGTCGCCGACTTTAACCCGAGACTCCAGTTTCGTCCCCGGAGTGACGCGCATATGGGTTTCATTGCCATTGGGCATCTTGATCCAATAGCTTTCCTCAATTCTCACAATTTCTCCAACCACATCTCGGCATTGCGATGAAGTCGTACATTTATCAGACTTCGGAAATTTTGGAGTCAACTGCTCTGCTGATGTCTGTGTGTTGTCAGCCGCCGCTGCCAGAGGTAGCCCCAGGCCTCCGACTAAACCGAGCCCCACAATAAAAATTGTAGACGCCATTAGGATTTTCATGTTCCCCCTTTATGTAAATTCAGATGAAGAGATCACGACTTGCGATCATGCCCGCCAACCTTCACCAGCTTGTTGTACACACCAAAGAGTAAAAACGGCGCGACCCATTGGCCGACAAACAGACCGTCCTCTCGTTTGCCTGTTCCGTGGAAGAGCATTGAAACGCCGATCGCGGCAAAGGCAGCCCACAGCCACACATCTGAAGGCATCTTTGCAGTTTGCTCTTCAATGGTGCGGGCAACCTTGCCCTCACTGTGTTCCTGAGCTTCCTGATTCTCGCTGTTAGGTTTGAACTTTGTCATCGTTTCAGACATCAAATAACCTCCTATAAGTTATAGCTTGAATGCTCTTCACCTTAAAGGACTTCGAACGCACACGAAACTAGGAGAGAGCACAAGCGGCTAACCCCTAGCTGAGGCACGCGAAGCGAGACGTTAATTGATTGAAGAGGTAGTAGCACGCCAGGGGATGCCCTAAGCCGTCGCGTTGAGATGGTAAAACGGAGAAAGTTTGATAGGTATTTCCCCAGTATCGTCGTCGGCCTCAACACGATACAAAAGCATTGGAACAGTTTTCCCTGTTCCACATAAGCCCTCCTGGAGCTCCGTTCTTGAAAAAGGGCGGGGCTCCCTTTTTAATCGCCGTCAATCGCCGAAGCTTACGGAAGAGTGGCCGCTTCACCTACTTTCGGATGTAGTCATAGTTGTAAAGAGCGGTACTCTTTCCTTTATCAGGGCCACCATTCTGATAGGGAGATCGCCACATGATGAACAGCGAAGAATTACCAAACTCCTCAATAAACTCCGCGCAGAGTATGACCTCCCACCGAAGTTCGATAAGGGCTTGCTCATGACGCCGAGAGAGGCAACAGAGACCTATGAAGACGTTCTGAGCGAGGACGATTGCGCGAGCTCACAGCAACCAGACGACACTTTTAACTAGAAGGGCAGGGCCCAGCGCAATGTTTCGAAATTTCGAGGACTGACACTAGCTGCTAGACAAGACTGATGAACCGACCCGCAGAAGCGCGGTCGGTCCATCGATGAGCCGAGAGTCTACGACTGTTGATCCTTCCTGTAGACCACCACAGCCGTCACCACGAGTCCAAGAATCGCGGCACCAAAAAATAGCCAATTCGCATCCATAAGGGCCCTCCTTAATTATGGTGTATGAGAACACTCTACCTTGAGGACATGAAGGAAAAGTGAACCGGCGGTGAAGAACTGTTCATGAAGCAGAACTTCATCTCGGGGGAGTAATCGATGAAAGATAGTGAGCAGTTAATGAACAGATGCCGACTGTTTACTAGTACCGCTGTAAACGATGCATCGAAACAGACGTTCTAAGGAAGACAAAAGTAACACTATGAAGCCGTCTAGGTTCGGAGAAGACGGCCCCAAGTCTTCGACATCCGTGAGGACATAGCTCGGAAACTGACTTTTGAGATAGTTCCGAATGACGGACAGCTTATCTTCAAGCCACTGTTGTTCCTCTGACATCTGTCTGCCGTCTCAGTTCTCCAGCCGTGGAGACACTAGTTACCGCCAAATCAGCTAGCGGTTCTCGATGGTTTGGCCATACTGTCACGAGACACGTCAGTAGGCGGATTCAAACGAATCGATGACCAGTTTCGCCGCGTCCAGTGCCGTGGTTCTGGCCTCGCTGAGGTTCACGACATAGCCGTCGGAATATCCCTCTCGATTGGGCACAGGGATTCTCCAATTGTCCATGACCAAATACCGGCATCGCCACCGTCCATCAGCGTGTTGTTCAGCGGACAACTTAACCAGGGTGCCATTGTAGTGCGTGTCCGGATAGGGAAGGTCGTGCAGGACCACGCCAGGTTCTACTCGACGATCGGCCACCTGCGTGAGTTGACTTCCGGAAGGGTGGCGAGGTTCGCGAGCGTCGATAAGACGTTTGGCCTGTGTGAGCGCGGCGATTTCGGCTTGAAGAGACGAGGAAAAGAGTCCGCCAGCGTAGCCCCTCTGTTGGTTGCGATGGATGTTCTCGCAGTCCGTAATACGAACCTGACACAACCATTGGCCATCGGGCTGTTGTGCAGGAGTCAATCTCACCCGACAGTCACCGTAGATAAATTCGCGCATTGGATGGCAAAATCTCGCATCTATATCGATCTGAGCGAACAAGATCGATACACACAAAACTTTGAAACGCTCGTTCGTTGGATATTCGACAAACCGCTGCATGTAAAACCAGAACTTGGCAAAAGGCCGGCATTCTTAGAAAGCGAGGGAACGGGCCTTGTTCTAAAAACTACATTTCTATTCAACAGATGCACTGAGGCCTAGCCTCCTACGTTGCGCGTGCTCACCGAGGAGGAGGATGGCGACATGCAACAATCAGCCTCTGGCATCGCCCCAAAACTCTTTATTTCCGTCGGACTGCGGTTAGGAACATGGTTCGAGCTGGGATACCTGAGAAGGTTGCGATGGCGATCAGTGGTAATAAGACTCGATCCGTGTTCGATCGCTATAACATCGTGAACGAAGCTGACCTTGAGCGTGCTGCTCAATCGCTGACCGCGTATTTTGAACGAGAAAAGGCAAAAATGGTTACATTTACGGTTACACCAACGCATGTACATGAGGAGATCCAAGGGGAGAGTGAAGCCGAACTTGTTGAAATGTCTGCAGGAAACGTGGAGCTGGCGAGAGGAATCGAACCTCCAACCTGCGGTTTACAAAGTGATGGCAATGATACCTAAGTACCTGTAAAGCCTTGACCATGGCTGATTCACAGGGACACGAAGGGACATGATAGGCCATCTAGAATGCACAGATGCACCCCAGGTGCACCCAGTTTTGAAGCTGTCGTTCATCGCTGACTAGGCCCCCGGGGCATACCCTTGGGAAGCCGACCCTGTCCCTCCGTGACGGGTACATAGGACCCGCGTGTTACGGTCTCATTTAACTAGCACTAGTCGGCCTAAACTAGCAAATCCTCGGCCTGTTGGCCTTAACTAGCAGCCTCGACTAGCCGGGGTAGGGGGCGTACCCTTCTAGTTTCAGTAGTAGCTACGCATAGTCTAGATTTTTTCTAGAAATATAAAAAGGGTCTTGCTTCTCAACGGCAGCCCTTAAGGCCAGTCACAAAAATGCCCCCTATACCGGCCTACCGAATGGGTATAGAACGTAAAGGGCAGGGGGTGTACATGAAAGGCATGATGAAATCTATTTTAATAATGCTGGCATCGCTGATCCTACTTGTCTCAGTGGCAAACGCGGAGACAGGCTTTGATTCGCGGTATCAACGTGACTACAACATTTTCGATCCGACCAACAAATACGCGTCAGACAATCCGCTGAACCCCGCCAACAGGTTCGCCTCTGATAACCCGTTTAATCCTGTCAACAAATATGACCCGAACAATCCGGCCAACCCTGTAAACCAATTCAATCCTAATAACCCGTTCAACCCGGTGAATCAATACAACCCTAAGAATCCTTTGAACCCGGCGAATGAGTTCAACTCACAGGTGCCGTTTGAACCGCTTCGATAGGGTTCACCAAGCATTCTTAGTTGTTTTAGAGAACTATTAGGCGGAAGAAATGTGACTCAGTTGCTAGGCACTGCGGCAGGAACTTATGAGATTCAGTCTTATTTCCTTGTGTAGGTATGTATTGAACTCATCTACCTTAACGGCCAGATCGGTATACGTGCCACCGGGCGCCGTGGGCCACATACGATGTTCGGCCCGCGTAAGGTCCTCGCTTAAGACGAACATATTGATCGGGCGGATGGGCTCAAAGACGTTCGAGGAGGCATTCCTACCATAGAGAGGTAATTCCCTCGCGACGACCATTCCCGCCGATCCGACTTCATCCCTGAGCGGACCAGTGGGGCTCACGTTCATCGAAGCAATCCGATTCGGAAATGCCTTCACAAACATTGCTGCCGCATGTCCTAGAGAGCGGTAGACTCCAGGAGCGTCGGCTGACCGAGGATGCTGATCCATACGAGTCATTATGCCGCCATTATGCTTGTCTGCCCGCACATTAGTGCATTCTCTCCATTGCACATATCGCGTGCATGCTTGACAGATGCCCCGCTGCTTTTGTGTTCGGTCTGACCGGACGAGTTAGTAGCCGGTTCCAGAAATTGACGGTCCATGCTAGGAAGTTTTACATATATTTGGTATGCTTAGATAAGTATCTGGAGGTTCACTATGGCGAAAACAACTAGCAAATCACGACCTCGAAAATCCCTTGTCGATCTGATGCCTCCTCCGCCACGCAAACGACCGGAGACGCTTACGGGTCGTGAACTAGAAATTGTGGAATTGATCTGGGCCGGATTTAAGAACAAGGAGATCGGTCATCGGCTGAAGATCAGCGTCAAAACCGTCGAAGCTCACCGCGCCAATATGATGAAGAAACTGAGGGTGTCGAATACTGCTCAATTACTGAAGACGGCTATCAAGGACGGCGTGCTTAAGATCCGATAGAATCAATATTTTAAACTATTACGAACTCATTTGTTGAATACAGCTCTGCTCGGTCACCATTAGCGCCATTCCTAAGGCGGTTACAAGCTTTGCTAGGGGCAATTTCGTGCTAGACGATACCCCGCAGCTTCCGCTTCTGAACTACTCGCAAAGGCTACGCGATTCTCATCAGCAATTTGCCCGTAACTTGGACAGTCTGGCCGGTGATACAACCGGCTGTCCTGATTGCCGATGATATGGTTAAATGTTTGGTCCTTTGAGTCTCTTGAGCTAGCAACTGATGAGGTAGGATTTCTTTGGTACTGCTTCTTGCGGTATTCCCACGGCGGTATAGGTTTCGGGTCACTCCATAGCCCCCGTTTCACCTGTTTTGCCTCATTTTCCAGATTCTCCAGGATGGTATCGTTGGGGGCATACTTCCTGAACCACATACACCATCCGGCTTTGACAAGTTCATGATTCAGATTCTTTCCACTTGGTAAGACGACTGTAGCAACTGTCCGTCCGTACCTGTCTATATCTACAGGGTGAACGGTGACTTTCTGACCGAAGGCTAAGATGGAAATTTCCTTCTTCGCACGTTGGCTAAACGCTTGGCCCTTCTCGGGGCAATCAATCCCGACGAGTCGGACTGACTCAGCCTGCCCGTTGTGCATCACTTTGATAGAATCACCGTCGGTGATGCTAATGACTTGGCCGATAAAATCAAATGCGAACGCGTGCGTGGAAAGCAGGTTTATGCTGAAGAGAACAATGAGAATACAACGTGATGATTCAATACGCACCGAGGCCAACCTCAACTAAAAGCTCACTGACTACTACTGTGAGATTCAGTCCCACTTCGGGTCTAATACTTCTCGCGCCGCTTCTTGATTGATCCTCGTGAAGCCGCTGATGGAGAATCCGTATGATCTGCGCATGATGGTATGCACTATAGGTCAATGTGAAATGTTTTCGTTTTAGTGGGTCTTTAAGGAGAACACCTGCTTGATCAAGGCGCTTAGATAGATTCCTCTCAGGTGTTATCTGGGCCAGCGTTAGACAGTGAGCGAGAACACCTTCCGTGAGATTATTCGCCCGATCAACAGCATCAAAGGGGGCGTTGCGAAGAATGGCCTGCTGGAAGCCCTCAAAATGTTGCGTGAGAAACGCCCTCAATCTGGACTCAACGGAGTCGAATTTTGGATTTGCCAAAGTTGGCGTGAGTTGGACCGGAGCGAATGTAAGAACCTGTCGGTTCAAGGCATCGGCCTGTATTCTAGTGATCCGCCAAAGAGCATTAGGCCCTGATGAGCCAGTGAGAAAATACCCCGCTTTGCCGGAACTGATGTCTGATTCCCAAGCATAACTACCTGGAGGATCTGCGTGATAGCACACTGCCGGCTCAAGCGAGAAAGTGTAGTGACGTGCACTCGTAGGCTCTCCTCTGAGTTTTACCGTAAGGCTCCCAGCCTGGTTATAAACTAGAGCCGACCAATTAGGGGGCCCATCACTAGAATTGATAGGACGTAATAATGTGTTGGCCGGGTGTTGATTAAGTTGTAACTTTCCTTTTTCCATACCGTTAGAACTTATCTCAAATTGACTTAGGTAGGCGCCTTTGAAAATCAGTATTGTTGGGTCTAATGATACAACCTGGCCTGTCGATATAGGTTCGGCAAACCCTTCCGTTTTTTCCAAATAATAGATTGTGCGTGATGCAGAAGGCATACTCGCTTATTTCTGCTTTGCAATTACATGGTCTTTAATCTTGTCATACGTCGCTTGTGGAATAACCTTCTTCTGGACGAGTTCATCTTTTCGAGCGTAAGGTCTGTTTTTGATAACCTTGTCGGCATAAGCATCACCGATGCCAGACAAAGCTTTGAGCTGGTCCGCCGTAGCTGTGTTAAGATCAATGAGCTCTGCGGCGTAAACCTGACCAGGGCCAACGGTCAAGAAAGGTACCGCGAGCACTAGACTTAAAATGAAACCTAGACCCAGACTCAATGCGAGTGTTTTTACGAGTGTCATATGGCCCCCCTTTCAGTGTGTCGTATCCTTAGCTAATCGTTGACCCATCTCGATGATGCCGCCTAGTCGTTCTAGCAGGCTCAACGACTGATGCGAAGTCAAACCGTTCTTGTTCAGCATCGCTAGGATGTCATCAATGATCCGGTTCTCAGTCTCGGTTAGGAGGTACGGCTCAGGAAACGCGGTTTCAGGGATATTCGAGCGGGGGCGTGACTTCCGAAGCTCGGCGACAATATCAAACAGTTCTTGCTTCGTACAAAGACCCTTACGCTCTAGAACCTCGACTATTGCCGCGATCTCCCACATATTGGAAATCGTCGCTTCTTCGAGGGACATACTTTCACGTTTAGGTCGACCACCCATAGCTAGGACTAGCTAGACTCTTTGCATCTCTACAGCAAACTTATTGCCTGTGCAGCATGTCACTGTAGCTTTCTTAGTTCTCTGGTCGCACGGAAGGGTCACCAAAAGAAAGCGGCTGCCACATGAGTTCAGTCCTCCTCCTCTAGATAGATGCTGAATGATTGCATTTTTATCTTTAACGAAGGATATTTGGGCCGCAAGAGCGCGTATCTTTCTTGTTGCTCCTTACGTAGATTAGATTCATCCGTTACGGTTCTTGCCACGCAATTGTGATACTCTTCCTCTGCCTCTTCGTGCCGGTGGTTATTCATACGGGCTAAAGTGCATTGAACAGAGCTTCGTTCAATCTCCCTAACTCTTCTATTGTACTCCTTATTAATTTCGTATATTTCCTGCTTGGCTTCCTTTGCCGGTCGAGCTTGTAATTCCTTAAGGTCTTCCAACGCTTTATTCTTTGCAGCCACTTCCGACTTTACCTTATCGAAATTTGAGCAGTTAAATTTCCGAGCGTGTCCAACATCAAATTGCCAAGTTTGGATTGAGAGTGGGCCGTCCTTAAACTCTATCTCATACACACGGGCAGTTTGTCCCATCAATGTCAACGTGTGAAGTGTTTTGATTCTAACTACAGATGGGGTTTCACTCGTAGGAGAAGTCCAAATCAAACAATCTCCGGCCTTAAACCTTGGCTTGTCTAGATTAATATCGGCGCCTTGGCTTAAACTGACTGTGATTAAAGTTGAGCAAATGATTGTAGAGAATTTTAAATAGTTATTCATAACGTTTTAACGCACTCTGCAATTTACTCGTTCAATTGCTCCGTTGATTCGTCATTCATCACAATAGTTTCAATTCCATACTCATGCCCCCGGACCCAGCGCACGATGCCTGCGCTGACAGAAACCCATTGCTTTGCAGCTAGTCCAACCTTCATAGAGCACACGGCGCCGACTTGGATCGGTATATTGCCATAGATCCGCCACCCACGAGTAGACATATTCGTAACAGCTCGATAGCCGTCCAGAAGCCGGACTTCATATCGGACGGGGGCTAAAGATCGGGAAACGGTAAGATGTTCTCAAATGGGGGAGGCAGTAAATCAAGGGCGAGGCGCACCGAGGAGAATTTGTGAAATACTTTCAATCACCGGTTTGTATTTGATCAACCGGGAACTAATTTCATCAAAAATCTTGAGATATTTAACAATCGCGACCCATGCCCCGGACTTCTTTAGTTCTTCTCGCTCGCCTTCTGACGAAGTAATAACTTCTGCCAGCATTTCTTTAAACGCCTTGCGAAGCCCACGACTACCATGAATGTTATAACGCGCTATCGCATCTTCTGAAATTCGGATCAGATCCAAGAGTACTTTGCGGATTGAGCGCGGTATATCCGAATCATCAACGAGGTTTCGTAAGGAGGCAATCGACTCCTGAATCTTTTCAATATCGCTTTTGTTTAAGCTTTCTTCTTCTGGAATAATTGTTGCCGCGACTTCAAGTAGTGATCGTTCTGTATCGGTCAGGGCTCGGTATCCACTATTAATCGCGAGAGGATAGATCGAATGTTGAATACCTTCTAGGCCGGAAAAAATTACCCTTCGTTGTTGCTCGCTGATCTTCTTGTCAAGCATATCTAGTGTAAATTCCGTATATAATTTGTGAATCTCCCAAAGTCCAATCATGCATGCTCTTTGTGGTAAATAAGATCTAAGGTTGGCACCAAAGAAAAATTTTGGAATCGCCTCGATATACGACTGTTCTGATGGTGAAGCAGCCATAGCCGTGAGAATAGCCAACAAGCGACCCGCTGAATTCTGGTATTTCGGTTGTGTTTTTTCCATGTATCCGTGACCCTCTTTTTTTCGACAGGGTTCATATTCTCGACACGGCAGCTATTTTAGGAAACATAATACCCTCACGCAAGCAGCAATTCGTTCCTCTAAATTTGACAGCATTCTCCAATGATGATAGAGAAAAGTCTATGGTTGATCTCTCCACTATCTTCAACGCTATATCCGCTTTCGCCGCCTTATTATTCATCTATGAGTTCTTTTCTGGCCGTCTCAGATCGCCTTTTAAAAAAACCTAAATATTTTTGGGACCGCAACTAGGGACCGCAACCAGGGATCGCTACTTGGGGCGCAACTAAACCTTCAGCTAATAGGCTGAATAGGGCTGACTAGCGTAAGTACTGCACTAGCTCCCGGCCTGCTACACTGGATACCGCCTAGCGTGTGTTAGGTTTATTCCTACCTTGTTTCTACCGTCTTGACCTTAGACGAGTACACTGGTAACCATTGGCTACATGATGAAGGATGTTTTGAAGGTCTCAACCTGACAAGAGGGCGAGTGTGCAACGGTCTGTAGGGTCTGTCTGGACAAGTCGTGATTCCAAGTCTAAGCTCTGGTCATGTGCGGACGGTTTACCCAGACGGCAACTCCTGAGACGGTTGCGAAGCATTTCCAACTACCGGAGATACCGCTATTTAAGCCGAACTATAACGTCTCACCGTCTCATCAGGTCGCGGCGGTTCGGTTGGGTTCTGAGTCAGCTAAAAGAGAAGCCGTCTTGTTCCGCTGGGGTTTGATACCGTCATGGGCAAAGGACATGAAGATCGGGTTTCAATGCATCAATGCCAAGGCTGAGACGGTCGCTGAAAAGCCTGCATTTAGATCGGCATTTAAGAAGAAACGGTGTTTGATCGTGGCGGACGGCTTTTACGAATGGCAGAAATACACCGGACGTGACGGCAAAGAGCGTAAGCAGGCTATAAGGATCTGTCGGAAGGACCGTGAGCCGTTCGGGTTTGCAGGATTATGGGAATATTGGGGGCCAGACGGAACCGAGCCGATTGAGAGTTGTACGATTGTCACGACTGCACCGAATGAACTCATGACACAGATCCATAACCGAATGCCGGTCATCCTTCACCCAAACGCATATGACGAATGGCTAGACCCGTTGTCACAACCAAATCAGTTAAAAACCTTGTTGCGTCCATGCCCCCATGAGGACCTTGAGGCGTATCCAGTAACAGCACTCGTAGGTAACCCTCGGAATAACGCGCCGGGGTTGCTTGATCGGATCATGGTTTAGGGGGCGGTAACTGATGCACGTCAAAGGCGTTTTTACCCCTGATCAATCAACCCGTTGTGCGTTACCGATTTTTCTAGGCCGACTACCAGCAGGGTTTCCTAGTCCTGCTGATGACTACGCCGAAGGCAAGCTTGATCTGAACAAGCATTTGATTAAGCATCCTGCAGCGACGTTCTTTGTCAGGGTAACCGGAGATTCCATGATCGAAGCAGGCATACACTCAGGCGACTTGCTTGTCGTTGATCGGTCATTAGAGGCCGTTGACGGCAACGTCATTGTCGCTGCGCTGGATGGCGAACTAGTCTGTAAACGGTTGGAGAACCGGGGGGCTGTACGTCTCCTACCGGCTAACCGAAAGTATTCGCCGATTGTGATTCAAGACGGACAAGACTTCTCAATCTGGGGTGTTGTCACAAATGTGATTCACGCGCTTTAGTCGTTCGCTATGTCTCCTCGACCTAGCCCCCTAATTGCCCTCGTTGACTGCAACAACTTCTATGTCTCTTGTGAACGGGTCTTCGCCCCTCGGTTGGAACATAGGCCGGTCATAGTCTTGTCCAATAACGATGGCTGCGTGGTCTCCAGAAGCAACGAAGCGAAGGCATTGGGTATTGGAATGGCAGTACCTGAGTTCACGGTCCGAAAGATTATCCAGCAAAATGACGTGCAAGTCCTTTCGTCTAACTACGCACTGTACGCCGATATGTCCCAGCGGGTCATGGAAGTCCTAGAACACTTCTGCCCGGACCTGGAACGGTACTCTATAGACGAAGCCTTCCTGAGCCTTGACGGATTTCGTTCAAAGAACGTGCTTGATTACGCTCAGATGATCAGAACGACCGTAAAACAGTGGACAGGGATTCCGGTATCGATAGGCATTGCTGAAACAAAGACACTGGCGAAGGTCGCCGGGAGGATAGCGAAGCGGGGCAATGGTGTTTTTGACTTGTCATGTCTAGATCATGCCCCCCAGCTAGCAAGCATCCCTGTTGGTGATGTATGGGGCATCGGCCCGGCGCATGCTCGGTTTCTTCATCAACACGGTATTACTACGGCTCTCCAGCTTCGGGGGGCTGATAATCAATTCATAAGAAAACATATGGGCATAGTCGGTCTCCGTCTAGTCATGGAACTACGCGGGGTCCCGTGTCTGGAACTAGAAGAATGTCCGGCACCTAAGAAGGGTATCACCTGTTCCAGGGCGTTTAGTCGGATGCTCACTAGTCTTGACGATCTGGAAGAAGCGATTTCTAGTTATACGACTCGCGCGGCAGAGAAACTAAGAGCCGAACACCAAGCCGTGACGAGGTTGACGGTGTTTCTCAGGACGAACGAGTTCAGGGACGTTCCCCAACACAACGAATCAACGACGATCAGACTACCTGTAGCTACAGATGCAACTCCTCATCTGGTCCGATCAGCCTTAACGGGCCTACGAAAAATCTATCAAACGGGGTTCGAGTATCGAAAAGCAGGCGTTCTGTTGACTGAACTCGTACCGACAGACCAGATCCAAGCCGACTTGTTTATTCAAGACCCCGAGGACCGGAGGCGGGCTAAGAACCTGATGAAGGCGCTAGATTCACTGAATGAACGGTTCGGGTCAGGCACGCTGTCGTATGCGTCTAGCGGCATAGAACGAACCTGGACAACCAAGTTTCAGAAACGCTCTCCGGCCTATACAACGGACTGGGGGCAGTTGCCGGTGGTTAGTTAGCTCGATTGAGAGACTAATAGGGGGCACAAAGTTTCGCACATCACAATATCTCAATCTTTAGCGTTATGGGAAATACACGCCGGGCACACCGAAGGTTTCTGTCTGCTCTATGCGTAAAGTTTAGAGATATCGCCAAGGTACACCTCGCCGGTCCGAGGCGGCATATCGTCGGCGTAGGCCTTCCAATATAAAAAGACCTCGCTCTTGTCGTCTCTGTCTAATTTCACATCTCCTAGGAATAGGCAACCCCAATATCCTAGGTCTTTCAGAATTAATTCGTCGTCCGGGAACAGAATGGTTTGAGTTGCTTGGAAAGTTTGTCGGCACCATTCTCTGCCATATGTATTATTTGTACGCGTATTGTCTGTAAGAGCGAAGCCTGTTCCCGCCCTTGCATATAAGGACGGAGTATCAAAGATAAATTTAACGTGCTGTGCTCTCACTTTTCCTTCATTTCTAATGGTGACGAATAACTTATGATCCTCTGCCCTACGCTCTTGAAGTCTTGGACCAATCTCGAACTTTGGAATTAGGAAGGGATGCGTCGTTCGGTTCATGATGTCTCGAATCTCGTAATCCTCCATTGCTTCACACTTAAAATTAAAACGTTTGTAATATTTCTTGTCTGAAGCTTGATGAGCAGTACTAGCTTGTGGGACGTGAACCACATATGCGTATTTTCCAGGTGCGCGAGTACCTAGATGTATTGGATTGATTTTGATTCCCTGAAGGCGGGGGCGAATATTTCCAAGAATTACCTGCTCTAAACGTTCTTTGCTTATGACACTTGGATCGAAACCCGCATCAATCTCTATGGGTACGTGCTTATCTTCAATGATCCCATAAACAATAGTGCCCCCTGCAGAATTGGCAAGTGCTGATACGTCTTTGCTAATCTCTATCTTCTTCCGATCATCGCCAAGCTCAAGAGCAGCACACCTCTTGTATTCCAAGTCATGACGTTCCTCAACTTTATTATTGATCAATAACAATAGATCCTCTTCAGTCCAGGTTTCCCGAGTCATGTTCATAATGCACCCTCCGTAATTCTCATCAGATGCCATTTTACGGAGCTTTGGCTATGGCGACAAGTTGAGATCGGCGGACAGGCTGAGCGCCTGGGCAATTCTTGGGGAAGCATAATTCGGATGCGGTTAGTCTTCTGGCTAGGGGGCTAGAATCAAAGGGCGTTTAACACCTGGCCGTATTAAGCCTTAAAGTGAGCTTGATTTGCGGGTCGGAGTCGGAACTTTTGGCCGAGCGGCACTGCTGCTAGGTTCAGTGAACCAAGGGATATGGCTTGTTTGTTGAATGAGCTCAGATACGGACCGCTTGCGGGGTCGTCCTAATCTGATGCTGGGACCGCGTTTCTTTTTAGTTTGCATCCGTGAAGTATAGCAGGTGATAGCCCCTCGTAGCATTACGCAATATCAGGAGAGAATGAGCCGGTCGAGAAGATAGGGGGCTAGATAGGTGCGTACTGCGTGGCCGGAAAGCCCTTAAGTGAACTAGCTCTTGCGGCTCGGGATGGTCGAAATTTCTGTCGGAGTCGATAGGTCTCGGTAATCCTCGCCGGACTCACTAATCCAAGGTATATGACTCGTATCGAGAACTACGGGGGCAGACTTCTTCGACCGGGTCTTACGGGATACCCATACATGCTTGCTTGTCGATGGGTTCTTTTCAGACTTAAGGTTCGTGTTCGTCGTAAGTTTGACCCGGCAATTAGTTTGCATGCGAGTTCCTAGTTAAGGTCAGGCTTACAGACAGAACTATTTGTCTGAACGTAACCGATTCGTTGATACTAGAACAATGAGACCCAGGCCAAGACCTAGGCCCAGACCTAACAATATACCTGAGGATGGTTCAGGGACGGATTGACGCGGTCGGTCATAGCCCCCTGGTTGTCCTGGCTGCGTCTGTGACGGGGGCCGGTTTTGAAACACTTCGGAACTGTTCGGTCGTCTTCCGAAGGCATCAGCCGAAAGCGGAGACAACGCGCCGGTTAATAAAACAGCAAGAGCCAGAGTTGCTAGAGTCTTCATAGTGCCTCCTGAGCCAAGAAACCGCGTAACTGACTCAGAATATCGCAGTAACTCGCGCACGTCCTTAACCTAAACGAATGGTTTAGGCCCAACTAAAGAGTGCGTTGGACAGCTTCGGACAAGTCGGTCTGTGCCGACCTGGACAGACACTAGAAGCATCCGTATCCTAGCCATAATTCTAGAATGATTTTCCATGAAACGTATTTGCATTTTCTGTGGGAGCAGAGCCAATTCTCGCGAACATGTTTGGCCAAAGTGGTTGGCTAAAATCATTGAGAAACTACCAGGCGACAATAAAACACTCTTCAATATTCGTACTAACCAACATGGAGAAAGAACCAGTTGGCAAAGTAACAAGCCGGAAATAATCATAAAGAATGTGTGCAAAGTGGGATGTAACGAAGGATGGATGAGCGATCTTGAAAAGGACGTGGCGCCTATACTTCGTCCTATGATTACTGGAAGAGAACAAACCTTAACTGGGAAACAACAAGCCTTAATTACGATCTGGTTGTTAAAGACAGCAATGGTTTTGGATAGCACATCCTCTGAGTCAAAATTCTATGAGCAATCTGAAAGATTCCATTTTCGTAATACTTTCGTGCCCCCTGGATTTTTAAGTTTCTTTCTCGGATTTTATTCCGGGACACATTGGAGCGGGTTTACCCAATTTAGAATCCTTCGGGATAATCAAATTCCGCCACAATTTAGAAGTTACATAGTCACAATGTCCTTTGGGAACTTGGTTCTCCAGGTCTGCAATATGAAATGTCTAACACCTTCCAGCGCGGTGGAATTCCGCAATGTAAAAGGTAACTGGAGCACAGTTCAGCTGGTTTATCCTTTTCTAAATTCCATCCAATGGCCGCCATCCGGTCCTAGCTTCGATGATACTGAGAGAAAGCTTCTGGCGTTCTCCGAACGGTTCGGTGGTCACAGTTGATTGATTATGCCATGATCACTAACCGTCTTGGCTAGTTGCCTCAACCCTTCATATATTTTCATCAGTTCTTAGCGGCGAAACGAACCGACATATCAAAATTCTAACCCCCCTTAAGCGGGGGGCAGTATTAGCAAACTATTAGCAGTGACTATTCCACCGTTCGTTAACGCCGCTCCTGCTCTGCTGAATCACAACGTTGCCCTTAGATACAGAGTCTAGCGCGGACAAAATCGTCCCTTGTCTTCCAGGTTTAACGGATGTATTTTAGACAACAGAATAAATGATGGTATTTATGAAAGCGTGACGCGATGACGCCAGAAGTGCCACATAATCAAACGGCAAGAAAGCTCCGTAGGGTCTCAGAAGAGGCCGAAATCATGGATGCGGCCAGAGACGCGTCCGGCTCGAATCCAGACGTGTGCCAAGACATACGTGTCTCTCGGTTGGGTCTTAGCGAGCATAAATTCTTAGAGGTCCTGGCGAAGATCAAGCCTAAGCTTATTAATCGAGCTAGACGAAAGTGCTCTGTGCCGGAAGAGGCAGAGGACATAGTTCAGAATGCGGTTGTTACCTGTCTGAGAAACTTAAATAACTACGATTCGTCGAAGGCGTCAGTTAGAAGTTGGATTTATACCGCATTAGACAGTGACATAAAAGATTGTAATAAGTCTTACTATAAGCGAAGGGAAACCATTATTTCTTTAGAAGACCTTCGGGGCTCAGATGTCGAGGAAGACGACCCGGATTCTCGGGAAACAGACGACGAAGGGCACGATCCTACGACCCAGTACGAAGTAAAGATTTCGGTTCAGCAAGCACTAGCAAAGCTACCCAAGGAACAGAGGGATATAGCAGAAGCTGTTTTGATGCAGGGTATGACGATTAAAAAGTACGCAAAAAACGAGGGTATTCCGCAAAGAACGGCCGAGTGGAGAATAGCCCAAGCAAAAGAAAAGTTAAAAATTATTTTGGCAGACTTGCGGGTTTCTTAGCTTTCAGACGTATATGACTATAGAGGGACTAATCTTCTCTCTTTATACTCCCCATTGATGCCGCTTTATTTGAGAGTGGCGGGTTTTGTGAGTTTCACTACTATATGACAGTAGAGGGTTAACACGGAGGCACGATGAGTTAATACAAAAAGACTATACGCACCCTCCTAGTCATAATCTTCACGTCCCTAGGGCTTCCTCGGCGCAAGCCAAGCCCATTCATAAACATATTACGGGCCTTCTAGGCCCAACTAAGGTCGGTCTGGCCCTCGGGCAGCTTCGCCCGTTGGATTCGGACAGCTCGGCCTGTTGCGGCCTGGTACGTCTGATGGCCGTCTTGGTTCGTTCACCGATCGGTATAGGAACGTGTACCTGTAGTCGAGTTCCTATACGGGGCTGGATTCCAGTTTTGAGACCCATTGATTTTATTGACAAATTAGACGCGTTTTTTATCCATTTGAAGACTTTTAAAAAGTCACTTGAAAGGAACCATGTTGAAGACAGATCCCGGATTGAGAAGGATAGAAACTTTGTATGACTTATTCCAGGCCGACGCGGCTAGGACTGAAGCAGGGTTGCCGGACAACTGGGTTACTCAGGCATGCCGGAGTATCCGGTCTAGATCTTGGTACGTGAGTACCCCGGTTTCTGAACTGGATCAGCGGCTGAGGGTGTTGCCCTGGTCGTACTCGCTGCTTGAGACCGACAAGCCTAGGAAAGCGGTGTCCGAAGATCAGCGAGAAGCCAGAGCAGCAAATATGAAGAAAGCCCGGGACGCCAAGGCTAAGTATGCTGCCCCCTACTTTGCTCCTTGCGTCGCGCCGTATGGCGAAACGTTTGAACAAGCAGGAGCAAATCAGGACGCCTTGCCTGAGCTGACTACGGTGTAATAGCTCAAACAGTCCTCGGACGACTGAGCGTGTAATGTTGGTATTTAAGCATCATGAATAAGGAGTCTTAGAGATTATGGACAAATTAATTTCAGTTAAAGAAGCAGCAGTTCGGTTGTCGTGCAGCGAGGCTAGCGTTTGGACTTGGATACAAGAGAAACGGTTACAGAAGGTCAAGGTCGGGCGATTGACGAGACTGAAGGAGCAGGACATTGACGCGGTAATCCGATTGGGGCTTCAGCCGAAAGGCATGGTCCTCAGAACAGAGACAGAGGCACTGAAGGATGAACCGGAGACGGGTTTGCAACCAGGAGCGCAGCAATGAACGTGACAGAAGAAATAGACGATATCGAATCTGAAGACAAGCACGAACAAATAAGTTTTGATCCTTCGCGGTTGCCAATAAATTACGTGGCAGGATTAGGTCCAGAAGCGCGACAGTTGATAGGGCTGCCGCCAAAGGCTGGTGATGCGAAGGAAGTAGACGGCGGAGACTTTGACATCTTCGCTGCATTTCCGACACGTGACACGCACGACGTACCAGCTGCTTCAGTTGCCGGGACAGTCGAGAGTAGGAACGCCGGTATCGCGCTAACCCATAACGACGAAGGCAGGCTAGTTCCTACGTTTGCCGATTTCGCAAAGGACTATCTGAAGGCCCGACGATACGAAGTCAATGGAGACTATCTCCTTCGTAAGCACCGAGGAGAATGGCTCCGGTACAACGGGACATGTTACGAATCTCTGAGCGAAGAAGAATTAAGGGCGGACATTATGAATTACTTCATAGAGACACCGCTCAGAAGTCGCGTGAATAAATCGTTCGTCTCAGGGATTCTCGATCATCTGACGGCAAGATGCCTTGTCCCTGCAACGATTTCACTACCGGCAAGGCAAACAAAGACCGAGTGGGAGGAGGAACACGGTACGGTGACTTTACAGAACGGATTGATTGATTTAAACAAGCTTCAATTCAATCTTGTACCGTTGCTCCAACAGCATACACCCCGGTTCGTGAGCCGATGTGTATTACCGTATGACTATGATCCGGATGCACAGTGCCCGACATGGATGAGATTTATCGAGGAAGTTCAGCCGGACGAAGCCTGCAGGAGATTACTGCAGCAAATCTTTGGGTACTGTTTGACTTTCGACATGAAGTATCAAAAGTTTTTCATGTTTGAAGGTACAGGCGGCAATGGCAAAAGCGTAACAACAAGTATCCTGCGGCGGCTAGTCGGAACAAGCAACACTAGTGCGTTGCCGTTAAAAGGTTTTCACGACAAGCACGGCTTGGTGAGTACCTACGGGAAGCTTGTCAACTTTGTTGGTGAGCTAAAAGAAAAAGACGCGGACGCAGAGAGCTTGTTGAAGCAGGCAACAGGCGGAGACTCGATGCACTTCGAGGCGAAGTATCAAAAGGCATTCTCGGCGCCGTTCACGGCGAAGATCATTATTTGTACGAATGAACGGCCAGCGTTCACAGATCGGAGTAACGGGCTCTGGCGGCGGTTGATCATTTTGCCGTTTCCGAATTCGATTTCGCCAGAGAGGCAGGACCCAGAGCTTGAACAGAAGCTAGGAACGGAACTGCCCGGTATTTTGAATTGGGCAATACAAGGAGCGCTCGATTTGAATAAAACACGTGACTTTGAGAAGCCACAAGCATCGACAGAAGCATCGGAGAGTTTTAGAGAGCAGGCGAATCCTGAACAAGCGTTCTTTAAGGAATACTGCCGTATGAGTCCGGACGCAGCTATAGGAACTCAGGAGCTGTATGACAACTACAGGCGTTTCACGGACAACATGGGGCACATGCCGTTGAGCGGTACCAAATTCCAGGCTGAGGTCCTGAAACTGCCGGATGTCAAAAAGGAAAGGCCGCATACGAACGGGCAACGTATCAACATGTATCGAGGTATCACGGTAGGGGTAGCCCCCCTTTATCAAGACGATCACCAACAGCAACAAAGAGTCTTAGTTAATTAGGCTAAGCGTTTCCTTATAAGCGTCTTTCGGCCCTTTAATAGGGCCGGATAACGAAGCTAAGCATATATAACGGTTCTCCGGACCGGAACGGACCGGATGGACCGGTCTATCTTCTATTGTTGTTGGTGGAGACTTAGAAAATAGAATAATAGAGAAATATCCGGTCCAAGGCGGTCCAACGGTCCAAGACCTGGCAGGCTGCCGAAGGCGAACATTGGGGGGCTTAGACTAAAGGATAAACATACGCTTCCGGCCAAAGGCCGTAGGCTCCCGACCATGATGGACGGATATCCATAACTAGTTAATAACATTGATATATTTATAATTAAGTAAAGGAGAAGCTTTGTCAAAACAGTCTACATATCATGCCGCGTCGTCACTCCGTGAGGCCGCTGAACTACTCGGGCCGAAACTCGGGTATCTCTCGATAACCGGGGCTGCACACTATGCCGGAGTTTCGACTAGAACGATTAAAAGATGGATCACGCGGGGTTTACCGGCATACCAAGGGTCTCTGAGAGGCAAAGTACTCATTAAACCTGGTGACATCGACTTGTACCTGGAGAAGAAACCGATACCGGTGGCAAAACACGATGTAGACGCCATGATTGAAGGCGTCCTGAAGGGCTTTCGTAAGGGCACAGAATCAGACCGGATAACTAAGGCGCCAACGGCTGAACATATAGGGCTACGGCCTCGGAAGCCGAGTCAACGGGCAAAATGGGCACAAAGCTCAGCCGGAGCCAACTGACGCGGCGAAGGGTCAGGACGTACCCTAGGTCGTCTGTCGATATCGTCATTTTAGACATGTAGTAATATCAATTGGTTATAAATATTAAATGGATTATAACTAGATATTTCCATAGACTGGCAAAGGTCCGAGCAGGCTATGAAACAGCTAGTCAACAAGGGGGCGCCGGTCTTGTGTGTCGTAAAAAGAAGCCGTTCTGGGACAAGTACAAATACTAATATAATCAATTAGTTACAAGACAGAACAATAACAAGCTCTAACAAGCAGCAACGAGGTAGTAACAATGCATCGATCAATACGCCAACCGTGGCGGCACGATATTCAACGAACGAGACGCGACAAGGAACCAGGCGTCCTAGTAGGAGTCAGAAACATCAGTAAATACATGAGGATAGGGCTTCAAACGTTCTATAAGCTGCATAAGCACCATGCTTTGCCAGCCATGAAGCTGCCTGATGGCCGATGGAGCACTTCGAAGAACCTGATTGACTATTGGATCATAGCCCGATGGAAACAACAGACGGGCAGAACGGGCCGTACGGGTCGCGTTCCTACCGAGACAGAGGAACTAGTCAATGGGGGCTAGCCACGCGGCCTAAACCACTATTTATAGAGAACTAAGGGTATCGTACACGTCGCTGAAAAAGCGTCTTGGCGGACCAATTAAATCAATAGGTTATAGACCACTTTATACAGATCGCTGACTATGTCTCGATTCGTCTTAACCGGGCCGACAGCGATCTAAACGAACAGAAGGTAATGAGTAACAATAATGATTAACAGATACGAACAAGCACTAACCGATGCAATAAAGGGCTGGGAGCCTGTTACAACGGCCTTAATCGAGTTGAACCTCATAAATGGCTACGAACTTCTAGCCCGGGGTCGGTTACAGGAAGGCTTCCTAGCCCATGAATTCCGGTTCATGGACCCAGAGTATACGGACCGTTACAACATCACACGGCAAGGAACTTGGCCGCTAGATGTTCCACGCTGGAAAGGTGAGGCGTTGATCGGCAAGACGATCTTACTCTGGGCTGAGCAAGGCTGCGGCGATGTCATCCAGTTTATTCGATACGCCCCGATGGTCGCAGGCCTAGGAGGACGTGTCCTAGTCGCGTGTCCTCCTGAGTTGCAACGATTGGTTCAGACGGTTCAAGGCGTATCCACGGTCTACGGATCATGGGATGAGTTCAAAGGAGCCAAACGGCTGCCGAAGGCAACGTATGACTGTCACGCTCCTATACTCAGTCTTCCGTATATCTTCGGAACGACCTTAGGGACGATTCCGGCTATGGTTCCGTATGTCGGCCTTTCAGGCCGTGAGGCCATGAGCCCCCCGGCGGGGGCGGAGTTGCAGGACGGGCTGAACATCCTCGAAGGTGACGGGTTCAAGGTCGGCATAGTCTGGGCCGGCGGTCCTAAGACTTCCACAGACGCTATTCGGTCGATAACTTTGAGCACGATGCTGCCGTTACTGGCGCAACGAGATGTGCAATGGTTCAGTCTCCAAGTCGGTCGAGCCGTTGAGCAAATCCATGCGCTTGGGTTGTCTCATGTCATCCAAGATATGAGCCCCCA
>CAZPNQ010000044.1:0-29463 GCA_964587955.1 uncultured Nitrospira sp.
GTTCGACGGCTCCCGGACAAGTGGATCTTCATGTTCATCCGCGCTTCAACCTTGATGGCATCCTGAAACGTTCCGGCAGGAACGGTGACGGTTTCCCGGCCGATCACCTTGCTCCACCCTTGAGTATCGACTTTCTCATCGGTTTGGTCACGATCCATATCGCTGCCGAAATCGATCCCCATTCGATCAAACTGCTGAAAGGAGGACGGGATTTTCAACGGAAATCGGAAAATCTGATAGGGGGTAATGTTTTTCTCCAGCGGTGTTCCGGGTTCCGATCCATAAAACACAATGCCTACCGCGTCGCGCCGATAGAAACTATCCGACGGTCCATGATTTCCAGGATTAGTATCATGGAACACCGTCACGGCAACCCCGTTGACCGTCTTGATTCCGGAGACCGTCGACACATTCGTAAAAAACTTCAGTTCGATCGTTTGGAGCGGCCCCTCATTGATTTGGCCGCGATAGGACCAGCGGCTCCCGACCGTATCAGGGAAATACTCCTCGGACTTGGAAATCGTGACCGGCTCCTCGGCACCGAGCACCGCAGACCCCGGGTGTAGTCCGAAGAGCAAGCACGTTCCTAGCATCAACCCTAGTCGCACATTTCGTGTAAGCGTCATCATCATTCCAGCTCCAGATACGAGAATTGACGGTATCATAGGAGTCCAGAGAGCGGCAAGCCGATTGGGGCTGGCGGAGTTTCGATACGTACTTGTCTTGGCGCGCATCTCACCGCATAATTCTGTCCGATATGAACCCGCTCCTCTCCTCAACACCTTCTGCAAAGGATCGACCGGCAAAATCGTCTGATCGTCCTGCGGTCCTCGTGACAGGAGCTTCAGGAGGTATTGGCCGCGCCGTCAGTCACGCGTTCGGGAAAATGGGATGGTATGTGGGGGTCCATTACTATCAGAATAAACCCGCAGCCGAAGCGACTCTGGATCTCATTCGGGAAAGCCGCGGAATCGGCGACTCTTACCATGCTGATATTCGTGAAGCCGAATCCGTTCGGCACATGATCGGCAGATTCTCCGGTTCCGCTCCCGGGCCGTTAGTATTGGTGTGCAACTCCGGAATCGGACAGAGCGATTTGCTTGTGCGCCATTCGGACGAAGTCTGGGATAACGTCATCGCGACGAATCTCACAGGAACGTTTCACTGCCTGCGAGCCATGGCTCCTTTCCTGCTCGCTCGCGGCGGTGGCTCTATCATTGTGATCGGCTCTCACACGGGATTCCACGGGGCGACCGGCCAGAGTGCCTATGCGACATCGAAAGCCGGGTTGATCGGACTTGTCAGAACGGCTGCGCTGGAATGGGGCGCACAGAATATTCGCGTAAATCTCGTGCTGCCCGGCTGGCAAAAGACCGATTTGACCGAGGGCATTTTCCCGGAAGGGCAAGGCTGGCTCGATCACGCACTCCACCGGCCGGCCTCCCTCGACGAAGTCGTCGGCACGATCGTGCATGTAGCTCAGCTCAAGGATGTATCGGGACAGGTATGGAACTGTGACAGCAGGCATCTGTAACGAAGAGCAAATAGCTTATGGCGGATAGCTGATAGCCTGACGAGATTCATCACAGGAGTTGATCGCTCCGAACCATACGCCATATGCTATCTGCCATCAGCTCTTTTCTATGAACCACGGCATCTTCATCACCGGCACCGATACGAGCGTTGGAAAAACGTTGGTCACCGCTGCGCTCGCCCTGCAGTTGAAGAAGCGCGGACTGAACGTGGGCGTGATGAAACCCATCGAGACAGGAGTCGCGCCGGGAAAATTCGCGCAGTCGGATGGAGCCCGGCTTCGATCCATCATCGAAAGCGAAGAAACATCGGGAGCGATCTGCCCCTATTCGTTTGAATTGCCGGTCGCTCCCCTTACCGCTGCACAGATGAGCGGGCTCACCATCAATCTCGACACCATCAGCAAAATCTATCGTCTTTTAGCCGGTCGATATGAGTGCATGGTGGTCGAAGGAGTCGGCGGTGTACAAGTCCCCATCACACACCGCGACAACGTGCTGAGCTTGATCAAACGCTTGAGGCTTCCAGTCGTCGTTGTCGGACGATCCGGACTGGGAGGGATCAATCATGCCTTGCTGACTATCGAGGCGCTTCGACGCCAGAAGATCCGGATAATCGCGCTTGTTCTGAATCGCACACATCCCGTGCGGTCAGCTCTCGCCCGGGTTCAAGAGCGGTCGACACTTGAGATCCTTCGCAAACAGTCCGGGATACCTGTCATCGGCTCACTCCCTTACGAACCAGGTCTGCCGAGCCGCTTCCGACCCGCCGTCCTACACCTTGCCCGCTCGGCTGCGCTCAAGAACCTGGCGAAGGTGATGTTGAGAGCCGCGAAACAAAGTCGGTGACGGCCTGCGAAATATCCGGTGCATTGAGAATGGCGGAGATAACCGCCACTCCGTCGGCTCCTGCACGCATCACTTCTTCAACCGATTTCGCGGTGATTCCTCCAATGGCGAAAACCGGCAATGACGTCAGTGTGCGAATCGTTCGCAACCTTTCAATTCCGACGACCGGATCATGGTCGAGCTTCGAGTGAGGTTTGAAAATCGGGCCAAAGCCGAGATAGTCCGGTCTTCCAGCGGATGCCGTGAGCACCTGTTCTGAGTTGTGCGTCGAAATACCGATCAGTTTGTCGGGCCCCATCACTGTCCGGGCGAGATCGAGCGGTAAGTCTCCCTGTCCGAGATGCACACCGTCCGCATTTACAGCCAGCGCCAAATCGCACCGATCATTGACGATGAACAGCACTCCTAATTCCTGCGCAATCTTACTCAGCGGCAACGCTTCGGCATAAGCCGCTTTCATCGAAGCGGTTTTATTCCGGTACTGAAACATTTTGGCCCCGGCTGCGGCCGAAGCCTTCAGAACATCGAGAAGAGAGCGATCGAGGCTGATCGATGGGTCAAGGAGGACATAGAGTCCGGACAGTGCTTGTGTGCCGGAGCCCTTCCCTCTCGAAGTCGGTGTCATGGCAGTCACCGCTTGGAATGTTCCAGCGCCTTTTGTTTGACGATACGAAAGTGGGCGGCCAACTCTTGCCGGACAACCATCGCCAGTAACCAATCCGGAGCCAGCGAATCCGGCTCAACGGTCAGCTCGAAATCTGCGCGTGTGTGACCGGTATTCTCGGCCGGCTGCAGCTTCCACACTCGGTGATAGCGCTTGAAGTCGCCACCCTTCAGGTCGGTTACCAAGCCACCATTCGGCAAAACTCGGGATTCCGTGACCAACCGGCGTTCACCGGGCATCACCGGATGGTCGATGCGAAGGTCAACCGTGGCTCTTCCATCCTGGATGGTCAATTCGACTATTCGCATCCGAACCTCAAAAAGCTCAGGCCAATGGGCGTAATCCGCCAGCAACGATTGGATCACGTCCGGCTTAGCGGGAAAGAGCGGATGAGCCGTCGCACGTACGCCGCCGGCAGGTTCAGCCGTCACCTCCAATCCGTCGGCATCCGCTGCCGCCCACGCCCACGACTCCAATCCGGCAATCGAGTGCGGAACCTGCACGGCGATCAGAAACAGGAAAACCAGCCAAGCCCTCTGTGGTTTATCCGACGATTGCATCCAGCAGCCGCTGATGAATCTTCCGAACTCGTTCAAGCTGTCCTTTGGCGGGAAACCGCTCATAAAAGCCGTCTGCGCGGAACTCCTTCGTCAGAGGAGCCCAGGGTTTGACGATCTCGGCAAACGGCTTGTGCGAGCGTTGCTCGTCCCAATCATTGATGAGCTTACGATCCACGATCAGATCGTCCAGGACGCGAATCAGCGCCTTGAGCGTCACGTCCCGAGTGAACATGTACCGATCGTTCTGTCCCCAGACCTCGCCCATGACATCCTTGACGCCCTTCAGGTAGTCGCGCACCAGCGCATAGCAGCGCTCGGCCTTCATCCCCAAATGAGACTCCATCCACCGCTTATGAACCATCACGACTTTCAACAGCTCGTTGAACACCTCGGACTGCAGAATCCATTTTTCCTGTTTGCTCCGTCCCCCAAGGCGATTGATCTTGTACTGCAGCGGTGAGTCCGGTTCACCATACAGGAGATTCACGACCTTCGCGGCGAATTTCTTTTCCGGACTTTCCCACGAGACTTTTTCATACAGATCGACCAAATGTGACCGATTGATCCGCGTGTGGGTGGAGTTGATGATGACGAACATCTCCGTCGCAAAGTCGGCGCTCCTGCCGTCGAACAAGAGGCATGGCACCTCGACCTGCGCGCTTTGATCCGGATGTTTGTCATGGAAAAAGTGCAGTCCGGCGAGTCGATGCTGCCCGTCGATCACCAGATATTTCCCTTTCGGTTCACTCAGGTGGCCGATTGAATCCGAGCCGTCCAGTTTTTGGAAACGAAGCGTTTCGTCGGTAAAGAGCAGCACGGTGCCGGGAATCATCGGTTGAGCCACGACGGTTTCATAAAAATTGACGATCTGCTTGATTTTTTGCCGATTCAAAACCCGCTGGAAGCCCTTTTCGCTCCGCTCGATTCCCGCAATGAACTGCGCCACGTCGTCATGGTCTGAAATCTTGGTTTGGGTGATTTCTTCACCCTCGAAGTAATAGCGGCTGGTGAACCGGACCTTGTTCAACAGCTCACCGGCCTTGTACGCGATGAAATAGAATGCGCCCTCTTTTTGTGTGATCCGCGTCGCGAGCATGGAGCCTCCATTGATTTGAATAGAAGCCGAGGACGATTCTACGCGGCCCTCTCCATGGCCGCAAGACGAGGGACTGTGCTACCATCGACGACTATGATGATTCGACGCATAGTGTGTTGTCTTTTCGTTTTGCTGCTCTCGATGACGCTCGCTTCCCCTTCTGATACCAAGGCACAAGACGTAGAGGATTCCGGGGCCACAACGGAGTTATCGTGCAGCTTTTCAATGGAAAAAGGTGAAATCGGGCGCCCCTGCCACGTTCCGTTTCCACCAGGATGCCTGGTCGTCTCTATCCCAGGGACGAAGCAACCCTGGACCACGATCTCGAAAGGTGGCCGCCTGCAGTGTCGGTTTGATGAAACGCGGACGGATTGGAAGACGAAAATCGTCGGCGCCTGCAGCCGATGCCAATCGATCCGATGTTCCGCCCACTTTAGTGTCCGCTTTGATTGTTCGTCCCAACACTAAGTTCAGTTGTATCCCATGTCCATCACATCAGCAATCAAAGATGAAGCCCGCGCACTGGGATTCGACGCGGTTGGGATTACGCGGGTGTCCAGTGAACATCCAAGGCCGATTACCGGGGATAGGGACCACACTCCCCCTGCCCATTCCGACACTGCGCTACCTCAACGCCTCTTCGACCGTCTCACCGAATGGCTGCGGCGAGGCTATCACGGGACCATGGCCTGGATCGAACGAACTCCGAACAAACGTGCCGATCCCTGTGAGGTGCTTCCAGGCTGCCGCTCAATCGTTTCGTTGGGGATCAATTATCTCACCGACCAGTGGGCCGACGAACGGCCGGGCAACGGCCGCATAGCACGATATGCGTGGGGAATGGACTATCATAAGCTTTTTGATTCCAGGCTCAAGCAATTGGAACAGTCGATTCGGAGAATGGCGCCCGACGCCACAACCCGTTCGTACTCCGACACCGGTCCAATCATGGAGAAAGCTTGGGCCGAACAGGCCGGCTTGGGCTGGATCGGGAAACATTCCAATCTCGTTTCAGCGGAATATGGGTCCTGGCTGCTGCTGGGAGAAGTGTTGACGACGTTGGAGTTGGAGCCCGACGAACCGGCGACGGATCTGTGTGGCAGCTGCACGCTTTGCATTCAAGCCTGTCCTACGGGGGCCATCACCGAGCCCTATGTTGTCGATGCCACCCGTTGTATTTCCTATCTCACGATCGAATTGCGCGGCGATGACACCGCCATCCCTCATGAATTACAAACAGGCATGGGCAATAAAATCTTCGGATGCGACGATTGTCTCGATGTGTGTCCGTTCAACCTGCGAGCAGAACCGACGCATGAGCACGCCTTTCAATCTTCACGCGTGACACTGTCGCCCGACTTGAATGAACTGTCCAAACTGGATGAATCGGCTTTTGCTACGCTGTTTCAACGCAGCCCGATTCGGCGCGCAAAACACCGGGGCTTTCTGCGAAACGTGGCCATCGCACAACGCAACCTGATTCATCCCAAGCCGCTTGCGTGAATTGTCTTCTCGAAACAAAGTTTCCTCTGCCGAAGTCGATCCTGCGATATCTTCTTCACCAAAATTGACTAATAAATCCTCATACGTTAATATCCGCCGACTCTAAAGGGAGAGAGAGACTACTACGCCTGATTCGTCTATGCAGCGTCTGTTTCTCCATAACAAAAAAAGGGAGGCTACCATGCAGAGGTTTCGTTTGCTCACATTAACCCTCGGACTTGGCGTCCTGTTAGGAGCCAGCGGGTGTATCACGATGCCCGGGTCCGCAGGAGCAAAGGTCCATGACGTCACGTTCACGGCAACTGAAACAGAAATCGTCATCGACGGGAACGGAACAAAGTACAAGGCCTGGACCTTTAACGGTCAGATGCCTGGTCCGGTCGTTCGAGTCACCGAGGGTGATACCGTGAACTTCACCCTGATTGGCGACAAGAATAATTCCTTCCCACACTCGATGGACTTTCATGCGGCCGAGCTCGACTTCTTGAAGAACTATCACCGTACGGTTTCAGCGGGAGAAACCCATAAGTTCTCCTTCGTGGCGAAGAAACCGGGCGTGTTTTTCTACCATTGCGGCGCAAGCCCGATGATCCAGCACGTCGCGCGTGGCATGTTCGGTGCCATCATTGTGGATCCTAAGAACGCCAACGCCTGGCCAAAAGCCGATCGTGAGTTTGTCCTGGTCCAATCCGAGTTGTGGCAGAACCCGGATAATGTGCAGGGGATGTTCGATCGGAAATTTGATTACACGATTTTCAACGGGGGCATCTTCAAGCATCATCCCTTTATGCCTGGCGGAGAGCCTTTGGAAGTCAAGGTCGGTGAACGGGTGCGGATCTATTTCGTGAATGCCGGTCCGAACGAGTTCTCTGCGCTCCATCCGATCGCCGAAATCTGGGACAATGTTTATGAGAGCGGCAATCCGGCCAACAAGTTCACGGGAGTTCAGACTTATGTGGTCGGTCCGGGCAGCGCCGCCACTTTCGATATGATCGCAGATGAGCCGGGTGCCTATCCGGTGGTGACCCACTCCTTAACGAGCGCCCTCCGAGGTGCGATTGCGGTCGTGATCGCCAATCAGAATCCCAAGGATTATAAGGGTCAGTTGATGCCGAATACCCCCTGGAACCCGTAATGAATGAGCGGGGGCACAGATGGCTTGCAGTCAATTCATTCTCACACAAAGGAGTATACGATATGTCACTGAGTAAGAAGATTATAGGTGTGGCAGTTGCCGTCGCAGCAACGTGGACCCTGAGCAGCGCGACGACCTTTGCCGCCGAAAAGTCGCTCTATGAACGACTTGGCGGGCAGGGAGCTATTCAAGCCGTCGTCACCAAGTTCATCAACAACGTGGGCGGAGACAAGCGGATTAACGGCTACTTTGCAAACACCGATCTCAAGAAGCTCAACAAGCTCTTGGTCGAACAGGTCTGCATGGCAACCGGCGGCCCCTGCAGCTACTCAGGGCGCGATATGAAGACCACGCACAAGGGTATGAAGGTCACCGACGCCGCCTTTGGTGCGCTCGTGGAGGATTTGGTCAGTGCGCTGGATACCTTCAATGTCCCGGCAAAAGAAAAGGGTGAGCTCCTTGCCATCCTGGGACCGATGAAGAGTGATATTGTCGAAGCTAAGTAATGACTTTGATACGCTTACGTTCTCGTGAGCGTCTGAAAGCATCAGTGATCGACTGTTAGCCTTTTCTGTGCCCGGACGGTTCAAAGTCCGGGCACAGAAGATCTCTCCATCCACAGCTTCAAACTAACCGCGAATTACTTAAATTCCAATCAGTCATCAGCCTCATAGAGAAAGAGTCACTCAGGCCTTACATATTTTCCAACATGTGGTTATCTGTTATCATGACTGGCGATTGGGAAAGATGAGGAATACGCGGAGCCAACCGCAACTATTATTTACTGCGCATTACGTAAAAAGGAGGAATACATGAGAGGGAAGCGTTTGATTGTTGCACTATGCAGCGTCATTGCCGTTACCGCATGGAGTACGGCCGGATGGTCTGCTCCCGAGGCCGATCCATTGAAGCCGCGTGTTCCGGATGCCGAGCGTGGTGAAGCACGAAAAATGAAGAGCCCGGTCACCGCCACCCCTGAAGTCCTCGCCAAGGGCAAGGAGCTGTATGAGGGGAAGGGCACCTGTGCAAACTGTCACGGCCAGACCGGGGATGGCAACGGTCCAGGTGGAATGCTGTTGACGCCGGGCCCCCGCAACTTCACCAATTGCAAGTTCCACAAGAAGCGAAACGACGGTGAGTTGCTCTGGGTCGTCAAGAACGGAAGCCCTGGTACCGGAATGCCGGCCTTAGTGAAAGGTGGCGTACTCACTGAGGATGAGGCTTGGACGATCATTGCGTATGAACGGAGTTTCTGTAAAGACACTGAATAGGAGCTGAAAGAATCCTGTCGTAGGATATGAGGCGAGCTGTTAGTCGATATTCACGACTGGCAGTTCGTCTCCCATGCTGTCATTGATAGTCATCTTACCTGCCCCAGCATCGTACTCTAAAAATTTTTGAGCACATTCACCATCTTGCTCTAAGTTTTCCAATCGACACCTTCCCTCTTCCACACCATGGCATACAAATTCGTACGAGGCTTATTCCGTACGAAACGCTGAGCCTCGATGCTACCTCGCCCGCCGGCTAGGCGTATATGAAGCATGGAAAGTTGGTAAACATTCCTTTCATTTCCCCTCTTTCTTCCTCATAGAAAGAGGTGTAGGCTATTAACGGTTTCGATGGTTCGGTTGGAGGCTACAACAAGGAGCACTCCGATGAACCCTCAGGCGCTTCTCCTAATTTCCAAAGACTCTCGGCTTCGGCAGCTTGTCCGGATTGCCGCACCTCAAACAAACCTCCACATAGCAGACGGAGTTTCCAATGCACTCGGACTCTGGCCCGAGGTTTCCCCGGCTCTGATTCTTGGTGAAGGCAGTCCCCATACTCTAGCTCCCTTGCTCGAGTACGCCCGCCAAACGCCGGAATTTCCGCCTCTGCTCGTAATCGGTGAGCGCGATTCCGTCAAAGATGCCGTCGAGATGATGCGCGCCGGTGCCGTAAATTACTTGGCCAAACCGGTTCTTCTTGAAGACCTCCGGGTGGCTATCACACAAGCCCTCCGGTGGTCCCGGTCGGTTCCTCGATCTTCACCGCATGATCCGTTTGCTACCATCATCAGCCGCTCCCCACAAATGAATCTGATGAAGCAATTGGCCAAAGAAGTGGCCTCGACGGATGCGACCGTACTCGTCACCGGTGAAAGTGGAACCGGCAAGGAACTATTCGCGGAAGCCATCCACCGATGCAGCCCGCGAGCGACCGGCCCGCTAGTCACCCTGAATTGTGCGGGAATTCCGGAAAATCTCTTGGAGGCTGAGTTATTCGGTTATGAGTCGGGTGCCTTCACCGACGCCAAGCGATCGAAGCCGGGCCGATTCCAAATGGCAGAGGGCGGGACGATCTTTCTCGACGAGATCGGCGAAATGAGCCCCACTGCCCAAGCCAAACTTCTACGCGTGCTGGAAAATCACACCGTCGATCCCTTGGGAGATACTCACAGCCGTAAGGTCGACATCCGCATCATCGCCGCGACGAATGAGGATTTGCTTGCCCACATCAAGGCCGGTCGTTTCCGCCTCGATCTCTACTATCGGCTGAACGTCTATCAGCTGCGCATTCCACCCTTGCGTGAACGACTCGAAGATATCGAGCCGATTCTCATGAGTTTTTTGGAACGGGCCAAACAGCAGCGCGGGTGCCGCATTCGGATTATCGCTCCGGCAGCACTTGCTGTTCTTCAACGTCATGACTGGCCGGGGAATGTGCGCGAGCTCCACAATGTCGTCGAATGGCTGACCATCACATGTAAAGCTGAAATGATTCAGCCGGCTCATTTGCCGGCATCCGTGAAAACGACTCCCCCGACGAATTGCCTGAGTCAAGACCCGAAGCCGTCATTGTTGGCATTTGGGCTGTCGTTTCAAGATATAGAAAAGCAGATCCTTGAAGAAGCGTTGCGAAAATCTTCCGGCAATGTCTCGGAAGCGAGCCGGCTCCTCAAAATGACCAGGAACACGCTGCGTTACCGTATGGCCAAATACCATCTTCAGTAAGAAGCCCTGGTTTGAAGCCATCCGGTTTGAGGGCTTGGCGTATAACTTGTTTTTCTACATTGTGCGCGCATTGGGCTAGATAGCGAAAGCCGTCCTCTCCATTAGCGGGTGAGTGAGCCATGGATTGTTTCCGATTTGTCGCTGTCAGCAGTCTGGTCATTCTGCAGTATGCTTGTGCCGCTATAAACCCGCCCTTGTCCGCGCCGCCGGGCAGTAATGCCACCGCCGCTCAGCACAATGCCGACGGCATCGTTCACTATGAGAGGGAACATTGGTCGATCGCCAAGGATCATTTCGCGTCCGCTATCGAGACCGATCCAAACCTCGCCGAGGCTCACTTCAATCTTGGTCTTGCGCTCAATAAACTGAATCTTCAGTCGGAAGCCACCGCCCATTTTAAAAAAGCAGCCGAACTGGCACCCGCCAACACCGCCATTGTTCAGTCAGGCGCCTATCGCAGTCGCACTGCCCCTCCTTCACCATCCAGCTCCGGCGCAAGTAGTTCAAGCAGTTATTGAAGAATGAGAGAGTGTCGGTGCATCGGAAAACCTCTCCGGCATATCCATGTTCATAGACGGCGACCGTGTGTGGCTGGGGTCGTGCCTCAAGGTTTTTTGAGGTTGGTCCGATATTGCTTACCGGAGGGTCCGACTCAGCCTACTATGAAAAAGCGGATCGGCATCGACGAACTCCAGCCGGGCATGCTGGTCGAAAAACTCGATCAGTCCTGGCTGAACACGCCGTTTTTCAGCCACAAGATGACCATCACTTCGTCGCAACAGATTGCCCAGCTCAAAGCCTGTGGCGTGCAGACCCTGATCGTGCATGTTGATCAGGAAGAAGTCAGAGATTCATCGATAGTGGAGCCGGACATCACCGATGAGCCTGTCAGGCCGGCAGCGGAAGAAACGGCATCTGTCCCGCTGGCGGTCTCCTTCGAGGAGGAGTTATCTGCGGCCAGGCAGGTCTATCAGGCGGCCAAAACGATCGTGCAAAATGCCATGCATGACACCCGTCTCGGGCGGGCGATCAATGTCGAAGAGGTGCACCAGGTCGTCTCGGAAATGACGGAGAGCGTGTTGAGGAATCCCGATGCCCTGACCAGTCTTTCGCGATTGAAACAGTTTGACGAATACACCTTTTACCACTCTGTGAACACCTCGCTCCTCGCCATGTCCCTAGGACGTGATTTGGGGTTTGATCGAAGCACGCTGCAGCAGGTGGGAGTGGGCACGCTGTTACACGATATCGGGAAGACGAAGATCCCGCTGGAAGTTCTGAACAAACCAGGTCGTTTCGAGACCCATGAAATGGAAATTATGAAACAGCACGTACTCCGCGGGGTCGAGGTCTTGGCCAGGACAACCGGCTTGGACGATTCATGTGTACGGCCTGCGCTTGAACATCATGAGCGGGTGAATGGAACGGGTTATCCGCATCGGCGGGTAAAGCAAGATATCAGCCAGTTCGGCTTGATCACCGCTATCGTCGATATTTACGACGCGATGACGAGCGATCGTTGCTACCACAAGGGGCAAGCTGCCCATGAAGCTCTTCAGCTTCTCTATCGCCTCTCGCTCGAAGGGCATTTGGATGGAACTTTGGTACAGCGGTTCATTCGCGTGGTTGGGGTCTATCCGGTCGGATCCGTCGTTGAATTGAATACCGGTGAGACGAGCGTCGTCAAACAGATCAATCATCATGCCCCACTGGCACCGGTCGTGCTGCACGTGAAGAGTGCCGGAAACACATTGCTCTCCAGTCCGCAACAGCAGGATCTTTCCCAACAGACAGAGAAACCGCTTCGCAGCATCATCGCCGTCCTAGATCCGCGACGAGCGGGGATCGTCCCTACCCACTACCTCGACAAGAGTCCATCATAAGTTCGGAAAGTACAGCGACCGATTCGAATGCCATGTCCTGGTCGAGAGGGGAGCATTCCCACCCGGTTTCTTATCACCGCAAAACAACCAAGAAGTTTTTGGTCGGTACGTCGTTCGTGACAGCCGCGCACTGGTAGAGAGCGCATGCCGATCGAGGTGAGTTTAACGGTGACATAACACTGGTGCGCTTTCAGGAATACGGAAACGCTGCTTGAGTGCGTTCACAACCTGTTTCGCTTCCATTTCATCAAGTCCTGATCCGAATCGATAGGTGTTGCCTCCATGATCAAAGGCGATCACCCCGCCGCCGATTCCCCATAATTGCAGGCTGGACGAGAAATCTATCGGATTGAATCCGACCTGCCCGACATGCAGATCTCGTATCTGCGGAAGATCATACGCTCTGTCAAAACCGAACCCTCCGATGTCGCGTCGAATGTTGAGCGTGTGTTCGCGCACAGTGACGATCTCTTTTCCTATGACCTGCCAAAACCATGCATAGATGGCGAACGCCCCGCCGATGGTCCAGATTCCAAACCATGCCAGCATGAATACCACTTCCTCCTCCGGAGCATGGCGTTCGAAATACTGGATGGGGACCATAACCTCCCCTACCGCCCAACCGCAGATCCAAAATCCCAAAAAGCCAATGACGAACCAACTGCGTCTGCAAGGCATGACGATACGGAGGCCCTGCGATGTCTCCATGACGGTGATTCGATCGTCAGTTGGTTTTAGATTGGCCATCGGGTTCTCAGTTTGAAGCGGTCGGCATTATTGCATGGATAACCGGTGAGTCCCACAAAATAGAGCTGCTGACCGAAGAGCCTCTTTGCGTGAAGAAGGCGTATGCGCACGGGAAATCCTGTATGACATTCCCGTCATGGTGGAAGGGGCTGGGTGGGCTAGTAGAAGGCACTGAAATGTCGCTCGAATGAGCAACTTAGCAGGGCACGATTGGATAGTGCCATCACGCCGTACCGGTTCAATTGATAGATCCTGCGGGATCGCTCCTCACGTGCCGCCGGAAAATTACCGCACACAAGCGACTGGTTCAGTGAGCGGGGATGTTGGGACCGATTTTCTCCAGGATGACCTGCTTGACTTGGTTCGCAAAGCGCTTAGAGATTTCCAAGTTTCGCAAAACGTGGCCTGATTCCGAGACATTGTACGTCGCCGGTGGCACTTGCGTGGTGATCGTGGCCTCAAAGACGACCGCCAGCATCTTGCTCGGTTTTCCGGTCTTTCGGTCGATCCCATAGGCTTCCTTCAGCGAGACCTTCGGTAGCACTTCGATGTCGGCACTCGAGGGGACGTGCGGTTTCAATAAACCGGATCGATCTCGATCCTCTTCAATGAGCTTGATGATGGGATCTGTCTGAAATTCATTTCGGATCTGTTCTGCTACCGCCCCTTTCGATCGCTCGGCTTTCTCCATTTGTGCATCCAGCACCGGTTGGGCGAGGTTCACATAAATAGGATCTGACGGCTGTCGTTTCGGCATCCGGGTGAGCTGATCCGGGCGTTCTTGCTCGGCAGCCTGCCGCTTAGCCATTGGATCGTTGGCATCATGAATGGTGGTTTTGCCGTGCTGGTCGATTTCGTAAACGAGCGTCTTGGCGCCATGTTCATCAATGCGATAGACCTTCTTCTCGCCGTTCATATGAGCCGTATAGTAACCGGTAGAACAGGCCGTCATCATGAAAAAGGCGGTGGCGAAACAGGCGGAAATGATCTGTACAACGTGACGCGTTCTGACGGCCATAAGCATGCTCCCTTTCCCTCTCCGTGTGGGTGAAACTGGACATGAAGTTTCTATGCAATGAGGTAAGTGTAGCAGCACGCATATCACCCCCCTAAGTTATTGGATTATCAATGCCAAATAGGCTCAAGAAAAAATCGGGCCAGCCGATTCTTACAGAGAGGGCTTAAGCAGGTTTAGAGGAAATCTTTGACAGTTCCCTTATCGCCACGTAGCCTGATCATGATTTATACCTATTCTTATTACGTGAAATCTTGACTGAGCCTACCTTTTCATTCCATCCCATGACTCGAAAACGCGTTGTCGTTATTGGGGGCGGGTTTGGAGGCATGACGGCTGCGCGCTTCCTGCACGACGCCGAAGTCATTCTGATCGACCGTACGAATCATCATGTCTTTCAACCCTTGCTCTACCAAGTGGCCACTGCGGCATTGTCACCGAGCGACATTGCCTGGCCGCTGCGCACGCTCTTCCGCTCACAACCCAACGTCCGTGTGGTCATGGATGACGTCGTCGCGATCGATCGAGCCGCTCGGGTGGTTCGGCTTCGAGACAGCGCCCCCATTTCGTTTGAGATTTTGATTGTCGCTGCAGGCTCACGCCATGCCTATTTCGGGCACGATGAATGGGAGCCGCTGGCGCCAGGACTCAAGACTATGGCTGATGCGGTGTATTTGCGAGAACGGATGTTACTTGCGTTCGAAGAGGCGGAACGGCAACGCGCCGAGACCGGCACGCAGAACCGTCTGACCTTTGTGATCGTTGGAGGAGGTCCCACGGGAGTCGAGTTAGCCGGGTCCCTCATTGAAATCGGCAAAAGGGCCATGGGACCGGATTATCCTCATTTGCGCCTGGACGATCTCTCGATCGTTCTCGTGGAGGCCGGCCCGCGCGTGTTGCCGGGATTTGACGCAAAGTTGTCGGCTAAAGCGCTGACCGCCCTCCATCGCATGGGAGTCACCGTGAAGCTGAACAACCCTGTGAGTGCCGTCCGTCCGGACGGGGTGATGGTCGGGACCGAATGGGTCCAGTCCGCCAATGTGATTTGGGCGGCAGGCAACAAAGCGTCGCCTCTTTTGAACAGCTTGAAGGTTCCTCAAGATTCATGCGGTCGAGTCAAAGTCAGAGCGGATCTGACGATCCCGGAGGAGCCCTGGATCTTCGTCATCGGTGACGCCGCGCATTGTCTTGGCCGAGACGGCAAGCCCTTACCGGGAATCGCTCCCGTAGCCATGCGAGAGGGCCGGTATATCGCCGGATTGATCAATGAAGAACTCCTTCCGGAACAACGCCCACCGTTCACTTATACGGACCGTGGAATGTTGGCTACGATCGGCCGTGCCCAAGCGGTTGCCCAGATCGGTCCGATCCACGCGTCCGGCCCACTAGCCTGGGCACTCTGGTGTATTGTGCATATTTTCTTCCTCATCGGTCTCAGGAACAGGATACGAGTGATGTCGGAATGGACGTGGTACTACCTTACTTTCAAACCAGGAGCGAGATTACTTTTTGAACAGCCTCCCGGTCCTCGCCATATGTCGTCCACTGACGCTGAACGCGAACGCGTCGAGGATCGCCCTCCGTCACGTCGTGCAGCCTAATGTCAGAAATGTTTGGATCAACTCACTCACACTTATAGTGCTTCGATCAGTCGGACGTTTCTCCCCCTAGCCATCCAATAGCTTTCTCTCGATCATCCCCAATATCGATGCTTTTGCATTTGGGCCTTTCCCTATCATGGGCAGGCACGATAAAGTGCGAACATCACCGGGTAGCCGGAGACGAAACGAATTCCGTTGGAAGTTCACCATTGCGATAGACCGCTCTAGATTGTGTGAAGTTGGATCGCAAGTAATCGAGATCGTAAGACGCGCACACTCTGTAGAAGGCCGACAGGCAAATATTTTCGCAGGGCACCGTTGAATGGCTGGAAAACACGTCGTCATCGTTGGAGGTGGGTTTGGAGGTTTGACGGCCGCGCGTTTCCTGAACCAAGTCGACGTGTCTCTCATTGACCGCACGAATCACCACGTCTTTCAACCCCTGCTCTATCAAGTAGCCACCGCCGCGTTATCGCCCGGCGATATTGCCTGGCCTCTACGCACGCTCTTTCGTTCGCAGCGCAACGTCCACATCATGATGGATGACGTGCTGGCGATCGATCGGACCGCTCGGGCGATTCGACTTCGGAACAGTGCTCCCATATCCTTCGATGCGTTGATTGTCGCTCCCGGCACGCGCCACGCCTATTTCGGACACGATGAGTGGGAGCCATTAGCGCCCGGACTCAAGACGATGACCGATGCCGTCCACCTTCGAGAGAAGATGTTGCTCGCGTTCGAAGAGGCGGAGCGACACAGAGCGTCAACCGGCGTTCACCGTCAGTTGACGTTCGTCATCGTCGGAGGAGGGCCGACTGGAGTCGAATTAGCCGGTGCATTGGCAGAGCTCGGCAGGAAAGCCATGGGGCCGGACTTTCCCAGATTACGTCTTGAAGACCTTTCCATCATGCTCGTGGAGGCCGGCCCGCGTATTTTACCCGGCTTCGATGCCGAACTTTCGGCAAAGACGTCCGCTGTACTGACTGGCATGGGCGTGATAATAAAACTCGGGAACCCCGTGAGTGCCGTTCAGGCCGACGGTGTCAGAGTTGGCCAGGAATGGATCCCCTCGACGAATGTCATTTGGGCGGCGGGCAATCGGGCGTCTTCCCTCCTGAACACTCTCTCGGCTCCTCAGGATTCCTTTGGCCGGATCAAGGTTCGGCCGGATCTGACGATTCCCGACGATCCGTGGATCTTTGTCATCGGTGACGCTGCGCATTGCGTGGGGCACGATGGGAAACTGCTGCCCGGAGTCGCTCCTGTTGCCATGCAACAGGGACGATATCTTGCCCATCTCATCGATCACAATGTTTCCCCGGAACAACGGCCGCCATTTGTTTACAAAAATCGGGGCATGCTGGCTACGATCGGACGGGCACAAGCCGTGGCTCAGCTCGGCCCAATCCATGCTTCGGGACTTTTTGCCTGGTTGCTCTGGTGCGTTGTACATATTTTCTTTTTGATCGGCTTCCGCAACCGATTCCGAGTCATGTCGGAATGGGTCTGGTACTACATTACCTTTAAGCCGGGAGCGAGATTGATTTTTGAGCAACCGGGAACCACTCGCAACAAATCGTCAACAGATCATGGGCAAGAGTGAAGGAATAGTGAAAGAATCGCGCGTAGTATTCTTAAAATTGCCCGTATGCTCGATGCATGACTTATCCAACTAATATAATCTATAGCATTAATAATATTATATAACTCAATGTTATTTATATTGAATGTAAGTTCCTATGATATCCAGATTTATAAGAATGTCGTGATGCCCCTTTCGGGAGATCGTTCCCACCTACCAGGGTAATAGCCTAACTCATTCTTCCGTACTACTGTCTCTCCTCACCGTTCAGATCAGTACGAGAGGAGGGAACATGCCTTCAGGACTTTTATCAAAAATCGGGATCGACTGTATGCTTTTCAAAGGAGGCGATGGATTGAGGGGTGACGGCTGCGTGTATGAACTGTCGTCCTCCCATCCTGCCATTCTAAACCCTGAAAAGCTGCGCGCCGGCGATTACGTCAAACTGCGTCTGTGGTTCCCCGATGACAATGCGTATAGCCTGATCGAGCTCGCGGAGGTGCAGTGGGTCAAGAATGAGTGGATCAAGATCGAGTTGCTTCTCGTTTCTCCCAAGGACCAAGACCGGCTCAGGCAGTTCGCAGCGTCTGATGGAAATCACTTGCCAGTATCGGCCAGAATAGGTCAACAAATCATGATTCGCGCCTGACCACAACAGCTAGGGTCAGCTTCCCAGCAACAAATAGGCTGAGCTATGATGTCCCTCACACCGCGGCGACACTTTCCGACGTGGACGCGGCACGATCTGCATAGATGACGCAGAGAGATGGCCGCGAGGCCGAAGAAAATGGTCTGCCAATCCTTGAAGGTTGCCTCAACGTAACTTCCTGAAAAACCTCGAAAGACCCTATAGACGCTCACGATCGATGGCATTCCTGAGGGCCGGCGTTTACTGGCATGTACCGTTATTTACGCGATTGCCCGATCAATTCACTGCGTTTTTCACTTCGATTTCGACAAGTAGCATCGCGTCCGATCCTTCCCCGCCCCTATCATGATTTAATAGGAAATTTACAATCACTTTCTGCTGATCCGATGTATAACCGATAAGGATCACTTGGGAGCGTTATGACGGCCTCCCTGGAGAACACGGCTCGGGAGACCGATGACGCAGGCGAAACCGTACAGACCGGTTCCATCCCATTTCCACCTCATCCTCCTCGTGTCTTTCTCCCTCGGCTGCTATGTGCCGGACGCACTCGCCGTTCGCCCTTTCGTAACGGATGATGCCCGGATTGTCTATAAGGGGCAATTGGTCTCGGAATCCTATGGCGGGATTACGATGGCCGAAGGAGAGAAACCCGCGATTGAGGCGCGTGCTCTGCAAGGCCTCGGCATCACCGACCGCCTTGAATTGACGGCCGGCGGTTTCGGATTTACCTATCACGACTATCAAGCTCGACCGCTCGATATGTTGATTCAGCCAAAATATGTGATCCATAGTTCGCTGGGGATCGTTCCCTCTCTCTCCGTCGCCGCCGCCACGTTGTTTCCTCTCAGCGGCAATCGTCAGCAATGGGACGGGTACGCGATGGCCCATCTCAGTTGGTTTCTCTTTACCCCCGACCCCGATACGGACCCCTATGACAACAATTTGGCTATTCATTTCAATCTCGGGACAAAGTCCCGCTATGATGCCGGGCCGGCCACGTTCCAAAGCAAACTCTACTGGGCGGCAGGCTTTGAAGTGGTGACGCCCGTCACACGGGAAGTGCGCTTCCTCGGGGAAGTGTTTAATGGCGACCCGTTTTCGTTTGAAGAAGAATTTCCTGCCTATCAGGCCGGGTTACGCTGGTACAAGAGTTCAATGGTTCAGTTGGACATGGTCGTCCGTGGCATTCGGCGAGGCTCACAGGAAACGGAAGCCTTGACGGGTGCAGAATTTTCGCCAGGGTGGAATTACACCATACAGGTAGGCGTACGAATGCTCTTCGATGTTTTTAAGTGATCACTTTTTACCCTGACAATTTGTAATTGTTGCTTCTACATAACTTATAGAATCCTCACCACTCATAACCCTGCATTCTTCCGAACGACCACATGCCCCGAGTCAGACCGTCGAACGGGCATCCCCTGGCGTCACCTTAATTCAACCTTCATTCATTCACATCACTATGCATAGATAATGTTATTGCTTAGGTTTCGTACCGATAGCCATAGGCTGTATGAAACAATTTGTAAGAAGTACATAGAAAGGAAATGCAATCATGTCTCAGAGTCAGTAAAATGTCCGCTTCAATTGGAAAGGACAGCGATTCTTGGTACCGCACCTTCATTCCACGAGGACATCATGGCCGATCATGCTCATCAGGTACCATTCCGACAATTACTGGTTCGGTTTGTCTCGAGCTGCCCGCCGATCGAACGACACCTCATGGCTGGGAAGACGCTGACGGACACCGAGCGGGATCTCATCTATAACACGGTCCTCATTCTTCAGGCCTCGTTAGAAGTCTGGCAGAGAAAGAACCCTAGAAAATCTTCGAAACCGCCTCGGCGTGATCACTAAGAAATCCTGAGTCGCCTTGTTACTGGTGCCCTCCCCGCCAGATCGGGAAGCGGAACTGTCGCGTATCCTATCCAGGAAGTCGGTAATACGTCACGATAGAGTGCTGTCCGCATTTCTCGCACGTTCCGTCCTCGTTGGTGGGACCATAATCAGTGGCCGGCCGAGGTGCGAAGGTATGGGCATTGAGGAACTGTTTCTCTTTCTCCGTCTTCGCTGTCGCCGGAAATAATGCGTCGATGCATGCTTGGCAGTATTTGGCCGTTTCAATCATGACGGATCTCGTTCACGTGGATCTGGAAGATAAAACTGAGAGGCGCAAGAATGTGCTTCTCGTAGTACCATCGTTTACCGCTTCGTTGTCCCCCCAGTTTATCCCCTCGTCAAATACGGCCTAGTGCGTCGTTCCGTTTTCCCCCATGCTGAGGAGTCGGTGCAAGGCGCGTTTTCTCGTCATGTTTTCCACACATCCCGCCACATCGAAAAGTGAACCTTCCTCCTCGCTATTCAGAAGATGTTGCAGGCTGGTCGTTATTGCCTGAATAGTCCGTTCGTAAGCGGTCATTTTCGTCGAAAATTCTTCTTCCATGTACCTGGCATGAGGGAAAAGCCTCATATGTTCCTGGAATCTGGAGCTGGCTCGCTCTCTCGATGCCAGCAATCGGAGTAATTTATTCTGCCACAATGCGAGGCTGACCGTTTGAATGGCTTCTTGCGGAACGATGGGCTTGACGATCAGATCAAACGCATCCTTTTCCAAATATTTGGATGCCAGCACACGATCTTCAACACTTGCCGTGACAATAAGGGGCACGAATAAGTGACGATCGGCTTTGTATTTCAGGAGGTGATAGCCCTGAAGCAAAATGGGGCTGATCGCGATCGTATCGTACGACGAGAGATTGCGATTGAGACGTAGATCTTCTGAGGAGGTGCACACATCCACAGCCACCTCAGGGAGATTCTCGGACAGAATACGAGGCAGAAGATCTATCGTGCGAGGATCACTCTCGGCGATGAGAACGGTGGCCACGACTCAACCGCCTTTCTCACAGGGTGTCGGCGGTGGGCCTTCCAGGACCCGTCGGCAAGATGTGGCTAGTGTAGATCCAAAGCCTAAGCTTCATGGCTGGGCCCTGTCAATCGCGAACTTCGGAATCAATATAAATCCATAGTGACCAGTGGTTTTACGAGCTGTTTCCGTTCTGAAAGATGTGTATGGTATATGGCGGTCTACTTCTCGCCATGAGGTACCCTTCGTGACGACGATTAATCGGTTATTTGAGTCAGCGGCCAAGGCCTATCACGACCGGGTCATCGGCGTCATTCTGTCGGGACTATTGCGAGACGGTACGGCAGGGCTCAAGGCTGTGCACGACGCCGGGGGACTCACGATGGTGCAAGACCCTGCCGAGGCGGAATATCCGGATATGCCGACGAACGCGATGCGGGCTCTGCCTGTGACCTTCTGCCTACGTCTGGCCGAAATCGGTCCAGCCTTGGACCTCCTGGCCCGCCGCGGGACGAAATTCGAAACCGGCCTCAGCTCCTCCGTCCGGATGCTCAAGGAACGAGTGGCATTGTTTCAACGCCTGCTGAATCAATCGACGGTCAATATCGACACACGCGACTTTTTGGTGTTTGAGTTAGCCTCCTTGCAGCGGGATCTGCACGCCACTCAGAAGTTACTGAATGAAACTCTCGCGGGGGGTAGCGCAGGTGGTTGAGTGAAGCGCGGATTCGGAGCCCATTCTGGCCTTAACGCCTCCGTTTCGTGCCGCGATAGAAAAGATTCTTGCCGACCCCAGCCATCCCCAACATTGCGCGATCAAAAAAGAATTTGCGGGCGATTGCCATCGTCGGCACAGCGGAACAGGATCGGCACAAGATTTACAACATTGCGACCGGCTGTCCCCTCTCACCGTGATGTAGGGCAACGCGGATGGCTGTCTTGACTCTCTTCGGCATCCTTGGTAGATCGGCAAAGATGGCACGCAACGGTCGGAAAATGATCCCCTACAGTGACGCGGCGATGGGCGAGATGTTTGCCCATATGGCTGAGATTCTGGTGGAACACGGCCTTGTGGAACCGCAGGCCGATGCGGAGGCCTTTGCCGGTGACGTGATGAATCTTCTGCACTCCCAAGGTCAGGTGAATGACAATGGCGATGTGATCTTGGGTCGCTTTATCTTGCTTCCCTCACAGAGCCCTGAGATCTCATTATTACTCGTGTCACCGTTACCCGCAGATCCCTATGATGAGGAGATTCGACGGAAACCTTCTCCGATTCAATTCGGTCGGACGGCAGACGACCGGATCGTGTTCCCAAGTCGAATGGTGCTGACGATCATCGAAGAGTTGGCGAGTAATCCAGTCGTCTCCGAAGAATTACAGATGTCATTCTTGAACTTTTCTCGTTGTGCGCTGCCGTTTCCGGATATCGAGTTGCCTCTCGATGTAGAAACCGTCGCCCTCCCAACGGATAAGCACGACATCGTGGAAGCGCTCATGCCTGGATGGATTCTTCACGTGAATCTTGAAACAAAGGCTTGAACCTTTAAGTCCGATTCCCCCACGAAGGCAACGGTTTGCTAAATTTTCCCCACCCCGCTCTCGTGGAATCGCCGAATCCCTGAAAAACTTCGAAACGCCCTGTCAGCACTCGCGATTCGTCTACTCTCATGAATGCTGGCATGTATTGCGATTTACAGGCGTTTCCCGTCTTGATTCACTGCGATATTCACTCCGCCTTTTCTCTGGATAAGAGGTTTGTCGTGACATCCGAAACCAATCGGCGGATGTGCGCGCTCTCCCCTTCCGATAGATCATCCGTGAGGAAGAGCATCTTGGACGTGACGGCGTACTCTCCGAGCGTGGGTCTTTCGTGAAAGACATACGGTCGGGATAGACGCTCGCGCTGATGGATAAAATTGGTCATTTCCGTGGCGTAATACGAGATCCATTCAAGTTCCTCGTGAGTAAACGGATCGGTATCAGCAATCAGATATTCGCACGCGCGAGTGTAGTCAAAGATCTCTCGTCGAACAGACGGCATCGCGAGTTCGCCTTTCAAATCCGGCGGACTGTTTATCCGTGCGGTCTGCAGCAGTATATGTTAGGAATGCTATATGGTGTCAATGACGATATGGTGCCACGCTTTTCATGCTTGAATTAGGAATGCGAATCGGATACAACCCCTCCGTTTAAGACGACATCAAAGGAGTCGCCGATGGGAGAGAAGTGGTCTTTGAGTCAAGAGGAAGAAGACGCGCATCGCCAGCAGCTGTTTCGAAAGGCAAGAAAGGGCGACGAGAAAGCTAAGCAGGAGTTACAAGCAGTCTATGGCGTGCGACTCTGGTCAGAAAAGGAACGGGCCACGTTGATCTATGACGCGCCCAAACGTGGCAACAAGAAATCCCGAATCTCGAAACCTCGAAACCCTTCATAAACACCGGCGTGAACAGCGCACCTGGTATTACCGTCCCCTACCATGGTTCACTGTCTAGTACCGCCGGTTACCGCATTCTATTTCCCCAAATTTCCTCTCGTCTGTTTCTCGCTTGAAGGAACGACTCGGCTCGCTATCGAGCTACTTTGGTGCGAGTCGTTCGAGGACCTCAGCGGTTGTTGCGACTTCACCGAAAATGCCCCCTTCTACCCCGATCATCGCCAAGGCCGCCTTGTGTAGGGACGGATCTCCAGAAGCGCAGGCATCACTGACGGTGATACATCGATACCCGAGATCAACCGCAGAACGCAGCGTTGAACTGACGCACACTTCCGTGGTCACGCCCGTAATAATGAGCGTCTCAATGCCGCGCGTGATCAGCACCTGTTGCAGCGGGGTATGAGGGAACGCGCTATATCCGGGCTTATCGATAATCACTTCTCCCACCTTGGGACGTAAGGCTTCGACGAAATCGTGTCCGGCCTCTCCCCGCACCAATAGACGACCGAGCGGACCTTTCGAGCCGATCTCCGCTCCAGCTTTTCGACTGCGCTCCATTTTGTAGGGCGGACAATCGGACAGGTCCGGCACATGGCCCTCACGGGTGTGCACGATGAGCAAGCCGGCTGGGCGTGCTACCGCGAGTACCTTTTGAATAGGCCCGATGGCTGCAACAAGCGGGGTAATGTCCAATCCCGCCTGTGCCTCGTATCCCTCCGGTGACAGAAAATCACGCTGCATGTCGATTACGAACAAGGCGGTTCGCGCGGGGGGCAAAGACTTTAAGAGAGTCGGCACCGGTCGGTCCGCACCCAATGCTTTTCTTGGAAGCCCACCGACCAAGGCGACAGCCGCCAGACTCGCCACGATTTTGCTCCCGCGAGTGAGGATCTCACGTCGTGCTACATTCATAACGATGCTCCTTTCGGTAGACGGGCCTACATCCTTATCAGGACAGCGTTAAACCTACCAGAAGGTTCTCGCCTAACCTACAAAAGGAAATTCCACGGGGACGAGCCGTCGGCAGATGCCGGTTTCAAACAGCGAGGAAGGGCGAGGACGCCGCCAAGCAGGAGTTACGGAAAGTCTATGGCGTGCGATTGTGGTCAGAAAACCATGACGGGCTTTCAGGTTGCCACGATATTTTGATGGAACGCCTGATGGGGAATGAGCTAAATTGCATGGCCATGCCAGCAGATGAAGCAACTCTGATCGCTACTATCGACTACTTGGTGCCGACACAGGTTTCAAAGGATATTGGTCCCAATGAACTCGGAACGCTCGACTCCCTTGCGATGGGCTTGAACCTAATCGCTGCGACAGTCTGGCAGATCGAAGAACCCTTACGCCGCAGGCACAGGGAAGCGAATTTGCGTACGGCACATTCCGGCAATGTCCCAGACACTGACCCACGCCAAATTCTATTGCTGCCATGTTACTTCCACTGGTTTGGAGTGTCGTTGTGTAATTACATTCGTCTCGTTGGATTTCTGGCAGCGCTAAAGAGTGGCGCAGTCAGCCGCCAGGATCTGGAGGACAAAGGCGGCGGACACAAGCGTATCGGTGAGGCATGTCAGGCATATGTGAACGGTGTCACTGAGATTGAAGAGGTTCTGATTTGGCGAAACAAAGTTGCCGCTCACTTTGCGATAACCGATCCCAAAGGCGATGATCATTTGTCCACGCTCGACATGTCAATCCTGTATCCGATTTCATACTCTGATGGAAGATATCGTGTGGGCGAGTGGGGACTGACTCGTAGCAGAGAAGCCATTCCGCCTGTCCAATCTCAAATCCCCACGTGGTCGATTACGGATGTCTATGAGCGTGTGGTGCCGAGATATTGGCCCTCGTTTCGCTGGCCGAAAACCGAACCCACGGCGAGTAGCGCACCGGTATAGGTAGAGACCCTCGCAATTCCTCCGGCGCGTTCCCCACACGGAAACCCAGTCGATAGCCCGCCGGGTGTTGTGCAAGGCACTCAGCCTGAATCAGAATCTCAAAGATCGAAAGACACGAAGGATGAAACCAAAATTTTCCACAGTACAAACTCCTTCATCCTTGGGGGTTTCTGTAGCGTTGTGTCAGTGCCATGGAATATGCTACCTTCCCTGCCTACGATCATTTCCGACACTTCAACAGGCTCCTAGCTAACACCTAGCGCCAGACGCGGAGAGGTGGCCGAGTGGCCGAAGGCAGCGGTTTGCTAAACCGCCGTAGGGACAAAATCTCTACCGAGGGTTCAAATCCCTCCCTCTCCGCCACTGATTGTCACCGTAACTGGTAGTTTGAATAGCCTGCCTGTAGATCCTCGACACTGGCTCTTGTAGCCCTTCCCCACGCGTCTCTGAACGGCGATCAATAACGCCGGGAAGATCTTCCGTTTCATGGGGTGGGCTCCTGGCGTTAAACGCAAAAAAGCGGATAAACGCCTCGCGTCCATCCGCTTTCAATCGTTCAGCTATATGGGATTTAGAAATGAAAAAGGCCACGAGCGACCCCTATACGTAAACACTCAATGTGTTTCACGCAGGGCGTCCACACCGTGGCCGCTGGAAGCTACCGGCGTCTCCCTTAGCACCGCTAAGGTTGCGATCCCACCGGAGTCGCCTGCTCGTAACCCCCACCCTCCTCAGTCCGGTCCGAGACACCGTCTCGGGCTCCTACTGATTTGGAACCTAGCTGATCGAGAACTCGATCAACCGATAGGCTCTATAATACCTGTCCAAAGAAAAAGGAAATAGGAAAAGTATATAATTCATAACATCAACTTATATATGTAACATATTATAAAAATTCATTATTTTAATAGAAGAAATTGAATGATATTTCTTGAGAAACGTCATTGCAATTTCCCAGTAAACAGCAACTCGATCCAGTCGTCAAGATTTCCCTCCTCCCAACTAAATCATCTGGCCCCTAGGTAGACCCCTTGACAGGTAACAGAACCTGATTAATTATGGTGGTAAGGAGATCCAAATTGTCCACGATACCGTTATGGAAGTTGGCATTATAGATACAGCTTGACGACAAGCCACCATACCGCGCGGTGGTGGTACGAGAGACCACAATCGGCCTCTTCAGGCGAACCTTGCCCTGAAGAGGCTTTTTTATTTCTATCAAGGAGGTCCTATGGGTAAAGGACGTGACCGAACAGTTTTCCGGCGGGGCGATGAGTGGGTTAACAAGCGAAACGATTCTGACAGGATTTCCAGTAGTCACCAGACGCAAAGCGCAGCCGCGAAGGCGGCAAAGAAAATGTTGACCAACCAGGGCGGTGGAGAACTCACCATCAAAGCCGAAAATGGAAAGATTCGAAGCAAGGACACTATCCCTCTGGGCAATGATCCCAACCCGCCAAGAGATCGAGAGCACTAGAGGAGAACATCATGAGTGTTCAAAGCCTACTCCTTGTTTCCGAGCGCTTTGACAAGTTTCTGTCAAATATCAAACTTACGGACCAACAGATCGAGGACGGAAAGACTACACACCAAGGAATAGTGTCCTGTCTGAACAGAAGGTATTGGAATTCGAATTCATTAACGGACAACGCAAAGCTAGTCGGATCGTGGGGGAAATTTACGCGGGTTAGACCACCCCGTGATATCGATATTCTCTACCAACTCACTTATGAGGATTACACTAGATTTGAGCAACGTTCGGGCAATCGACAATCGCAGCTTCTACAGGAAGTCAAAGAAGTGCTGGCAGCCACTTACTTCAACACAGACATTAGAGGTGACGGACAAGTTGTATCGGTCCCGTTCTCATCCTGCTTTGTAGAGGTTGTACCAGCATTCAAACTCACAGATGGAAAATACTGGGTCTGCGACACCAATGATGGAGGCAGATACAAGACGTTTGATCCTGATGCAGAAAAAGCCAACATCGAGCTTTCCAATCAGTCGACCAAGAATAATACGCGTGATCTCATTAGGATGTTGAAATGTTGGCAGGATTATTGTGATGTTCCACTTAAATCATTCATCATTGAATTATTGGTTATCGACTTCCTGAGAACTTGGGAGCATCGCGGGAAAACCACAGTCTACTATGATTATATGGTCAGAGACTTCTTCGCTTGGTTAAAGAGCATGTCACAGTGGGCATGGGTAACAGTTCCGGGAACGAATGAAACCCTCTATCTTGCTGGAGATTGGAAGATCAAGGTGGAGACTGCCTATTCGCGTTCTGTCAAGGCCTGTCAGTATGAGAGTTCATCACCTGCGTATGCAGGCAGCGAGTGGCAGAAGATTTTCGGAATTAAAATCCCCTGAGAAGTATATGGCTTCGCAGAAAATAGAACTTATACAGGAATGCAAGAGGGAATCCGAGAATTGTCTTTATACCTCGACCGCGCTCTTCATATGGTTGAAGTGCCTCAAGATCGTACGCATGTTTTTCATCACCCTTCCACTACTATTAGGTGCAATAGCTGGTTGGAAGGTTTTGACCACTTCAACAAACGAATTAGTAACGCAAATGGTGGCGATCTGTGCATTTGTCGCAGGTCTGCTGCCGAGTATTCATGCTGCTTTCGGACTAGATGAAAGCATCGGTGAGTCCGCTAGATTGGCAGGAGAATTCAAGAATCTCCAAGATAGGTTCCGTCAATCAGCGCTCATCACGTCCAAAAAGCCAATTGAGACTTTCGAAAATGAGTTTCAATCCCTCATGCAAAGATTAGAAGAGGCTCGCCGGATAAGCATTACCATACCTGAGTGGTGCTTTCGCCGTGCTCAAGCCAAGGTAAAGTCTCAGGACTACGACTTCGACGTAGACATTGCGGATCCATGATGAGATTGGTAGCCAATCATTACTTGCATTGATGCGATAAACCGATGACATTACCTCCCGTCCCACCCAGTGACAGTTTATATAAATTTACAGCAATTGGAGGGCTCATTCTTGTTGTATTTTCTCTCTACGTCCCTTGGAAAATGTCTTCAGATTTGGAAATAGCATTGCTGGACATAGAACTGGCTTCTCGCAAATGGCGTTTGGAAGCCAAATACTTGGATAGGGATCTGGAGGAGATAAAAGAACAGCAACAGGAACGTGATAGAGATTCTGACGAACTAGACAAGATTCTTACCAAGAGCAAGAAACCCTTCAGTGCTTCACATATGAAGATGTTCCGGGAAAGGGATGCTGATACTCTTCGTCACCTGAAACAGATAGAAGCTAAAAGGAGGGAACTCGAACTCATCTTGGCTCAGTCCAATAACATGGTTGAGAAGGCAAAGGTCTTTGGTTCAGATGCTAGCAAGCTAAGTTGGCTCTCATGGCTGACGTTTTGGATTGGAGCAAACTTGATGTTCTTTGGCTTCTCGAATTGGTATTTCAAATTTCAGGTATTTCAAGATCGAATCATCAAAGCACAAGCAGAGCAGTGGACAGCACCTAGGCCAGAACGTTTGAATGAAGAGATACCAGGATAGACGATGGATCCACCTATGGCCACACTAGAGCACAAATTCTTTTTGGAAGTGGTGAAGTGACTGGCCGGGAGGCGCTTATTAAATATTTTGCTGCGCCGCTATTGGTCGGCTTCGTGCTCATTGTTGCCTCGCTCAATATCGAATACTCTTTTTTCAATAAGCCTCCTTCGGATCTACAAGCTGAAGCAAAGCAAACTGTAGAAAAGGTAGAAAATCAGAAGGTAGAAACCTCACGCGAACCAATAATTGAACCAAATGTCGGAGACCTACAAACGCTATTGGAATACGCGAACAAACTACAAGGCGTAGACACACGGAATGCTGAATTTAAAAAGATTGCCTCCCTCGCACTCAATGAAGAGAAACTGGGCTTCGCGCTTATGGTGGCAGATAGGATCTCAGGATTCAATTCCCGCAACGAACAGTTTTCGACTATATTGGCGAAATGCATTCAGTTAAATCGCTTTGACTTGGCATATAAAGCCGCAGATTATATCCGGGGGTTCGACTCGCGAAATGAGGCATACAAGAAGATCATAGATGCTGGAATTAAAATTCGAGAAAAGAATGAATTCTAATTGGAGAGCCTCAAGCTTGTACAAATTATCCAATCAACGCAACCGCATGAGGTTTAAAGCGAAACGCTTGATTTAACGACAGTAGGAGATTTCACTCTCCGCCACTTAATTTATATTATCAATGGTTTATATGCGATAAACAGCGAAGCCTAGCATCCAGCCTAACAAAATATTCCCTCTTCATTTTTCTTTCAGTCCGTGGGCGACCATCGGTCTTCGAGCCAAAGCAGAATTACACGGCGTCATTTGCTCTGATCTGATCGAATATTCCGTTATCCCGGCTTCTCCCCAATCCGCTGCCGCTGCCGGTCTCAATGTCTTCAGTG
>CAZPNQ010000045.1:0-29406 GCA_964587955.1 uncultured Nitrospira sp.
GCGAGGCTCAGTGCCTGCAGCACGTCGGTGTAATGGCCGATCAAGTACTCACCCGGCTTGTTCACTCGCCCAATGACATAAATTTTATAACTCATCACTTTTGTGACGGCGATCGAGACATTTGGATTGGGTATGTATTTCATCAATCGCTTGACGATATCTTCACGAATATCATCGAGAGTACGCTCCTGTGCCAGGATGTCGCCGATGAGAGGAAAGGAAAACATCCCATCCGGTCTCACGACGACTTCGCGGGTCAACTGCTCGTCCTTCCATACTGAAATCAACATGACATCCTCAGGACCGAGACGATACCCGGGATCGACTTGGGATTCCGCTGTGATAGTTGACACATTTTCAGCGTGAACGGACAAAGCCGCTATCATTGTAACCATTGCCACGAACAACCCGCTCATCACCAATCGAATAGACAGAGACATGGATACTCCCCCTACCCTTTGATCTGTGCTAAGACCTGCTCCGCTTCCTGCCGGCCATCGAACTGTTCGGCAGTTTTCAACGATTTGGAAAGATAGGTACGAGCTTCAGCCGGATTGCCGGAATGAAAGAATGCGACTCCAAGATGATAATTGAGGACAGACGCGTCCGGAAACTTGGCGACGGCATACTTGAGTAAACGGATGGCTTCCTCCCGTTGTCCCATCTTGAATCGCACCCAACCGAGCGTGTCGAGAAAAAGCGGATGCGGGGTTTCTTTCTCAAAATCCCGGCTCAAGGCAAATGCTTTTTCAAGACTTTGGGGATCCCCCTTATGGTCTGTGAGTAAGACCGCTAAGTTGTTTGCGGCAAGCACGTTTTTAGGATTCAAACCCAACACCGCGTCATAAGCATGTATGGCCTCGTCGACCGTGCCTTGAGCCGAATAAACGGAGGCCAGGAGCATATAAAGTTCTTCGCTTTCGACGTTGGCTTTTAGGCCGTTCTTCACCACCAGAACGGCTCGGTCGAACTGTTTCTGAGCAAGCCACAGACTCCCCCAATTCAGCCACGGGGTCATCCACTTTGGGTTCAGCGTTGTGGCTCGTTCAAAATGGGCATCGGCTCCGGAGTGATCACCCGCTATGATCTGCACTTCACCCAATAGTCCATGGGCGTACGAGTGGTCCGGTTGCTTCCCGATCATGGTTTCAAGCCGAGTCTTTACCTGCTTCAGAGATCCCTGAGCCACCTCCAACTTCACCAACGATAACAGAGGGTCGGGATCGTTCGGCGCTAGGACTGTGGCACGTTCGTATGCGGCAACAGCTCGCTCATAGCGACCTCTTGCCTGATGGAGTCGACCTTCCGCCATGTGAGTAAGCAGACTTTCTTTTCCTACGGCTTGCATCCGCTGTAGGGTGCGTTCCGCTTCAGGCCAGCTCTTCGTCGTCAGGTCCAGCATCATCAGCATGTCCAGGGCTTCCAGGTCATCGGGACGCTGTTTGAGCAGGTCATCGAGGCGTGCTCGCGCCTGTTGGTAACGGCCGCTCCGGCTTTCCAACACGACCAGAGAACGTTTGGCCTCCACTTGGTCCGGATACATAGCAACCGCGCGTTCAAAGCTTTCCTTCGCAAGGTTGGTCTCACCGGTCAGTTGATACGCTCGACCGAGTAGATAGTGCCCTGTTGCCATGTCCGGTTGATCGTGCAAGACGATGCGGAAGGCCTGCACCGCGTCCTTCCCATTTCGTCGGGCCAAGGCCATCCGTCCTGACAGAATCAAGCCGTCGGATGATCGCGGATTCTCTTGTAATACCTCTTGAACTTGCCGCTCAGCCTCTGTCTGTCTTCCCGCCAAGAAATCCATTTCTGCCAATTTAACCTTGGCTTCAAGACCCGCCGGCTTGCCTTTGTAATCCTCGACCAACGTGGTGTAGCGCTCGCGGGCTTTCCCATCCTGCCCGCTCTTCCGGTACAGTGCGGCCAGGCCGAATTGAATTTGGCTCGAATATGGAATCTGGGTTGCGGCATCGAGCAACACCCGCTCGGCAGAAGGCATATCCTTTCGACTCACGAAAAATTCAGCCAGAATCAATCGGCGCTGTTCGTTATTTGGTTCCAACGCCACCGCATCGCGCAGTACCGTTTCCGCTTTACCATGTGCGGCCTGTGCGACATAAAAACGGGCGAGTCTCACCCGGTGGTCCACGGCCTTCGGCTCGGTCTCGATCATCCGGCGCATGATCGTTTCGGTGCCGGCCATGTCTTTTGCCTGCATCAAGATCGTGCTGAAGTTATTGAGAAGGTCGAGATCTTTCGGATGAGCCTCGAGTGCGCGCCTTAATGTCGACTCCGCCTCACGATACCGGTGCTGTTCACCGTAGAGGGTGGCCAACAAGATCGCGACGTCAGGCTCCGTCGGAAACTGCCTGCTCAGTTCTTCAGCCTCTGGAACCACGGAAGGAATCGCCTCTCTCGTCACCGCTTGAGCGGCAATTTTCAGGGCATGCGCTTGAGGATGACGCGGATCATTTTTCAGCACCTTGTCAGCTGCGTCATTCACATTCTGAGTCAGGCGGGCTTCGAGATAGTACTTTGCCAGGGTAAGAAGTGCTCCGGTATGTTCCGGCACCAATCGGATCGTCTCCTGATACAATTGGACGGCATTGCCCCAGTTCTTTTCCTTTTCTTCGACTTGCGCGAAAAGATAATAGGCCTCTGCATCCTTGGGATCAATCTTGAGCACGTTTCTGAGGGCAACCCGTGCCTTTGGGTAGTTCGCCGAAGCTAAGTACTCGTGCGCGAGTGAGAAGTACTTCGCTTTTCTCTCCTCCGGGCCACCGCACGCCATGCAGATCATCGCCCCGAGAACGATTAGGAGATTTCTGAATTTCATGCTGTCCTACTTTCGGTGTTCACGATTGACATTCCTATAACCAAATCCGAATTCCGAGTCCGAACAAAATCCAGAGCGACACGAGACCGAGTTGCCGCACCCGATTGGAGAATGCATGGAGCAGCAATTCGAACGAAAAGAACAACACCATCAGTTTGGCCGCAAAGGCACCCATGTGCACAATATCGGCATTCGCTTCCGGAAGGAACGGAAACAGAACGGCCAAGAACAGCATCAAGTAGTCAAGCGGTGTGGTCTGAAAACGGTTCTGCTCGCTGAAGCGAAGAATCAACAATACCATGAGTGCCACGACGACAAAAAACATATTGTGAATCATGGCAACGGCAGGCATTGAACTGACTCGAGAACTCTCACAGGCGTAGAGCAAAAACGTCGTTCCCACGTAGAGTCCTCCACGCACGAAGTAGGGAACGATCTCCGACGAAAAGGAGAGGCCCAGCAGAACAATCCCAAACAAGACGATCGACAGGTATCCGACGTCATTCGGTACGTCCGATGGAAAAAAGACGAGACCGACGAGAAAAACAGGGACAGCCAAGGACAGAAATTTGATCGGAATGTCTGTCAGCCATGGACCATTCAGTAGTCGCGCCAAGGTCGTACTCGACAGAAAATTCCCGTCTCGTGGCGCGAGCGCTGTGGGAACGGACAACAGTCCACGTCCAGCCGCAACAAACCCGACAAGCACGGCCCCGGCAAGCGTGAGGTACAACGAGAGAATAAGCGTGTCGGATTGCCATCGAAGCACGTAGGCCAGCGCAACCATGCCGGTTTGAATCAGATAAATGGCCGTGACAGCTTCATAATGAGACAGGCCGACGTTCATGAGCTTATGGTGAACATGCGTACGATCGCCGATAAACGGAGACCGTCCTTCGGCCAAACGTTGTCCGGCCACACCGAGCGTATCGAGAAACGGCAATCCTAAGAGAAAGAGCGACAATGCAGGGCTGAATGGGCCTCTGTTGGAATTCGTCAAGAGAATGACCAGGACTCCCATCGTGAAACCAAGGAGCTGACTGCCGCCGTCACCCATAAAAATCCTGGCCGGATAGGTGTTATAACGGAGAAATCCCAACACACCTCCGAGAAAGGGAACCGTCAGCAACAGGATCGTCGAGTCCTTGGAGAGATACGCCAAGTAGGCAATCCCGCACAAAGTGAGAAAAGAAAGTCCTCCCGCCAGCCCATCGAGGCCATCCGTGAGATTCACTGCATTTGAAACGGCAACGAGAAAAAACACCGTGAAAGGAACTCCAATCCACAAGGGCAATTCAGCATCGGAGAGCACTGGAATATTTTCAAAACGTATTCCACCCGCCAGGACGACGACAAGAGCCGCAAGCACTTGTCCCACCAATTTCATCTTGTAACCAAGATCCACACGATCATCCCAAACACCGAATCCCAGAATGATCAACCCTCCGAGAAGGACTGAAAACTTGATGTGGCTCGAAGGACACCACCACAAAATGCTCAAAAACGATCCGATTCCAAACGCAATTCCCCCGACGCTGGGAATGGGATGATGGTGAACTTTACGTGCTCCCGGTACGTCCACGATACGAAACCGCTCAGCCAGGAGACGCAAGGGTGGAATGAGAGCCATACTGATGAGGAGCGACGTGATACAACTAAAAAACAGCTCGCTGCTCATGAGAACTTCTCCCAAAAATTACCGGAGTTCGATAGCCCTATTTTTCAGAATGAGATAATTAGGATTCAGAATCAAGTGTTTTTGCACCGAAACATTCTTTCTGTTCATTCGAGTTACGCCGCCGTTAAACACTTGTTTTGGCCGAGAACCGATAGTATCCGCTTCAATCTGGAACATAACGAATCAATTCAGGCTCAACCGCCGACACGAGTTGCCGAAGCCGTCGATCGACGATCTCTTCAGTCTCTCCGGAGCCGACAATTGACGAGAGACGGACAAGGGCTCCGTCGGTTCGCCCTCGTGACAACGCATCCCAGAATAAGAAGAACTTCACGAGATATTCATTACGCAGGATCCGGTCTCGCTGCTTAAACCAGTACCACACGACTTGCTTTTGACTTCCTTTCTGGATCACGACTCGATTAGCCTGGAGCGACCGATCCATTCCACCGCCGGTCGGAATATCCACGCTGTTCATTGAAGTAATTTCCCAGCCTCCGCCAGGAAGACAGCTTTGCGGCGAGTGTGCTGACTGGCCTTTCCGCTGAGACTCGTAATACGCCACATAGAACGTGACGGATTGTCCCGTGTTGGAATGGAAATCAACGAGCGTATAATCGTCGAATCGAAGTGCATCGACGTATTGTTTTTCCAAAGCGAGAGTGCTCCCCACCCACCCATCAAGCTGCATGGGAAAATCAACGAACGTCGCTCGCGACGGCACGATCTCTCTACGTTCCGCCAGGAAAGTTGAGGCAAAGGCAACCGGCACAAGAAGCGCCACGCTGCACAGGTAGGCAGATGGAAGAGAGGTTGAGGTTGAGGTTGAGGCTGAAGGTTGGAGGCCTGAGGAGAGCCTCAGACCTCTCTCCTCTAACGCCTTTTGACCGTCATCAGTCCAGGTAAACCTTTCGGAAAACGATAGGCCTCTTCCGATCGGATGTATGCTGGCAAGCAGCCACATTTCCAGAATCAAGAGTCCCAAACTCGCCATGAATAAAACCGCACCCTCGAAGAGGTGTGAAAACCCTTCGGCTGCCCCCTGTCCATACCATTCGACCAATACACCGATCATGCCGATACGAAATCCATTGACGAAGATCGAGATCGGAATCGACGAAAGCACGAGGACGACGCGCTTCCACATTCGATCTTTGAACAGGTAGGCACAGAGCAGCGCCAGAGAAGTCAAAGGAAACAGATACCGGATTCCACTACAGGCCTCGACGACTTGGAGTTGCACCGGACCTAGATCGATCACGTTTCCTTCCCGAAAGGCGGTCACTCCGATCAGTTGCAAACAACCGACACCTAGTGCCGACGACCACAGTTGGAGTGTGCTGGACAAACCTGCATAGAGAAAGTTCGGCAATGGAATAGCAGTCAAGAGATAGGCCAGTGGAAATGTGATCTCACGCGCAGCCCGTATGCCGATTGCACCGATGACCAGCCCCACGAGCACGATCCATAGAGAAAGATGTTGCACGACATAGAGCGTCGCCAGCTCACCGACGGCATAGATAAGAAGACCGGCAGAGACAATAGCGAGCCCCCACCAGGAACTTTCGGTGCCTACGGCTGAAATGCGATGCCGTGCCTGCCAGACTAAAGCCAGGCAGATCACCGGGACAAAAATCCCATGGCTATAGTCATCGCTGCTGATTCGACTGAAAAGAAAGATAAGGCTGTCCGCATACAGATATCCCAATAGCCCAGCGGCCAATAGTGCACTCAAGCTGAAAACCCAACGACTCATCGGGATACGCTCAATTGAGAATGGAGGCTTGGCGACAGTGCGATCAGGAACCGCCGGATGAAGAATCAGCACAACATTTTTCATCCAATTAATCCAGTTAATTTCGAGCTTACGCCCAATCCAATGCATTAAAACGGCTTAACCCTATGCTCCCCTAGTCAAACTGGTTGCCGCTCGATGATATCGATCAAAAAGAAATTGGGGTTGGTACCCGCTGAGGCACCAACCCCAATTCTGCAAAAACTTGCAGGACGTCTATGCTTGAGGCATCCGTAGGTTTCGTAGCCCTCCAGCCCCGAGCCCGATAAGCGCGACAAGACCTGCACCGAATAGAATGACTGCAGCCGGCAAAGGAACTGCCGTCAACGAGGTTACTACTCCAGAAACTTCTCTGGCATTCGCGTTCCCTGGTCCAAACTGCAGACGAAACAAATTTCTGGTAGTGAAAGAGGCAATACTTGGAGCTGGGTTTGGCAAGTCATCGCTAGTAAAAATGGTACTTGGACTATTGGGTCCACGAAGATCAATTTCAAATAACCGAGGGGCGAAAAAACGCACGCTATCACCCGTGAGCGGGGTCACTGTTACAATGAACCGATCTGCTCCAGGTGCACCTCCGGCTCCGTTCCTGATATCTACTTGACCGAACGAACTCAGTGTGGGTGAGTAAGTGGCTGTATATGTGCCGATCGTAACCTCGAAATTTTCTATTTTATAGGACCCATTGACTGCGCCCGAAGCTGTGTCTGACGTATTGACCGTCATTGAACCCGACATAGCTGAAGACGGACCAGTGGTGCCGAATGGAGGTGGAGGTGGCGACAATTGATTGCCGACGTTACTGACAGTCCCAGAAAAATTATATGTTATGGTGGCTGCCAAAGCTGGCGTCAGCATAGCGCCGCTCAACATAAGCGACCCGGCCACTACCCCTAAGTTTCTAAAGAATCTTGCAGAAACCTGCATTAGAACCTCCATTTTGGTTAACCGTTTCGTGATGTCTTTTTTGAAATACAAATATTTAGGTTTATATATTCATTATTTCTACCTATTTATTAGTATTACTAGTTATTATGCATTTCTATCTATTAGGTGATGTTGTTTATCAAAGCGGTTTGGACATGTCAACGATAAATATGCAGCAGGATAAATAATCGTAAAAGTGTCGTACTTTCAATAACATCTGTTTGTTATATTTTGATGAAGGCAGGATGAATCTGGGACAAACTGTCCGCGAGAGAGCTATACGGTCTGACGCATCGAAATGTTAGACCGCACAGGACTGAATCATAACAAGTGAGACGTGTGCGAAATCCTGAGGTAGGGATCAGTTCAAAAGACGAGAATTGAAGGTTGCGCGCCCGAATAGGGATCTACGTGATACCGATTTTGGCACATGGGGTGGAAAATGAAGCGGAAAAAGAAAAGGGCTTGATCCTTCTATTGAAGGTCAAGCCCAAACGCTGTCAACAAAGTGTTCTCGATTAAGCCCGGGATCCCTGAAGAGTTCTCAAACCTCCCGCCCCTAGACCGACCAACGAAATAAGTCCCGCTCCGAACAGAATCACCGCCGCCGGCAACGGCACGGCCGTCAAAGTGCTGATCGAGCCGAGCCAAGCCGCAGGCTTACGATTCACATCCTCGAATACGAGCCTCCATGTCGCGCTACCACCGTTCAGATCACCTATACTTGGAGGATGTTGAAGGTTCGTGCCTAAATTCCCGTTCATAACATCGAACCGAAGGTCAAAACTCGATGGCGTAAAGCTACCGAGGTTTCCACCGGTAGCGGCAGATATCAACTCCCAACGATCGATAGTATCAACACCCATCGTAAGAAGGTCTTGAGAAATCTTCACTGCGTTAGCGCCTGGAGTGAAAGAGGATTGGAAAACCGGCGCATCAACGGGACCAACCTTCAAGGTGAAGCCCTTTACTGCGCCATTGTAAACGCCACTATTGCCGATCGTCGTACTCTCGAACTGAAAGGATCCGGAAACCAACAAGGATGAAGCGGGGTCATCGAGGCTGCCGGTGAATTCGTATGTCACCAGTGCTGCTTGCGCTGCAGTTATAGGAACCGAAAGTGCACACATTGCTGCAACCGGCAGAACGAACGCTCTCCTAAGCCATTGTTTCGTCATCCGCATGTCACCACTCCTTCCAGATGTTGAGACAGTAAGACAGGTGTGAAACAAGGGATGGTCAGCAAATCCCAGACCATCGAATGATGGTCACATGTCATTGAAAAACTAATAACGAGAGTGGCGGCTAGTAACAGCCACTGTTCGACGTCGTACGCTGGCGTTCAATTTTGTATCTACCAGCAGCCAATCGGTAAAACCTTTCCACTGCATCGGATGTCCCTAGGAAAACGATATTTGGGCGTGGACCGAGGAAAGGTTTCAAAAACTGGGCTTGATACATCAATGACGTATCAAGCCCAGTTCCTCAAAGAATATCCTGATTATGCCTGGGATCCTCGAAGATTTCGCAATCCCCCTGCTCCAAGGCCGACTAATGAAATGAGGCCGATACCAAACAGTACGACTGCCGCCGGTAAGGGCACGGCCGTCAATGTCAAGTTGGCTAAAGAACCAATGACGTAGTTCCCCGTTCCACCGAAGTTCAGCCGCCACTGATTGCTGGCGAACGAACTTAAGCTTGGCGGAGCAGTCGGAATGGCTTGGCTATTGAACACACTGCCGCTCGGATCGGTGAGAGACAATTGAAAGTTCTGAGGCAACACTCCACTAATCGCTGAACCTGTGGCCGTAGAGAAAGCTGTAAGATTGTCGGCCCCTCCGAGTGTAGGACTGTTCAGAACAAGCATCCCATTAGAGCCCGGAGCGTATGAAGCGACCTGAACATTGTTAATTTTCACTGTGAACCCTGTAATCGAGTTGAGATAGATCCCAGTCCCAGGGGCAATCGGTGCAGTTCCTGAGTTAAACGTTATATCCCCCGACATAGATCCAGAGCCAAGACTTGGGAACAGTACCCCCCCGACTTCACTTATCGATCCATCAAATGAAAACTTAACCAACGAGGCCTCTGATGGTGCGGCGCTTAAAAGAAATACGCTCAAGGCGATCGCTGAAAAAACCGACCTTTTAACTAATAACTGCTTCATCATCTGCATGCCACCACTCCTGCTAAAGATTTGGGTATTAGAGCCATACACGTGAGTAGAGCTTACACAGCAAATCCCAGACCACTCGTGGAAATCTCTATGTCACTGAAAACTAAGGAATGTGAGTGGGATGACCCGCTGCGGTTGTGGGCACTTTCCTACTAGGGTGTTCAATTCTGTCGCGACAGGCTAGAAAATCCTTTACGGTCTGAAGTCCCCCGGCAAAAATTTCCATCTAAAAGGATCAAGATTCAAAACAAGAGTAGCCTGGTAACCTCTTATCGTCTTCTACGAACGGAGCTGCCTGTTCAATCAATTCTTGTTATGCCGTATCATTCAGGAAGGGAAGTGCGTACAACAGGTGAGGAAGTGCAGCCCGTTACTCACATAGGACGTATTCAACTGAGCAATCGCTTGCGTAACACTCGAAAGGCAAATATTGGGAGGGCTGTTTGTCGAAGAATGCGACTCGGCTGAGATAGCAGCCGGTATAACCATTCAAGGTGTAGCATCCTGAACGCAGGTGGGGCACGTTTCACACGCCCGGCAATCACGTCAAAAGTCCCGCCAACACCTTGACACACTTTGACGTTCAACGCGGGTAAATACTGAGCCATCCACAATTCCTGTTTGGGGCTACCCAATGCGACAAAGAGCAGTTCCGCTAAAGACGCATTGATAGCGCTGATGACCGCTGGCATCTCCTCTTCCTTTACATAGCCGTGTTGGGCACCGACAATATTGAGGCCAGGATACCTCTGTCGCAATACCTGCACCGCGTCCGTGATTACTTCCGGGCTTGCTCCAAAAAGGAAGACTTTATATCCTTTCTTGGCTGCCCGTTCACAAAGCATTGGCATCAATTCAGAACCAGGAACTCTTTCAAGATGCCCTAAACCAAGAAGGCGCACGCCAAAAACAATTCCAATGCCGTCAGGAATCAAGAGCCCGGCCTTCTGAAGACGTCTTCGCAATTCAGCATCCTGACCGGCTCTTATGACCTTTTCAGGATTCATGGCTATCACACTACGCGATTGATCAGAGACCAGAGCCGTCTCTACCCAGTGAACAGCTTGGTCCATCGTTACGCAATCAACCGGGATACCGAGAATTTCAACGCGTTTAGGTTGCATCGATGACTTGCCGTAGATTTGACAATCGATCAGAAAATAGGTCTACCGGTGTAACTTCAGATCCGATGTATACCAGTGTCGTAAATTCGTGAGGAAGTAATCCGGAATATTCCGCTCGGAGCGTCGAAATCGGTTCCTTCACCCCATAACATCTAGAGCGCCACCCGCTTTTCGGCTCTACTTCTCCACGATGAAGCGTGTTCTGCCCACCTTCGATCGCAAGTCGCACAGCAGTCTGACCACAAGAAAGAACGTAGCGACCAGCCTGAACAATTGGTTCGATGGCGAGGTGCCAATTGACTTCCAAATGATGCTTGCCATTGCCGGTCAGACAATCCCAAATCAACCAAGATCCCGTTGGGGCGAATAATACCGCCCGCCAATGAGTGACCCCTGCCCGTTTCTCATATCCATTATGGCGAGCCAAAATTGTGATAGCGCCGTCCGAGGATTTCTCTCTGCAAACCGTTTTGACATCAAAAGGCTGTGACCACATGAACGCAGTCTCTTGAACTGCTTGATCCATATGGTCAACGCAGACCGTGTTGTGAGCCCTGGTTCCGCGGAAATAGCTTCTCCAAGCGCGATCTCCCGTGTAAGTGAAGGTCCCTGGATCCAGCAATACTTCCTGCTCTTCTACTTTCAAAACGACCGAGAGAGCGTCTGCATGGCCATGCGCATAGCAAGGAGCAAGTCCCAATGGGCCATGGTCGAAAATCAAGCGCGATTGGCACCTTGATTCGCTTCTAACAATGGAATAGCCGGACGCTTCGAATGAAACGAGACCAGCCAAATGCGTGGTCGGAACGGCCGAGAAATCAAGGAACGGAGATAGGGCATAACCATCATCGCCATCGCCGATGAAGGGCGTCCGACCTCCCTTGTCACCAAAGGTGTCGAGGAAAATCCGGCTTCGCCGAAACGCGTCTTCAATGATGGTCGAAACTAGACCGTGCTGATGGTTCAGAATCATAACAACAAGGCCATAGAGATCCGAGACAAAGCGTTGGTACCAGAGACTTTGTTCTGCTCCCCCACCGTCTGGGACAATCTGGTGAGACGCTTGCTCTTCCAATAGTGAAAGCCCCACTGTGCGCCATATTTTGGACTTGGGGATTTCAGGAAAGAGAATCCCCGCATATACTAGAGCAGCAGCTTCCGCTATGGTGTGATTCCCTACCGACGAATGGACGGAAAGTCGCCTTCGTATGAGTTCGGCATGCCCATACACAAACTCTACCAAAATTGGCCAGACACGATCGGCATGCTGCAACCAGCCACGAACAAGGTCAAGTGCGTGACAGACTGCGAGAATCCTCAAGCCACATTCCATCGCAGAGATATAGTGGATACCGGTGAGTAAAGGGTTTGCATCGACCCAAGAAAGAAACTGCCTTTCAAGCAATGCGACGGCATCCCTACGGATATGCGGTTCAGCACGTTGCGCCAATAACCCCAGCGTGACGAGATGTTGAAGTCGGGATGGCTCCCACGCAATGCGAGCGTCACCATACGGGTTGCCTTCCCGATATGGAATGCGACCAAAGAACAGCTGCGGCCACTGACGATGGGTGTCGGGGGCCTCATGCCAGACGGACTCGTTGGATTTCCACACCCACTCGTGTCCCAACACACGGAGCTTACCACTCAGAAGTGCCCCTATTGCTGTGTCATCGAGATCACATGACCAAGGAAGCTGAGGAAGTCGCTGTATGGAGCTTGTGCAGAAGGAAAACTGAGTTCCATCGCCTGCGCTATGATGGCTACGTAGTTTACCGAGTCGATGCTGTGTTTCCAGCATTTTCAAGGTACACTGCTCGGTAACTCGATGGAAGATCTCAAGCGGACTCATAACTCGAAGACGCTGCGCATACCAAAACAGGCTTCGCCGGTATATCGAAACCGTGTGTGGAATCATGCTGCGCATGGTCTAGACGTCGTATACCTCTCCACTCTGAAGACTCTTGACCGCTAAGAAACACGCTCGCGTTACAGCATACATATCTTCGAATCTGATGGGTGATGGAAGTCCTTTCTCAACAGTCTCCACGAAGCTGACGACTTCCTGATGAAAACCTTTGTCACGTTTTCTTGAATTGAAGTGCGTTTTCTTGCCCTGCTCATAAAACTCAGAATGGAGGAAATCATCCATGGTCAAGGACTTGCCATCGCCATGTGCCTCAAACCGTTCCTTCGGAAGTGCCGTGTCCCCTCCCGACGTATAGACTACGTTTCCAATTGATCCATCATTGAAGGTGAAGGAAAGCATGAATTGGTCGTCTGGCATACTAGCAACTGGACCGATTCTTCTCCCATGCACTGAGATCGGCTTGGCTTCACAGAGCGCTTGCATATAGTCGACGAAGTGACAGACCTCTCCGACTAGCCTCCCCCCTCCCACATCTGGGTCTTGAATCCAATGCTCTGAAGGAATACGCCCTGCATTCACCCTGTACATCATCACAAGAGGATCTTTCCGCTCTTTGAAAAATGCGCGGGCCTTTGCAGCATGAGTGGAAAAGCGTCGATTGAAGCCGACCATGAGGTAATGTCCTTTACAGGACGGATCGTGATAGATGGACCGAATGCACTCTAACTCATCTTCTTTCAGACACAATGGTTTCTCGACCAACACATGTTTCCCTGCCTCTAGAGAACGAATCACTAAGGAGCCATGCGAATCATGTCGAGTGCCAATCAAGACAGCGTTGATCGTTGTATCATCTAAAATAACCTGAGCATCGCTAGCACAATACGCGGCTGAGAGCTTTTCCGCCAATGCCTTCGCATTAATTCCCGAAGCGGTACAGACCGCCCGAATCGACACTTGCTTCATGGCCATAAATGGTGGAAGGAGCATGTCCTTGACATGGTTTCCAGCGCCAATTAAGCCGAGGACTATCGGGCCAGTTGCCGTGGGCATAGCAAGATTCACAACTTTGGATGATCGACGCGCGAGGTCAGCAGGATAGGTGATTAAGATTCCCAAATAAGGAACGGTATTGTCCATCATAAGCTTGTACGCGTCTTCTGCTTGTTCAATCGCATATCGATGACTCACCAGGCGTTTGACGTTCACTTTCTTTTGTTGAAGGAGCTGAAGGAATGCCTCCATGTTGCGATTCTCAGTCCAACGGACATAGCTATAAGGATAATCGATGCCCTTTTCTTCATACGCGTTATCGTACCGCCCAGGTCCGTAAGAGGTAGAAAGGCGAAGCTCCAATTCCTTCTTATAATAGGATTCCCGCGGGATGTTCATTCCAACTGCCCCGACAATTACGACACGCCCCTTCTTCCGTGAGATCGTGCCTGCAGACTCAACGGGTCCATTATCCTTAGTACTCGCCGTAATTATGACAGCGTCCACGCCGTAGCCTTCAGTAAATCCCGAAACGGCATCGACGAGCGATCCAGGTGTCGTAACACAGTCGGCACCCAACTCCTGGCCTAGCCGAAGCTTGTCAGGGTCGTGATCGGAACCGATAACCTGACATCCTGTTGCTTTGAGCATTTGCACCGTCAACTGACCAAGAAGACCAAGTCCTATCACCGCAATCCGATCCCCTAAACGAGGCTCTGTTTGCCGAATACCTTGAAGGGCAATGGCTCCCAGCGTGACAAAAGCTGCCTCCTCAAAATCAACCCCCTCAGGGATTTTCACACAAAGATGTTTAGGGACATAAACCATTTCAGCATGTGAGGCGTAGTTTTGGCCTGCACAGGCTACATGATCTCCGACTGAAAACCTGTTGGCATCCTTTCCAGCTTGGAGAATTGTTCCTGCACAACTGTATCCAAGAGCTGCCGGCGTATCGAGCCGTTGAAAGACTCGACGCATCGTATCGACCAGTCCATCCTTTTGAACAGAACTGAGAACCTTTCGGACCATTTCGGGACGATCTCTTGCTTTCCCAAGTAAACTTTTTTGTGCTACATCGACCGTAGACTTTTCAGTACCTGGACTGATCAGCGAAGCCTGGTTGGCAACAAGAAGCCCTCCCTCCCGCAGAACAGGCGCAGGCACATCATCCACCTTCAAAATACCGCTTCGATAATTTTGAACAACTTGCTTCATAGCCGTACAGTCCCCGATGGAAAATCTATTTAGGATTCCTACTGCGCTCAATCTACATTGAGCGGCTTCAAAATCCAAGCGCACCGAGACAATACTACTGCCGAAACATATCAGGATCACCAAACTGGTCCGCAATCAATGCCGCATGGCATCCGCGTTCGGCGAATGCTAGAACAACACACCATCGGTCTCTCGTCGAAGCCATAGCTGGCAACTTTGCCGATCGCAAATCCATTCTTTAGTAAGAACTACACACAACTAAGGCGCGAAAGACTATGCAGTCGGAAACTGTTTCAAGAGAACATCCCTGTCAGAATACTCATAGGTCCTAACTGTTATTGGTCTGGAATAGTTGATAGACCAGCGGTTATGTATACATTCAGGTTCGCAAGTAAGTTCAACCTAACACTCTCATTTCCGTTCACAAGCTATCGCCGTGTACCAGTTCAGGCCCAGCGTTCCACTCTTGAAGATATGTCGTTAGGTACAACTTTCGATCATCCAATCGCGAACTTGCTCTTTCAGATGACAACATCATCGTCTAGCAAAATGAGACGTTGTCGATCTAAGACAAAACTCAAGTCACACGATCTGCTGCATGATGTGGCTGTACAATCCAGTTTTCATACCAGAGCACGAGGTTGAGGAGATTCCAAATCTTGAAACTATTGAAGCGCTTTTGCCGGCGATGGGAACGGAACAAGTTTTCAACCGCAGATCGATTGAAACGCTCAACGATCAGTGGGCTGTCTAGAATATGAGAACGTGAATATTCTGCCAGACGCTCGCTGAGCATGTTGGTCGCAGACCCGCAAAAACCCCATTTCGTCCGATCGATGATCGCATCGGGGATGAGACCGCGTGCTGCTTGTTTCAGAATATACTTAGGCTGTCCATTCTTAAATTTCAACCTGGAGGGAATAGTCAAAGCAAAAGATACCAAATCCTCATCGAGAAAAGGCACTCGCGTCTCAATCGAATTCGCCATGCTCATCTTATCGACACGCATGAGCAGCAATTCGGGAAGTCTATTCTTCAACTCGATCTGGATAATGCGCAGCAGTGGATCGTCCAAGCCTAGCGAACGATCAAGTTCATCAATATAACGACTTGAGGTCTGAGGTGGGAGAAATTCCTCTTTTAGTAAGGCGGACTTCTCGTTGTCCCAAAAGGCAATAGCATTACCCAAAAAAAGTGGATCACTGAGTGCGGCTCGCCGGAGGGCATCCTGCCTTTCACCAGAAATTAGATTCTTTCCGAGCGCATAGATCGAGCGGCGGAGGAAGCTTGGCATCTGGAGATAGGGTTCGTAGTAGCGACGATTCCAGCCATCGAAGAGATGGTAAGTTTGATAGCCTGCAAAAATTTCATCGCTACCCTCCCCCACTTGGATGACCGATGTACCTGATTCGCGAGCCAATTTTGAAAGGTAATAAATCGGCACACACACAGGATCCGCCACTGGTTCATCTTGAAGATAGGCCATCTGCGGCAGAAAGCTGATAAAGTCATCGTTTGAGATAACAGCTTCATGGTGGTTGGTATGAAAATAATCAGCTACCTGCTTGGCATATGCAAACTCATTGGATGGATCATCTTTGATTCCAATGGAGAAGGTCTCGACCGGACGGTCGAGCAGCTCTGCCATCAGGGCGACATTCAATGAAGAGTCCACACCCCCACTTAAGAACACTCCGAACGGGACATCTGAGACCATCCGTCGACGGACGGACTGACGGAGCAGACGACGGAGTTCCTCTATGCATTCAGGTTCCGCAAGTGATGATGTTTGTGGGGTAAATCTAGCAGAATCCCAATACCGGACACAGTTCACTCGACCCTCCCGACTCACGGAAAGATAGGTACCTGCCTCAACTTTTGAAATTCCCTCAAAGAAGGTCATGGGAGCCGGGGCATTCGCAAAAGTTAAGTAATGATAGAGCGCCTGATCATTAATCAATGGCTTCATGTCGGGCATAGCAAGAATCGCTTTAATTTCCGATGCAAACACAAACCGTCCGCGTTCTCGCAGATAGTAGAGCGGCTTCACACCCAAGGGATCACGAACGAGTGTCAGCGAGGCATCACGCCTGTCAAACAAAGCAAACGCATACATACCCCTGATCCGCTGTAAACACCCTTCTATCCCCCACTCTCGAACAGCATAGAGCAGCACTTCAGTGTCACTATTCGATAGGAATCGGTAGTTGCCAGTACTCAACAAAACTTCCCGCAGTTCTTTGTAATTAAAGATTTCTCCGTTAAAGACAATCCAAAGCGAACCGTCAGCAGTAGCCATCGGCTGTTGCCCAAGATGTGACAAGTCAATGATTGAAAGACGGCGATGTCCCAGCGCAACGAAGAATTCTGTGTCTTGATGCACAAAAAGTCCCGCATCGTCGGGACCACGCCGGCTCATACGATCTCGCATGAGCAGGAGATCTCGCTCCGAAACCGGAACACCGCTATGATCAAAGACACCTACAATTCCACACATGGCAAACGGTTTTGTTACTGTTCCTTCATCTCTTGCGACACACTCAGACAAAGCATCGAGGCGTTAGATATCCCACAACTGAATGGAGACTGATGATCTTGCGAAACGATCTTGTCAATAGAAGCATGGCCCATGTTGGCTTCTCTTGTCTCAGCAACCTCATATCTGAAGTCTCTGCAATCCTATATCCGATATATTTTGCCTTCTCCTGAAGTGTTTCTCTTTCCCCAGATGCCTGTAGCGATACAGATCCCATACTTGTCGTGTTTCTTGCCTCCATAACTTTCGAAATGCTTTACCGTCTAAGGCGATCCATTCCTTATTGTGCTTTCTGGCATACAATCACTCTTTACCTATGCCACTTCTCTAAGAAATGTGCAAAAATTTCCTGTATACATTCTCGAGCTGACGTCCTATCACTTCAATAGAATAAAACTCCCTTGCCTTCCGTCCAGTCAGATGTGATATTTCCTCGCACATTTCATCGTCTCCAAGCATGTGCACAATGCGTGCAGCAAGTTCCTGCGTATCGCCTGGCGACACATAATATCCATTCTCGCCCTCAACAAAAACGCTTGGAATTCCCCCAACTGGGCAGGTAATTACAGGAAGTCCGCTTGCCATTGCTTCAAGAATTACATTAGGGACACCTTCCGTGTAACTCGGCAACAAAAGAAGACGAGAGGTGCGATACAGATCTAATTTCTCAGATCCATCAACCCAACCTAAAACCTTGGCATACCGAGTAAGTTGTCGGTGCTCGATAATTTCCTTAAGCCGTTCTACTTCTTTATTTCCGGCGAATACGAACTCCGCTTGTGGAAAGCTCGCGACGACTTCGGGTATCGCATTGACTATATCGTAAACACCCTTTTCCTTTATGATCCATCCCATAAAAAGAATGCGGTAATTCCCTTTCACTGGCGATCTGCTTCCTGAATGAAAAAGTTCTACGTCTACAGGATTTCGGATCACAGTCATTCTTGCTTGATGGAAAAAAGGTCGGAATTGGTCTACAGATTGCTGGGAAAGGAAAACTAATTCCTCGCTTAGATTCAAACCTCTGGTAATTACAAACCTTCTAAGAGATCCACCTTCTTTGAAAAACTCATAAAAGCTGGCGGGATGAATATGAACCACAACTGGTATGGCGAACAGTCGAGAAAGAAGGATGTAGCCCAGCTTTCGGTAGTAACTTGCACTCACGGCCGTATGAATACTTACGACACAAGGCCGAACAAAAATGAGCATCCACCCAAACGCAATGCACCGCCATAGCGAATGTACAACTCTGGCGAAGGTGGAATTCCAGTCTCGATACGTAGAAAATTGGCTACAATTACATTTCTCCCAAAACTCACTTCGCTGGTAGTTCTCAATAACCTTCGCGATTCCGCCATGAGACCGAGTGTCTGGGGCAACGAACATTACGCCGGCTGAATTAGCGGACCTATTCATTCATCCTCATTCTTCCAGTCGTCAAATTCTTGCATTACCGCATCAACTTCTTCTTCCACACATCCGTCAGCGCAAGCATGATTCGGCATTCATGTGTATAGTGGTTCCGCTCGGGAACACTCATAACGAATTACTCTTGACGGCCTGTCTGACCAAATGAGTAGAGTTCGAGATTTGTCAAAGAATTCTCTCAAAACACCAGATCTATCGCATTGATAGACTTGGAGGAACAATTTTCCGAGCGGGAAATAGCGACTCGTTATTACCTGTCGAACTAAATGGTCCTCGGCTTATTGCTTGTATTTGTTCGTCGTTCATATATCTATACTCATACAAGGCGACCGCTCCAGCCTTTTGGCTGTGCAGCCTCGATTTTTTTAGCAATTCAGCAACTAGCGACGCATCGCGCGACCAAACGCGTTGCTTATCGGTGGGAGACGCTTCGTAATTTCCCACAAGTAACACGTACTTGCTAGGATCAATTAGTTTTGACTGGGCATCGTTCACAGAGGCAATATCTATCTCCTTCATATATTGCATATCGAAAATCATATCGATGAGACCACGATTGGCCCAGGCAATGCTGCTAGCCCCCTCCAAGTAAGTCCACTTGGCTACCGGATGCGAGTCGATGCTTATCGGCAACGTGGATCGGTGCGCCCGCGCCTGCATGGAGAAATCTTCGATAATTCGCGTGACGGCTACAGCATTCCACTTTGCGATCGCATCACCCGCTTCTTTATTGTTAAACATTTGCCCAGCGTCCTTAAGGAGATCTCTATTGGCTTGACGACTATATTGCGTTCGGCAGGCCGGTGTTTTACAGATTCCTTTTGCCCGAACATAGTCTAGATTGATGCCATCAACATCGTACTTTTGCACGACTTCCATCATTAATTTCACGATAAATCTTCTGAAGCTGTCTTCATGTACATTGAACGCATGATCAGGAGTTCCTTCTTCATGAAATTCAGGAAAAAAATTGTGTAGACGATGAGCAATCGTGAACCAAGGCACGACTTTAATACCTTGTTCATGAGCTCGGACGATCAAATCCTTCAAGGGGTCAGCACTGGCGCCTTTCGTGTCGCTCCAGGCAGGATCCATCGGTGCAAGGTTGGACGGCCACGACACTCCCTTTCCGCGCCATATCACCGGAATAATCACGTTGAACCCGGCTACTTTAACGTCAGCAAGAAATTTTTCTCGCTTTGCAGGTGTCACCCAATTGAAGTTCTCATCAAAGAGATACCGAAGCTCCTGCACACCAGAAGCTTCAGCACTCGTCGGTATATACAGCGCAACTGTCATCGTCGCCAGTACCACTGCTGCTGTACCCTTAGCCAGCCTATGCAGAAACTTGGCACTGATGTTGGTCTGTCCACAAGAGATCATGATCAATCCCTTCTTTTCATAATGATAATTGGATCCGCCTCCATATACGGATTCAAAGCCTATCGTTCAGACGGCAACAATCTTTTCAATATAGTGCTTCACTAGTAGATGCGCCCTGGCATAGTCGTGGGCTTGCTTCCTTAGATCTGGTATGGCTTTGATCCGGCGACTGTAGGCTTCTAATGCGCTCTGCACGTCTTCTTCATCGAGTAACAGTTTTCCTACAAAGCTGAGACCTGATGGGCAGGCCGGATCCTCGTATCCTAACAAAAGCGCTAATCCCGAATGGAGGTATTCACCATTCTTAATAGATGTCGTTTCGGTCAGCCCAATGACGCCCAGATCAAAACACCCGATCCCGATATCCATCTGTTGGAGAATGCCGTCCTTTGCAGCACCCGTCATAAACCCATGCGCTTTGACGACTTCGTGAAGACGATGCGCCGAGATGAGGCTGTCAATCCGATCCGTACTCTGTCCTACTAAATGCAGGCGACAGTGTGAAGCAAACCACCGATTCCCGACGATCACTTTTTGGATGAATTTCTCGATTCCATGCCAGGGTTGTGCGGCATTGCCCAAGAACACAAGATTCGTTATGCCGGTTCCGCCCGGGCTTCGAACGGAAGGCATTACCTCTGACACTACAAAATTAGGGTTAAACACGATCTCCGTTGTGGGAAAAGCGTTTCGGTACATCCGTTCCAACTGCCTCGATACGACATGCACTCGTCTAGCCGCGTGACAAGCCATCCAGGTGACCCCTTGATCGCACCGGGCACGAATAGTCTGTCCACGCTGGACAAGCTCCCCTTGAATATTGGAGTTGATCTCGATTTGAAGAGGGCACCGCGCAATCCACGCAAGCAGGTAGATCAGCCCAAAATAGTATGCATACCGCACATACACCACATCGTACGGCACAGTCATGATCGAGCGGATGAATAAATAGTTAATCTTCAGCCACTCATAGAGACGCGCGCCCTTTTCGTGACCACTCGAAAAATAGATAGCATGGACTTCATAGCCCGCATTCCGAAAGCCGTCCTCGATTTTCTTGCCTTTTGCCGATAATCCAGTCTTGGCCTCATTTGAATAGACAAAGAGTGCTTTCATCGTATCGCCTCCACTTGCGAGATTTCCGGCACTGCAGCTGCCTCATCCGTTGCCGGATACCGTGACGTTAATCGCGCCAGGGTGCCAAAAATGAGAACTCCTGTGTTCGCATTGATATCACCGCTCGTCATTGAATAGAAAAATGTCAGGAGAAACGGATAGAAATAGGGGTTCTTCAGGTCACGCATCCACTTGCCGGGTCGCATGGCGACCGCGGCTAGTATCACGCCAAGCACGCCTAGCTCGGCCAATAGCTCTAAAATAATGTTGTGCGGATAGTAGCCCAGGTTTGTAGAATCCCATGTATGACCCTTCATGCCTCGTATTACGCTCTCACCATATTCACCTAATCCAACGCCGACAACGGGAGACGACATAAAATCGTTTATGGCGATTTCAAACAATTGTGGACGCCCAGACTCCTCAACAAATCCTTGGTTTTGACCTCTCGACAGATATGCGTTTATTGCTGTCTCAATCTGATCGCCGGCGAACAAAAGAGCTGAGACAGCCAGCGCGCCGATCAATGCAGTTACAATGGTCAATCGTATTCTGGCAGCACCTGACACATTGACCAGCCAGACTGTGAGAGTCAGGATGAGAGACATGAGAGGTCCTCGAGACCCAGTTGGAAGAATCCCGGCTATAAAGAGACCCAAGCTGATCAATTTGAGCGCGTGATTGCGCAGCGGGAGGAGAAAGAGACAGACACCGGCTAATGCGAAACTCCTAGCTAGCCAAATGGGATTCATACCCTCGACCGTCAACCGATCGATAACAGTACGATACTTATACTGCTGGGGATGCATCACCGCCTCTATTCCTAGCCCGGTACTGAGCGCAATGATAACGATCGGAAACGTCCGGATGAATGTGCGGGCATCACTGAGATAGGTCGCGGTGACCGTGATGACACACAAAAATGAAATCGCAAAGACCTTTGCAAATTTCAGTTCCGAATACGGATTCTCGCTATCTATTCGGAATACAATGTAGATGAGGAAAGGTGTCCAGACAGCGACATTCTGTTGTAATTCACGCCATACCACTCTATCAGCTCCCTTGTTTGCAAGAATCAGTAGTACGATGATCAAAATCACACCTTGAATTACTACTGTTCTCATCCCCACAGTTACGCCGATCGCAGTAAAAGCCGAGTCAAAGTATGAGCCGATATTGAGCATGAACATTGATAGCAATACGAAATATACACTATAGAGAATCATGACTCTACGCCCTTAACCAGCTTCCAGGTTGCCCCTAACATCCACATCTGGAAACTGGTCAAAATTGCTGAATAAAATAATAGAACGGTTTCGGCTTCCAACTTAAGCACGTATCCAAACATAAAGGCACCACATATGCTAAGGAGGCGAATTACTTCGAGGCATAAAATGTACCTCTGCCTTCCCAACATTTGCATGGTCTGAGAGAGGGGGGCAACGGCCAATCGTACGCCGTACGCAACAGCCAAGATTTGAGCATAGACACCAGCGGCATGCCACTCATGGCCAAACACGGCATCGAATAATCGGGGGCCAAGCCATGTCAGCAGACAAACGGGAATTGTAGCAAGTCCAAGCAACACAAAAAACGTTTTTATAAAATGGCCACGCAGCTTTTTTTGGTCTGTGCGAATGGCATCTGATGCTTCTGCCACATATAGATTCAATGCCGTCTGACCAACTAAGTCCATCGGCAGCGCGAATACCCGTTGCACAAGAGCGAATAATCCGGCAGTTCCGGATCCATACAGAGTCGCGAGAAAAAATACCGGGGCTACAGAGCCGGCTTCATTGATCAGTGCTGACCAAGTTGAATACAACGGGTATCGGCGATAATAAGATAAAATTGTGCACCCACGATGTAGATACGTAGATGTTGGAACAACGAAAACGTCTCGGCTTCTATAGGCAAGGGTAAGGAATCCCATGAAACGTCCCACTATCTCGCCAATCACCAGACCCCATACCCCAAAATGGAGAAGTCCGAAAGAAATTTGTCCGGCAGTCTGTGGCAAGGACTGCCACAACTTTGCAAATGACAGCCCGGAGAAATCCTTGCGTCGCACAGCCCAATTGCTTGCAATCTTATACAGCGCCGTCAGAAGAAGACTAATTGGGAATACCCACAATAGATGGTTCTCAATGCTCAACCCCACCACCCTAAGGATTTCATCCTCAAACAGAATAATCGGCGCCCACAAACTTAGCGAGAAAATACCTGCAATTAAAGCCGCGAGGAGGACAAGCAGCATGGCAGTTCTGCGCTGCTTTACCAAAACGATGGTCATTTCGTAACGCAGGCACGAGATGACGGAAATGAGCATTACACCATTCAGGTATATAGCGAATGCACCAAACTCACTGGGCGAGTACAATCTAGTAAGAATCGGCGCTGCAAGTACACCGATAATCTGAGCCGCTATAGTGCCAGACGACAGCGCGACAACCTTCTGAATGTTGCCTTTGCTGAATGCTTCGCGCATCATTTCTATTGAGCTTATAGACGGACTCAGACTCGGGCAGGGAAGGGGATAGGCTTACTCACGGATTCGTTGTAGCGACGACATTGCGCATACGCCAATGATACTCGGTGTTCACAACCCGCGCCGGCACCCCCGCAATTAGTGCATTCTCTATGTCAAAGTTTCCCACAACGACGGCGCCTAATCCAACGACATTGTTTTTCCCTATTGACGCTCCCGGAGCGAACCTGACCGCGGAGCCGATATAGCAATCAGGGCCAATCGAAATCGTGCGAAGACGGACGCCTATTCCATGAGACCAGAATTGAGAATAACAACCGGCTATCCACGAGCGGTCTCCGATCGAGATCCCTCCAGTCGTGTCGAAATAGTGGGATCGCGTTACGACACAATCTTCCCCGATATGACAGAATCGCTCATATCCGTTTTCGGCAAAGCGGCGTTCAGCCGCCCAACCGCCGCAATAAAACTCGTTGCTCCTGCCGATGGAGGTTCCTTTTTTTATTAACAGACTGTACGGACCAATAAACCGATTAAACATGCCTATGTTCACCCCTTCTATTGTTGCGCTGTCGACTGCAATTACTGTGGCAAATGCAATCTTTGAATTTGGGTCGATGCTATACCCGAACAGAACCCGATAGAGTAATCGCCGGACTTGGTTCAAAGGAATGAGACTTATTGCAATCGCCACAACTACTTTGACGTTCAACACAGACCTGTGCTCCTTGCAACCTTTGATACCGACCTAGCACAACTCCATTAATTGGACAGCATATAACCTCAGAAGATCTAGGTTGAACGCATAACGTGAAGGACGGTGAACGACTCCAAATTATCGCTACTGCCCAGCTAACGTTGTTGGCATTCGCTACATACCGCTCAGGCCAATTTTGTTAGGAAGGCTACTATGATCATACTTACTGTAATGCACGTGGCAAATTCAAACGTTTTTTGTGCTGGCAAGAGTTGGTCCTGATGAAGCGGTCTGACAAATTGCTGAATTATGAAAGTCGCCTCAATGTGGTCCCGAAGCTCACCGTTACTTCGTTTGTCATTCCACACGAAGATTGGAGGGAGATACAGGTGGCGTGGCAGCCCCCTGAGAACTGCGAAGTGGATGAGGATACACATAGGGGATGTAGCCTGGCCTCGCAGTCAGAAAATAATCTCGCCCCAGTACGAAGTTGCTGGGTACTTCATTGACGAGGAGGTCTAGACTGTTGTTCCAAAAATATCCAGATCTCATCTGATCCTTTGAAGGATAGGGTGGTGCAGCCTCTAGCGCCGACAGTTCGATCATGCTTCTAATGGTGAGTGGGTTTGTAACCATGTTATTAAAGACAACGCCATCACCTCCGCGTATGAGTGTGACAGCTCGTGCTTTTTCGTTCGCAGCCAGGTCGGTCGAAAACGTATTGTTGTATATCTCCCAGCTGCGGGAACCACGAGTAGAGGAACCGAGTCCATGCGCATCCACCATTGGAAAGTCTCTTACAGTGGAGGTTGCGATCGCTCTGTTGTAACGAAAGACGTACCGTGAGCCATTGTTGGAAGCGATATTATGCCGGTTTCCTGAGAAGTAGTTATCTTCAACAAACACCGCGTTTGCCGTTCCGAGTTCGAGCGACGGCCATGTGCCATTACCGTATACGACTACCCCATATCCTGTCGCCCCGCCGGTTTGACCTGCCCGATAGTTATTTAGAAAATCGTTCCGATAAATAACCCCTTGTGAGTCGCCCCTCACGGCGACCCCGTAATAGACGAAGTCGCTAAATCTAGAATTGAAGACCACTAAATCGCTGCACCCCCCCTTAAAAAGGAGGCCCCCATCCCAGATTGCTGGATTTCCCTTCCCGATCAACGTCATGTCAGAAAACCGGGCCGTCTTGCCATTCGAGCAATCAATTGTGATCAAACTATCATTTGCACTGGAAGAGCTCCGAAGAACGGTGGTGTCTTTCCCAGAACCTTTCAGCGAGATACCGCCAGGAAGAACCAGCTCATTGTCTCCCCAGTTACATGTACCCGCCGGAATGGTGACCACACTATTCGCTCCTGAATCGATAGCATTCTGTACCGCATCGCGCACGGCAGAAAATCCACAGCTTTGGGCCTGAAACGTGGATTCAGCGGCGAGAAGAGGCGCGGTTGGCCAAGAAGCCAGAAAGTTGAAGATTAAAACGACAATAACCACTATCAAACCCAACTGGGACCATAGAAGGTCGGAAAATGAAAACTGATCCCGGCTCAGTAGTCGCCGTACCATGACACGCATGAATTATCCTCCATCAAGATTCTCGCAAAAGTCTGGGGGATAATTGCCGAACTGTCCAGAGAATGTTGATAAAATTGCATGGGTCAACAGAACGAGTTGCGGGAGAACCTGGGACGAGTTCGATCGAACAATGAAACGGGCGTGCAATGTGTGTATTTATTTCGGCAGTAAGTTAGGGGTCATTCCTGGCCGTCTACTAGCAAGCGAAACCACTTCCTCAGAGGTAAACCTTCACAAGAGCCCGCGAGCCCGCTTCTCAACATCTAAAGGCGGGCAATTACCATGCCGATTGTGTTACTGGTCAATCACCTACGAGGATGATGTGGATGCTCTATTGGTCTGATTCTATGCCAGCTTCAGCTGAAGACATCAGCTGTTTAGAAAAAGTCCGGTGTTCCTACGAAGAACTTTTGCAGATGCAAAGTTGTTCAACCAGTGACAGATTATTGATTCACATTGGGCAAACTATTAGGACCATAATAATTGGTAGCGAGGGAAGATTATCGGCTTGATACCGAACAAAAAAGTAGGAGTACGTAGATCTGTGTTTTCTGGACATCTGGTTATGACTCCCAGATCACTATTTGCATTCCTACACTAGTCCCGGACTACCAAGGTGTGAGTGAAACAGATTGCGATACTCAAAGAATGACGAAAACGAGATTACACAGAAGCTTTCGAGTAGGAGCGCATGAATAATGTAGGAGCTATTGAGCACAGACCTTCGTCACGATGAAAGCAGTAGTTTTTCCAAATGGACCACGATCCGCTCCGCCGCCTTCCCGTCCCAGAGTGGTGGGATAGCGCCTTTCTTCCACTTTCCTTCCATCAATCTTGCCAGCGCGGGTGGAAGCTTGCTCGGATCAGTCCCGATCAGTTCGTTCGTGCCGATCGTGATGGTCTCCGGCCGTTCGGTGTTGTCACGAAGCGTCAAACACGGCACTCCGAGAACGGTTGTCTCCTCGGTGATCCCTCCTGAATCAGTAATGACCCCTTTCGCATGTTTCACCAAATAATTGAATTCCAGATAGCCGAGCGGATCGACATAATGAAGCTGCGGCATCTTGTTATCCAGTTCTCTGAGATTCTTCGCGGTGCGTGGATGCATGGGAAATACCACGGGCAGTCCTTTGGTGCCTTCGGCAATGGCGCGAAGCAACGACAAGAGCTGCTGCTCTCCATCGACGTTGGCCGGCCGATGGAGCGTTACGACAAAAAACCGCTCTGGTTCGAGCTTGAGGGGGTGCCAACAAGCCGGTGGCCGTAAGCGCGGCACGTTCTTGAGCAACGTGTCGATCATCGTGTTGCCGACAAAAAAGATCCGGTCGTCGGTGACACCGGCACGGCGCAAATTGTCGTTGGCCGTTTCGCTCGTCGTAAAAAACCAATTGGTGATGGCGTCGGTCACCACCCGGTTGATTTCCTCCGGCATCGTCCAATCGCCTGACCGAATGCCGCCCTCCACATGAGCCACCCGGACACCCAGTTTTCGCGCCGCGATGGAACAGGCCATGGTAGACGTGACGTCCCCCACGACAAGACAGAGGTCGCTCTTTCCCTTCGACAAAACCTTTTCATATCCGACCATGATGCCGGCGGTTTGCTCGGCCTGAGTGCCCGACCCCACTTCGAGATTGATGTCCGGATCCGGGATCCCAAGTTCTTCGAAGAAACTCCCGGACATGGCCCGATCATAATGCTGACCGGTATGGATCAACCGATATCGTAACTGTCCACCGTGCCGCTCGGCTGCGTTGAGCGCCTCGATAATCGGCGCGATTTTCATGAAATTTGGCCGTGCTCCGGCGATGATGTCGATACACTTCACCTTTCACCTCAACTCAGATCTGAATCACATCCCTTTAAGATTCCATGATGATATTGATTCGAAGTATACGTGGCAACTGAATATATGTTTACAGCATGATATGACCCTCGGAGATGTATGTGAATACTGCGGCGGCCTGAGCGATAATGGAGCAGTGCTACGAGTTGTCCAGCGAGATCGAAAGCAAGCCTCGATAGCCATGTTCCAATTGGACAGGCGGAACGACCGAAACCCTAAAATTGCACCTCCCGTATCGCTTGGCGGTTGGCCTGAAACCACTGGACAGTTTTCTTCAATCCATCGCGCAGGTTATGCCGGGCTTGAAATCCGAAGAGCTGCTTGGCCCGGTTCACGTCAAGACATCGCCGCGGCTGGCCATTCGGCTTGGTAGTGTCCCACTGAATTTTCCCGGTAAACCCCACCTCAGCTGCGATCATTCCGGCAAGATCACGAATCGCAACCTCTTCACCTGTTCCTAGATTGACGGGCACATCTCCATCATACTGTTCGGCCGCAAGCAGAATAGCTTCCGCGGCATCCTCGACATAGAGAAATTCCCGAGTCGGCGAGCCATCCCCCCACAAGCTGATCGACGCCTGGCCAGCGTCCTTCGCCGCCACGCATTTGCGTATGAGTGCCGGAATCACATGTGACGTTTCCAAATCGAAGTTGTCACGCGGTCCATAGAGATTCACCGGAAACAAGACGATCGAATGAAAGCCATACTGCTGCCGATACGCCTGGGATTGCACCAACATCATTTTCTTCGCCAGCCCATAGGGCGCGTTGGTTTCTTCGGGATACCCGTTCCAGATGTCGTCTTCTTTGAATGGAATGGGCGCGAATTTGGGGTAGGCGCAGATGGTCCCGGTTGCGACGAACTTCTTCAACCCCCGTTGGCGGCCGACCTCGATCAACTGCGTCCCCATCATCAGATTGTCGTAAAAAAATCGCCCGGGATTGGCTTGATTGGCTCCGATCCCGCCGACACGAGCGGCCAGATGAATCACGATATCGGGGTTTGCATCGCCATATAATTGTTTCACTGCATCCATCTGCACCAGATCGTAATCCTTGCTGCGTGGAACGACGATCTGCCGACAACCTTTCGCTTGCAACTGATCAACGACAAACGAGCCGAGAAACCCGGCACCGCCCGTGACGACGACGCGTTGATTTTCCCAGAAGGACACGCCCATTGTTGCTTACCGCCTGAGGTTAGAGGGTTGAGGCCCAATACGAGGCCCAATACAATGTGCTGGACATCAGTGAGTCGGTCGGCTTTTTCCTCTTACCGAATTCATCAAACCGTTTAACTTACGATCAAGTAACTCGGCTCGACTTCGAATCGTAGCTGACTCCGCTTCTGAAAAGATCCGTCGGATGCGGAATACTTCGTTTAATGTAACAGTTTCATAGAGCGAACCCTGAGCAATACTCAGGTACTGTAGGAATTCTTTTCTGTGTTGGCGGCCTTTTCCTTCAGCAATATTCTGGGCAACTGAAACGACTGCTCCTTCCAGTTGAGAAGTTAGGCGCAAGTGCTTGCTTAAGGGGATACGCTCTAACAACTCCAATATATAATCCGCCAATTCGAGGGATTCCCGCCATACTTCTAGCTTCTCAAAAGGAAAGATGTACCCTGGCATTTAGGCGCCAATTCTCCTCTCCAACCTCCAACCTCCAACCTCCAACCTCCAACCTCCAACCTCCAACCTCCAACCTCCAA
>CAZPNQ010000046.1:0-28029 GCA_964587955.1 uncultured Nitrospira sp.
ATTCCGGGGCCGTGCCGAACGAAAAGATTACGTGGGGAAAGCTGGGTGTGGACACACCGAAATTCATCATCGAGTCAGACGCCACCATCGTCGCACCATTGATATTCGCCTATGTCCTCGGCTGGTAGAAAATTGAAAAGCCGGAAATGGCTGTCAATTTCCTCTCGAAGAGATACTTCAACCGTCCAACATTGATCGTGGCCCGGTCGTTGGTCGGCAAGTACCTCATACGTGAGAATGGAAGGGGAAGGATTGCCGGGAAAATCATCGAGGTCGAAGCGTACGTCGGTTGTGAAGACAAGGCCTGTCATGCCTCAAAAGGCAGGACTACACGAACAGAAGTGCTGTTCGGTCCTCCAGGAATAGCCTATGTCTACTTCATCTATGGCATGTACCACATGCTCAACGTCGTGACGGAACGAACTGAATTTCCAGCAGCCGTGTTGATTCGCGCTATTGAGGTCGATGGGGAGCTGATAGATGGACCTGGAAAGCTCTGTCGAGAGCTAGATATCGATCGGTCGCTGAATCGACTCGACCTGACCAGTGGTCGATCCATCTGGTTCGAGGATCGAGGGGCAAGAGTCGCTCTCTCTCAGGTTAAAACGTTCCCACGAATCGGCGTCGAATATGCCGGCTTGTGGGCGAAAAAACCCTGGCGGTTCAGATTGGCGGAGGCTGGCTCTGGGATAAGGATGAACTAGGAAAGAAGCGGAACTGCTGATGAGGGGAGAATCTTGGTAGAGTCCCCCCCTCATTACGATTTACGATAGAAGAAGTTAATCGATCGTACGCTCGCCGGTGATTTTCGTTGCGGAGGTTACCGGCGGAGCAATCGTGATCTGAGGACCCTGCACATTTGGAAGCCTGCCGGCACCCTGTCCTTCCGTAATTCGCGCATTATCAGTCTTTATGAGCTTCTGTTCGGCATTCTTGACCGAATCTGCGGACTTCAATAGCGTGGACGTTCCCCGTGCGTCTGGCTGGCCGGGATCGTTGGCAGTCGGTTGGCCGTTCACGGGACTGCCCGAGTTCTTCATGGGGTAACCTTCATGTTTCGGCAGCAGCGCAGGGTTGGCCGACGCCACGGAGCATGCAAGCAGGATCGAGGAGACTGTCGCAACCGCACCGGTAAGAAGTTTCATACCTGTTCTCCCTTTGAGCTAGGACGATGGTTGAGGATCATGAATAGTGTACGTTCAATGGGAAGATCTATCATCCGCTGAATCATAGCGACGGCCGGCCGTTTCTGTCAAACAGTGAACGAGTAAGGACCTCGCCAGTTTTTTCTCTCTTTCATATCTGGAATAGCTGAGTGCTGGAGTGGTGAGGAAGAGATGAGGATATGCGTCAATTCGGTCGCCGTGGGTGGCGTCGGCCTCGGCCACGATGTCGAAACGCCGGCCCGCGGCTGATGCCGGGTAGACGAATGGTGACGGTGGTGCCTTCACCGGGGGCACTGCCGATCGCAATGGTTCCGCCGTGTTCCTCAACGATTTTTTTGACGCTGGGCAGACCCAACCCGATCCCCGATTGTTTGGTCGTAAAGAACGGCTCAAACACTTTGTCGACGATTTCGGCGGGAATCGGAACACCGTCGTTCTTGATGAGAATCTGAACGTCGAGCCCTCGCCCGGCGCGATGTTGGGAGACTTGGATATGGAGATGGCCGCCGGGAGACATGGCCTCGCAGGCGTTCCGGAAGATGCTCAAAAACGTCTGTTGAAGCTTGGCTTCATCGCCACGCACGGGGGCGATGACATTGGCATAGTCCTTGGTGACTTGAATCCGGGTCGCTTCCAGATCGGTTCCCACCACCACGAGGGCACTCTCGAGCACTTCGGGAATACGGCACAGATGGCGACTGAGTTCCAGCGGCTTTGCGAAGTCGAGGATCTCGTTCAGAATCGCTTCGATCCGGATCAAATCTCGCATCGCATTTTCGACTCGCGTCTGTGGATCGAAGTCCAGAATTCCTTCACCGGTCACTTCTTCGAGTTGCGAACGAATGGAGGCCAATGGTTCTCGAATCTCGGTCGCCAAAAACGCGCTGAACTCTCCGATCGCGGCCTGGCGCTCTTGCTTTCGAATACTGGGCTCGGACGGAGCAGCTACAGGGAGACGGGTGCCCGCTGCTCCGACGTCGGTCGTCGGTGAAAGAGCCGCAGCCTGTGGCGCCGGTGCTTGCAAGAGCTCCGCAAGCTTGAAAATCACGGGCTCCAGCGTTCGAGCATCGGTGGTCTGATACCGTTGTGGATCCTTCGACCCCAGTGTAAACGTCCCCCCGACCTGGCCTTTGACGAAGAAGGGAATGACGAGCGATGACTGAAACCGGTCCTTGAAAAGATGCTTGTGATCGAGAAAACGACCTTGAGTGGAAGCCAGATCGTGATCCACGCGGGGCTTTCGATGGCGGACGGCCCATCCCGCCGCCGAACTGTCGAGCGTCAGCCGTTGGCCGGGTTTGAGATCTTTCTTCGCGTCTTTTGGGTCTTCCTTCACGTCGCCGGCGATTCCCAACACCTCGACATTTCCCGCGAGCGGATCGTAGTAGCACGTCCAGGCGCGGTCATACGTCACGTATTGATGCGCTTCGGCCAAGACCGTCTCGATCTTTTCTTGGAGCTCGGGTGAAAAGTGCTTGGTCATCGGCGGAAACATGTCCGCTCCTGTTTGCTGGGTAGGGCTAGGCTCCTGGGTCACGTAGGCACGACTCAGCATCACGTTGGTATTGAAGAGTCCTTCGCGGTCCAGCGCTTTGGTCATGCCGTCGCACGTCTGCTCCAGGTTGGATTTGTCCTTTTTGGAGAAGGCCGCGCCCTCTTTTCGTCCGATGACGAGGCATCCGTAGACGCTGTTGAAGTGGCAAAGCGGAATAACGAGCAACGATTTTGCTCCGGGGGTGATCAAGCGCAGACGGATGGATCGGGCGCCATCCGAATCTTGGGCAGCCGGGTTTAAGGCTGCGGCACGTTGCGTCGACAGGGTACGGAGAATGGCTTGGACATCTCGTGGCGTGAACCCGCGGGACACATGTTCGACGAGTGGGCCGTTCTCTTGATGAAAAACAGCCGCCAATGCGGCGTCCGTGCCGATGTCGTTCAACGCGGCATTCAATGTCCGCTGAAGGAGTGTCTCAGGGGTCGGTTTTGCTTGAGGGATCGCCGTGGTCATACGTTCAGATATAAACGACGGCATTGTAGCGGGATCGAAGCTGAATAGCTACTCTCTCCGAGACAGGGGTCCTGTTATCACCACTATTCGATAAGGTGACTTCTCAGGGTGAAAAGCATAAGCTTGCGGCCGTCGTGAGCGATGAACAGACGTTGGGCGAGTCGTCACGCTCTTTCAACTATGAATGACACGCCGCGTGCTATAGACGAGCGGTATCGCGCCATGCTCATGCAGCGGACCGGGGAAGAACGTCTGATCATGGGATGCGCCATGCGCGATACGGCGCGAGCCTTCGTCGAAGCATCACTCCGTGAGCAGGACCCTCAGGCCACCGAGGCCACCATCCGAAAAGGCCTGTTCCTTCGTTTCTACGGACACGAATTCGACGCGCCGACACGCGACAAAATCCTCGCCGCCATCGAACGGGCGGCGCAGCCGGTCTTCCATAATCGGTAAAGATGGAACGTTAAGTCGCATGACCTGTGGCTTGAAACGGGTTTCGGACTGGTCCATGCCATGCGGGGACTTAATGTTGACAATAGGCACACATCGTCATAGTATACTTGAAATATGGAAGAATGGGATTACGCCTTCGACCCTGACAAGAACGCCTGGCTCATCCGCGAGCGAGGAATCAGCTTCGAGCAGATCATCGCTCTGATCGAAAGCGGCAATCTCATTCAGGTGCTGGAACATCACGATCGCCAGCGCTATCCCAACCAGCTTCTCTATGAAGTCGATATGGATGGATATGTCTATGTTGTCCCGGTTGTCAGAGAACGCCGGACTTTGTTTTTAAAGACAATCTATCCCAGTCGAAAGGCCACCAGAAACCGTGCGAAAGGAAGCACCCCATGAAGAAGAAAACTCTCCTGGATAAAGACGAGGAAAGGCTGCTCGCTGATTATGCAGGCGGTGCTTTCAGACCGGTCAAGAATCAGGATGTGGCCAGGAGAGAAGCTGTGGAGGCCGCCCGGCGCTATACGCGCAAGGATGCCCGGATCAACATTCGATTATCGACTGCCGACCTTGAAATGCTGAAGCGGAAAGCCGCCGAGGAAGGCTTGCCCTATCAAAGCCTGATAGCCAGTATCCTTCATAAATACGTGAGCCGTTCTGCGCCACACACAAATTAATCAGTTCCGATTTGTGGACAGACCGGTCATCCCTGACCTGTGAGTAGATCTGATGCAGATGCGATGCCTCTGACTTGAAGCGGCTTTGAGAAGACATAAGTAGATGAAATCCACGAAATCAAAGAAAGGCCGCTCTTCGGTCCTTCCAACATCAATATGTTGACACAAGACTTGACCCTCATTCCCACACAAACTTTTTCGCGCCCGCTTTTCTTGCTGCCTTTTGCAAGTCTTCGTCAAGCGTAGCCAAAGGTAGCCCCAATCGTAAGGCCAGTTCAAGGTACGACGCATCGTACGCGGAGAGTTTGTATCGGCGAGCCAGTTGAAGCGTATCCGACAGCGCATGCTCAAAGGTGTCGCCATCCACTTTGATGTCGGCTTCTTCTAACATTCTAAGAAATACTCCGCTCCGAGCTTCTGTCACCAGGGCCTTTTCCTCTGCCTTGGCAAGGACATTGGCCACCTCGAGCCCCCATGTTACGGGCACAAGTGCGTCGACCTCTTGCATGGCGTCGAGCACGCGGCCCGCGTAGGCCAGTTCTTGGGGCTTACCGTCACCGAAAAACCAGCGCATGGTGACCGAAGCATCAAGGACGAATTCACGCACGTCCTTCCTCGCGAAGTGCCTTCAGGTTTACGCCACGTACCGGTTCGGCACGCATAAAAACCTTCAGTTTATCAACCGCAGCCCTTTTGTCCTTTGCTTTTGCTCCAACACTCGGCACTAGATCTGCAATGGGTACACCACGATTCAAAATCGTAAAACTTTTTCCCGCTTTGACCTGTCGCAGCAATTCAGGAAGTTTGGTTTTCGCTTCATACGAACCGATCACGGTTTTCATAATGTCCTCTTCCGTCAAAATATATAACTAGACCAGTATATAGACCAGTCTAATTAAAATCAACGAATCATGCCGTTCCCGTCTACGGAAATGAGCGCCCCGTGCCAACGCGCAGCAAGATCCTCGCCACCATGGAACAGGCGGTGTCTTAGGATTCTGAGCGGTGAAGTAACGGACCCAATACGACCCGTGGCATGTCGATTCCGTGGCCATGCCTCTGCTAGGCCTCCCAAGAGGGAGCGACTATAAATTAGAAGAGTCTGCCGAAGCGGTAGCAGAAACCTTACTCTTAAATTCCGTGATTTATCCGGCCGCCCACACCGACCGACGTATTCCACAGGAAATCGCGAACAGTATTGGACGCAGACCCCCTTTAAATCTTCCACGAGCCTTCGTCGAAGCGTCACTCAGAGAGCAGGACCCGCAGGCCACGGAGGCAACCATACGAAAAGGCCTATTCCTTCGTTTCTACGGCCACGAATTTGACGCGCCGACACGCGGCAAAATCCTTGCGGCGATCGAACGAACAGCGCAACAGGGATGTTACAGCAAGACTTGACTATCATTTGGATTCGTCTATTTTCCCACTGACCTAATAGATTCAAGCGTCCTCGTAGGTTTGCCTGCGAGTGCAGCTTCCTCCATTTCCATTCGCAGAGCCTGGAATTGTTCTTGCGTCATTTTTAGTGGTGGCGGAGATATTCGTATGGTGAACATGGATGTCGGGGGTCCCAAAGGCAGATTGATTGGCGGGGTGACCGACAAGATTTCCGCAGTGCTCCCTGGCTCCTCACCTTCCAGCGCTCGCTGTCGAGCGACAGGTGTTTGTATCGCCGGTATTCCCGAGATGCGTACGACTTTTTCCCAACGTGGGCCGAAGTGGTAAACAGCCGCGTACATCACCTTGGCACGCCAATCCTCGACGCCCGATGTAAGCATACCCATGTAGAACACTTCATGAACTACTTGCCATGAGGCCCAACGCTTGTCACATCCGACGTCGTGAATCACAGATGAGTCTCGATACCTTCCTTCAAACGGACCACCAATCAATGTCCATGCAAAGCGTGGGATAGACGCGCCATCGATGACGTGGCCCTTCGGGGCTACCCACTTTCGGCCTAGCGGATCAACGTACTCAAAGTTTTCAAGAAGCGTCATTTTTAGTCCGTCTTCATGAAATTCTGCTTTTACACTCCCTGAGAACTTCCCCGCCGCCACTGTCACAGATGGTGCGCAAGAGACAACAGCTAGGAGAAGAGAACTGACTAAAATACAAACAGTGCGCACTGTTACATCCCCCAAAAGTTAGAGATGCCTGATTGATTCATGTGCAATGAGAAATCTGGAGATGTGTTGGTCAACAGAAATCCCCTAACGAAGCAATACATAGCTTCAACGATCCCAAGAGGTAATCTTCCTCAGCTCGACTCAGTAACAACGTCAAAGTCCCCCAACAATCATGGACATTTACCTCATGGACTGCTTCTTAGTCTAAAGATGCATTGGAAGTTTCCATGGTATAACGCCGGGAACTGGCCGAGCGGGTCATCACGTCTATACTGATACAATATCGGTCCAACACTAATAGAATTGCGATCCGTGGATCCGTTGGGTCGAAGCCTCACAGAGGAAGGCTCGAGGGATCCGGGAAAAGTGGGACCGGGCAAGAATGAAAATCCCACCAACCCGTGGTGTTCATAGATAGAAGGATCTTGTATGCCCTCAAGACTCCATGTCGGATCTCGAAGGGGAACCCCGAACTCCATCTGCGTGATCTGGCTACATGTTCCTGGTCGATACTCAATCAGCTCAGAAATGGGTACTGCTTGCCCAGCTTGAAGAGGAGTAAACGGATCTTTTGCAACAATCCTAGGCCACTCACAGCCACTCGGCGCATAGGTCGGCACATCTGGCTCACAGACATTTACGGGAGTCGTTGTTACCTCCACATCCGCCGTGATCGGATTGAGGAGTACCGGATTGGTCACGGTGATGGTAACTCTCCCCGGTGCGCGAGCAATAATCGTAGCCGTGTTTGTCGCGCCGCTAGAGAATGGCCCCAATGCAACCCGTGTTTCATCGGATGAAGTCCATCTAATTCCCGACCCATCAGTGATAACTGGATGATTGGTGGCGTCGGTCAGACTGAGTGTCATGCTTTGTCCAACTCCCATCCTGACTACTCCTGGCGTAATTCTCGGTCGCACAACCGTGACTCTGTACTGATCTGAGACATCCGTAAAGGGATCGCGGACAGTAATCGTAGCTGACCCCACGCCATTTGCCACTAGTTCGCCAGTCTGGTGTTCTCCATTCGGTGGGGTCAGGACCGTCACCACTGCTTGTACTGTGTCGCTCGACGTGTGAGTGATTCCCACTGGCAGCCCCGTCGCTGCATCTCCGACGGTCAGCGTCGTGATACGCGGAGTAAATCGAGCATTTGGCGCCAAGATCGGGGCCGGGTTCTCAAATGTGAATTTCGCCACGCAGTTTTGAATGGAACCCGACTCGCCCATGCACATAGCCACAGACTGGTGGGTGTTCCAATGACTGGCGGTCAATACCACCTTGGCTACGAGCGTGGCTGCATCATCGAACGCTTGTACCGCACCGAGTCCCACCAAGGTTTTTGTTACCAGCCGGGCGAATCTCCCAAGTTCTGCTTTTTTAGGCGAGAGGCTTGGTATACATCTAGCGATAACCCCTTCCAGTTCTGCATCATTCCCGTCTCTGGCGCTGAGCAGAGCGTCTTTCACGGCGTCGAAAGTTGCCGACTTCGCGAGGTCATCAAGCGATCCCGCAGTATGCAAGGCTTTGGCGACACTATTGAGACATTCACTTCCCAGATTGATGGGCACGACTGTCTCGAAGGCATTTTGTAAAATCTCCTCCAAGTTCTTCTTGTGGGATAGCGTGGTCTGTTCAACCACGATATCGAGCCCTTTCCCACTATTCCCAGGAAGATTAATGGCTGGTGGACCAAACCACGGGTGCACCTTGTCTAGCAAAGATCTGGTCACAGTATTTGAGTCAAGCAGGATCTTTCCGTCAGTAGATGGCGCTGAGGCTCGGATGAGGGTGCCCGCTTCATTCAGTCCGTGAGCGCTCCAAACGATAGGAGATGCATTGACAAGATCCACGCTCCCATCCCTTCTGGCACCAGAGACATACACAGAGAACAATCCGGCGACGTTGCTCAGAATGTTGAAGTGGGGCAACTGGCTCGGGTCTACTGGTCTGGTCGCATAGGCTGCGACAGAAGAGGATGTGGACGCGGGAGGAGCCAAGATCGCCGAGATGACGTTCATCGCCTGCCGTGTCGTCGTTGCGATACTCTGTACGGCAGGACCGGATTCGAGCGGCGGCAAACCAGAATGCAAGGCACCCTTGATCAGCTCCACTAACCCGGGAAATTCCGCCGTGCCTTGAATAGCCTGATTCATCGAGATGGCGGTGATGCCTGAAGGCAGGTCACCTATAGCCATCCTCACCAGGGCCAGTGCGGTGGAGTCCGCATTCAGGATGGTAGGGCCACCACTAGTCATGACCGCAAGCCGAATCTGGCCCGACGCATCCAATGCAAGTACGAAGGAATCACGGCTGTCTGTAGTAGCAATCTGTATCGAGTCAGAAAGTCGACCTGAGCCCACCGGTGTAACGATTTCTGTGACGGAATTAACTACTTGTACTGGCACGGAACTGTCGGCCGTCACGGCGGTGCTTGCCAGGTTGACTGCCGGTTGAGGTGATCCGACCGGCCCACTAGAAGTCTCTCCCCCTCCACCACAAGCAGTCAGGAGTAACATCCCACTTGCCACTACCGATCTGCCTATGTGACCTATGTTCATTGTGTATTCCTCGTGACAAGCATCAAGTATTGAATGCCTTCTTCTCTCATGCGACCGACGTTGCTGGCTGACCACGTCGGTAAATAGGACGACGCACTACTCCCAACTACCTCCTTGATTGGAGAATCAAGAAGCAGGGTTAGACCCCTTATTCCTGTTCGGGGGGTTGATGAGGCTTACTGCGCCTCAAAAAGCGAGTGGAACACAATCCAGCTAGGGGCTCCCTCCGTTTCCTACCTGCTGAAACGTGCACTGCAGCGTGGGCTGGTGAATCGTCCAATCAATATTGTCTTCTATATAGAACGCTCGGTAATACATGTGCATATTAATCGTGCCCATTGATGTCGGCTGCACACTAACGAGCGATAGATCCGGATAGTTTGGATCTCGGGGTAAGGACCATATGGGAGTATTAAATGTGATAAACCCATTAGGCCATAGAGACTTGAAGGGTTCTGGAACATTAAGGGTCCAATTAGGGCCGCTAAAACCTGACATGCTATGGACCTGAAGGTACAAATTTTCCACTCGACATGTGCCAGGCTTCAATAACACGAGATCGAATAGTGGAACCGCCTGTCCAGAAGGTATTGGGGTAAACGGATTCCTCGCAACAAGTCGAGGGAATTCACACCCGCTCTCCGCATAGGTCGGCACATCAGCTTCGCAAATGTTCAACGGAGTTCCTGCTCCGATGGTCAACGAGAGTGCATTTTGAGCCCCCACCTTGCCCAAGCCTGTAATCGGTCCGAGTGCGATCGTCGCAAACCGTGCGCCTGTGTTGGCTGGGTTATTCAAGATCCAGATTGGAATGCTTGCAGTCTTTTGTCCCGCCTCAAATCTGACGAATCCCGGAGAAGGACTTGCGTCACTATAGTCCTGGTCTTTGACCGCAGTAGAAGGTGTAATCGTATACTGCACGACCAATGCGTCCGCGCTGCCGTCTTTTCTTGTGAGACCAATACTGGCCTGACGATCTGTTTTTTTAGCAAGGTACGTCGCGGCCCTGAATTCTACGATGTCATAGGGAGCAGACACTTCTATCTTGGCGCGAGCTGGCAGATTGATCAGATCGTTAACATATAAGACGAAATTCACGCTATCGAAGATTGCCCCAATACGGAAGACTGATTTGAAAAACCCTCGAAGACCACCTTTCACAAAGGGTTCGGCTTTGCCGAGAGTTACCTCCATTAACTCTTTCAGTATTGCTCTGTAGGCGAGAACTGATCCGGCTGCTCCCGCATTTTCAACGCCGATCCGCTGGATTTGCTGAAGGAGGGCAATGATCTCCGCGTCCTGGCCTTTTCTTAACCCGTCCAACATGAATGCCGTATCCATCAGATCAGATACCGGATAGCCTGACCAGAAACTCAGCGCGGGGGCGAGAGCATACTTGATAAAGTCGTATAGCACCGGCTTTGCAAGGTCCTCCCATGTAACCATAACTTCTGATCGGAGGCTTGCCGGATAAGGTGCAAACCCAGGACCTACCGCATAGTAGTAGACCTTGCCGTTGGGATTCGAGAAAAGTATAGGTCGCGACATGGATCTTGGCGTAATTTGTTGAGTGCCTCCAAACAATGAAAGCGATGTGAGGCCATCCCCTCCTTGGAACCATACAGGATGGTTTGGAGATAAAACTGGCGTCCCTAATCCGGTTGAATCACTGTACTCGTAGAGCGCGACCGATCGGAGCGAATAATTTGTGAGAGTCGCAGTAATGTCGTGTTTACTTGTATACCCCTTTTCAATCTCAGCGCGAATTCCTCCTGTGCCTAATGCCGGAGCACCCAGAACCGGAGATACTTTGGGCGGAACTGCAAATGCGGCTGAAGTCATGGCGGTTGAAGCAAGAGGTGTAACACTCGCTGCCTTTGCAGGCCATTCTTCCAAACAGGCCCGCAACAGCGGCTCGTAAGCAGAATCAGCTATTGCCTCCGCCAACGACCTAGTCGGCAAGTTCGACTGCAGAAAAGCGACAAACCCAGAAAATGACTTAAGCGTTTGCAAAGCCGCCGCAATCGGTTGCGCAAAGCTCCAATCTGAGGGCGTAACACCAGGACTGAGAAGAAGTAGCGCGAGAGCTGTGCTGGTAGCATCCGTCCGAAGAGTTCTCGGTAATGTGGACGAGGCTAGATCATCTTTTACGCTGAACGTTAGCCCTCTGATTACGTCATTCTCATCCTGGATTAAGAGAAGCTGTGGTCCAGCTGTGCTAATGGTGGTCGAGTAGGCATCACCTGATATCGGAGAGGTTGAATCTTGCAAGGCTGACAGAACGGCAAGGCCTGTACCACCGAGTTCTGCGGTATTTACCGTCCCCTTCACCTGCACAGTTGATGCAGATGAAATTGAGGTGGATGCTCCTTCTCCTCCACTGCCGCAGGCGGTCAAGAACATTAGACCACCTGCCAGGATCGTTCTGACTACGTACCGCATCTTCATATTTGGGTCCCTCAAAACAAATACGAGTATTGAATTCCTTCTTCCTGTCATCATTGTTCGCCATTTGGCGGATACGATTCGGAATTAAAACATTGTTAACTTTCCTGCTTACTCATTGCGTTTGCTCGTCATCGCCGCGTACACTCGCGCCACGAGTTCGGCGCGAGATCGAATGCCGAGCTTTTTGAACATGCGTTCCATGTGAGTTTGAATCGTCCTTGCGGTCACGTGAAGCTCCGATGCGATCTCCTTGTTGATCAGCTCCTGCGCCCCTAAGTCAGCGGCTTCTGTTTCCCGCGCCGTTACACCCTCCAACAACACCGGCACCACATCTTCTGTGGATCTCCTGGAAGGCTGGCCTCATTTGCTTGCCTGTTGCCTTTCCCCAATACTCGCGTTGTAGCCTAGGGGGCTCTCTTTATACGTAGCTGCTCTTCTAGCAACCTACGTAATCCGAATAAATACGCCACCTGGCGTACGGTATTGTACTTATGTCTCAGAACTACGTAAGATAGCTGCGCTTTGTAGGGAAGCATGCCGATGGAACGACTGACAGGTAAGCAACTGCGGCGAGTGTCGGAATTTCTATTGGAGCTGTATCAACTGCGGACACACGAGGAATTCACGAACCACTTGATTGCGACCTTGCCGAAGATCACCGAGGCAGAGTTCACATCGTATAACGAAATAGACCGTCAAGCAGGGCGTGGCACGTTCAAAACCGATGTGCCCAATTTTCTCGCAGATTCGGACCGCTACGGACAAGTCCTTGCCCAACACGCTAATGAGCATCCGCTTCTCAGGCACTTTGAGCGTACCCAAGACGGATCTGCGGTGAAGACGTCGGACTTCGTCCCCGATGCAACTTTTCGAGAGACGGCACTCTACAAGGAGTTTTATGAGCCGCTCCGAATTCCGCACATCATGGGAATGGCTCTCCAGAGTGGTCCATCACGGAGCATTACGGTGGCGCATCACCGCAATGGGCGGCCCTTCGGAGAAGACACCCGAGCGATGTTGAATGCCATCCGACCCCATGTGCTGCAGGGATTCAAGAACGCCCTGGCGGTCACGCATCTGCATGAGCAACTGGCCGCGTTGGATCAGGTGATGGAAGCAGGGCACCGCGCGGTGGTACTGGCGTCTGCAGAAGGACGCATCCATTTCGCTGCACCCCACGCCTATGTGCTGCTCGCGCAGTATGGCATCGCCCTGAAACGCGGCGCAGGCCGGCTGCCGCCAGTTCTGCAAACCTGGCTGCGCGTCCAGATCAGTCGCCTCTCATCCTCACAGGACGTGGCACTTCCTCTGGACCCGCTGACGGTTTCTGGCAAGGCTGGAACACTGGTCGTTCGATTAGTTCCGAAGGGCTCTCAATATCTGTTGATATTGCTTGAAGACCAGCCAGCGGTACCGGACCTTCGCCACCTGGGACTGAGTAGGCGTGAAACGGAGATCTTAGAATGGGTGGTGCAGGGTAAAACGAACCCGGAGATCGGCATCATCCTGGGCATCAGCCGCCGGACGGTGCAGAAGCATCTGGAGCGAATTTATCTACGACTCGGCGTCGAGAATCGCCATGCTGCCATCAGCCTAGCACTCTCACTCAGCGCCTCACACGATGCAGGTCATACGGCATGGAACATCTGACGACTCGCGATGCCGCTCGACTGTTCGAGTATGTGCGTGACCTATACGAATTGCGAGACGATGAGGGTTTCAAGCAACAAGCCGTCAAAGGCATTGCCGACCTGGTTCCAGCGGACCTCTATGCCTACAACGAAATCAGTACCACAAAACAACTTGTCACAGGCTATGCCATCTGGCCGACGGACTTTCCGTTATTGAAAGATGCCCCTGAAGTGCTGGGACGTTATCAGCACCAACATCCGACGGTCATGCACTATCTCACCACCGGAGCAAGCGATGTGACGAAGATATCCGATTTTCTGACCTACCGGGAGTTCCGCCGGACGGAGTTGCACAATGAGTTTTACCGGCCAATGGCCATCCCTTATGGCATTGGCTTTGGAATCTCGTTGGCGCAGGATGGTTTGATCGGCATCGGGTTGCATCGAAACGGGAAGGACTACAGTGAGTGAGATCGAAGCGTGTTGTCGGTACTCCATCCGCACATTCTGCAAGCCTACGAGAACGCTCAGGCGGTGACTCGTATGCAGCATGGAATTGCTGCGTATTTCAGCTCGCTTGAGGCAGCAAATTCCGCCATCGTCTGCTTGTCGCCCCAGCTCACCATTCGATGGATGACGCCATCGGCCGAGCGAGTGTTGTCGGCATACGGGTTGATGTCTCGTCGGCAGATGGACCGCTTGCACCGCTATCTGATCGAATGGATACGGGCACAAGAAGCTGTCCTATCATCCCCGGACGAGGCACTATGCCCGCCTCGTCCCTATGCTGTCTCGGGCGCAACGGGAAGGCTGACTATCCGAATACTGCGTCAAAGGGCGTTCCGTTTATTACTCTTGGAGGAAGTCCCGTCATTAGTTACCTGGACTGCGTTGGCTGCTCTTTGCTTGAGTCCACGAGAAACAGACATCCTCAGCTGGATCGCGCAAGGCAAGACGAATCCAGAGATCGGCATCATTCTCGGCATTAGCCGACGCACGGTTCACAAACATTTGGAACACATCTATCTCAAATTAGGGGTTGAGAACCGAACCGCGGCTGCGGCGGTCGCAACGGAGGCTGTCCGCACTTTTCGAGCAGGGATGTCTTCAGAAAAACCTACGCCGCCAGATGTAGCCGCAGCTTTTTGAGTTACCCAATCCGACGCAATTTTGGATGACACCACTCCTTTCCCATTGCTGATTCCTTAGAATCATTCCGGCGGCATTTTGTCGGGGTCCACTTCGATCAGCCGCAGTCGACCGTTGGCCACGTGCTCGGTTTTATAGAGCCGATCGCCCATCTGTATCGTCCCGATAAGAAGATTGCCGATGACGATGAATGTGAAGTTGCCCTGTGAGGGAAGCTTGAAGGTGCCGCGGATCACGGCGGTATCGTTGATACGGGATACCGTGGAGGTGACATCCAATTCCGGATTCGGTTTATCGAAAAGTTCCACGGTGATTCTGGGAAGGGGTCTGGCTCCGGCATCCTTCAAAACTCGAAGGAGTGGGAGATCCAGTACGATCTCTCGGTCTCGGAGAATCCAAGGTTTTTGCAGCGTCGGTGGTAGATCGGGAACGGGAGGAGCCAGGATGGTTTGCCACAAACTCCTCGCATCGGGGTGTTCATCGGCGCAAGCCATCTGGGCGAAGCTGCCGCCCAACACGACCGCCACAACCAAGCAACTCAATCGACGGACCACGCAATCCTCTTGTTATTCGTTCCTTACAATATGGCGGACAATCTGAACACAACCGGGACGCCCTTTTCCAGTTCACCATAACGGAAAGGAAAACTGTTCATCCACCGACCTGAAGGATCGCCGGCTCAATCCGGATTGATGATCTTGGGAGGGCGGCGGGGCTCAAGCTCGACTTCTTGGGATTCGGAGGGGGGACGACGGTCGACGGTCCAACTGTTGAGGACAGTCGTGACCAGGCTGATGACCAACGCGCCACCGACCGAGGACCAGAACCCTGAGACGGTGAATCCCTTCACCAGGAAGGCAGTAAACTCCAACAGCAGCGCGTTCAAAACTATGAGGAAGAGACCCAGCGTAAACACGATGAGCGGTAAGGTGAGTAAGAAGAGGATAGGCCGGAGGATCACATTCAAGACAGTGAGGACCAGGACCGCTGCAATGCCGGCCGTGAGGCTGTCGGCCTCCAGGCCGGGAACAATCGAGATCGCCAAGAATACTGCGATTCCGGTAATGAGGACGCGAATGAGAGCATGACGCACCCCACCGTGAAACGGTGACTCGTGTACGGCTCTCGCAAAACGAATGGTCGGCATCGGCTACCGAGGTGGTGAAGCGGTATTTACGGCTGAATAATGAACCACTGTTGCGGACACCTTCTTAGTTTTGTCGTCTTTCGTCGCTTCAATGATGACACGGTCACCCACTACCGGTGGGTTGCTCGACTTCGGATTACTTTTGTTCCTGAACCGTACCTGCTTGTTGAGCAGGACTGAAACAACCGGGCCTCTGGGCGTCTTGACTTCAATGTGTTTGGCATCGATCGCCGTCACGATGCCCAATACATGAAGATCGGCACCATAAACCAAGACGGCGGTGGACAGCAACAGACCTACGAACAGCGCCAGCCTGAAGATCATCGATTGGGGTTCTTTCGCAATACAACCAAGAGAACGATCACAACAGTATCCGGTCCATGAGAAATGATCCCTTTTCTTTATTCACTATACAAATTCTGCGAAGTGAATACCACCGCATCAACGGGCGGGGACGAGTCGCTGAAAACTAAGGAGGCGGACTATCAGAAAGAGCAGCATCGGCAGGTGCATCAGCAAGCCGCTCGTTCCCATGAAAAATTCTCCGATCCAGAATGTCACGCCGAGATTGAAGGCTAAGACTCCATAATAGAGGCCGATACCGAGCAAAAGATTTTGAGAGATCGACTGAGGTGGCGAAAGGGGAGGAAGCCGCCGATCCAGTGGAAAATAGATGGCCAGCGAAATCAGTCCGACCACAGCCCAACCGATATAGTTCGCGAATGGGACGCCGAAATGCCACCCTGGGTCAGGATAGTAATAGATCTTACCCAAGAACCAACGGTCGCCACGCAGGGCAACGGGGTCGATCACCATGTCGATAAAGGCGAACAAAAACGCGGTCAGCGCGTAGACCCTCCAACTGGTGCGGAACTCGACATCGAACTGTACCGGTCTGAGAGGCGTTCGCTCGATATTCGAAGAAGAGTCAAACGGCAGTAATAGCCCGAGCGCAACACAATAGGAGGCAAAAAGAAGGAAGCTGAACGAGATGGAATCCATAAATGGGACGTTCGAAAAGTACAATTCTTGTCCGACCGTCGAGCCGTTGTAGAAATACCAGCCGAATGGGATGCCGATTCGCGTCGATGAAAACTCACAGACGAATGCCGTGGCCCAGCTGATCAGCCAGAAACGCCATGTGCGTGGCCAGCCGATCAATTGGATGGCGGAAAAGAGGAAGGCGGAAAGGAAAATAAAAACATAGGGACGAAGGAAGACCGTTTTGAAGAATAGATCGAGATATTCCATCAATGTTCAATGATGAATGGTTGTTGTTGGATCCTCCGGACCATTTACTACAAAACATCAACCATTCGATATTGAGGATGCTCAATTATGCGTATTTGCGGTCCCGGAACCATTTGACGGCTTTTTCGAGCGCCACTTCAGGAGGATTCTGAGGCAGGCCGAGTTCTCGGATCGCCTTGGAGCAATCGTAGTGCATCTTATATTTGGCCATCTTCACTCCTTCCAGCGGAATGCGTGGGGGAAAACCGGTCAGGTTCGCGAGCCAGTGATTGAGGTAGGCAAGCGGGAGCACGGCGCTCCGTGACAACTTGAGGGCTGGAGCCTTGACGCCGGTCAGTTTGCTGAGAATTACAAACACCTCACGTAACAATAGATTGGTCGAGCCGAGGATATACCGTTCGCCTTGCCTGCCTTTCTCCATGGCAAGCAGATGACCGGTGGCCACGTCATCCACGTCGATGATGTTCATGCCGGTTTCAATATAGGCGGGCATCCGGCCCTTCATGAAATCGACGATGACTTGGCCGGTGGGAGTCGGCTTCACGTCGCCTTCACCGACCGGGGCGCTGGGATTGACGATGACGACCGGTAATCCTTCCCGGGCCAGCTTGTGTACTTCCTGCTCGGCAAGATATTTGGAACGTTTATAATGGCCTGCCATCTGTTCGAGCGACACCGGCGTCTCCTCCGTCCCAAGTCCCCCGCCCGGCGGCAAGCCGATCGCGCCGATGGTGCTGCAATAAACCGTGCGCTCCACGCCGACCTCATGCGCAGCTTCCAGCAAATTTCTGGTGCCGGCCACGTTGATGTCGTAGAAGATCGAAGGATCTTTGGCCCACAGGGCATAATGGGCAGCAACATGGTAGAGGTGGCGGCAGCCGGTGAGAGCTTGGCACAAGGATTCTTTATCGCGGAGATCTCCGGTGACCTTCTCGAGGTTCAACGAACGGAGATTGGTTGAATCGCTTCCAGGGCGGGCTATCACCCGGACTTCAATGCCGGTTTTCAGCAAGGCGCGAACGACAGCGGCGCCGACAAATCCGGTGGCTCCGGTGACAAGAGCCTTCATGACGAGGAGCGTATGGCGTATAGCGTATAGCGGATGGCAGAAAATCCGAATCCAAAGCTCGTGCCATAAGCCATATGCTATCAGCTCTTAGTTCTTGCGAGCGGTGATATATCGGGCGATTTCTCGTAACGGATCGGCGGAAGGACCAAACGATGAGAGACGATTGATGGCGCGGCCTACGCAGTCGTCCGCCAATTTCTTGGCTCCCTCAACTCCGTAGAACGTCGGATAGGTCTTCTTCCCGCGCTCGGCATCGGTGTTAGGATTCTTCCCAAGCTCTTCGCGCGTACCGGTTACGTTCAACACGTCATCGGCGATCTGAAAGGCCAATCCGATGTCTTCCGCATAGCCAGTCATGTCGTCGAGCTGGCGGTCGTTCGACCCGGCGGCAATGGCGCCCATGCGGACCGCAGCGCGGATGAGCATGCCCGTCTTGTGCTTGTGAATGTTCTGAAGGGTCGAGAGATCGATGTCCTTGTTTTCGGCCTGGATGTCGAAGACCTGGCCGCCCACCATGCCCATATTGCCGGATCCAAAGGCCAATTCTTGAATAATGCGAACCTGCCGTACCGGATCGCAGCCTTTCATCAGATCCGGCCTGCTGATCAGATCGAAGGCCATGGTCAACAGCGCATCGCCCGCGAGGATCGCCATCGCTTCGCCGTACACTTTGTGGTTCGTCGGTTTGCCACGGCGATAGTCGTCGTTGTCCATCGACGGCAGATCGTCGTGGATCAACGAATAGGTATGGATGAGTTCCAGCGAACAGGCGGCCGCCATGAGGCCCGGCGGGGTCTCGCCTAGAGCTTCCGCCGCCGCGATCGTCAGAATCGGCCGAACCCGTTTTCCCCCGGCCATCAGGCTATACCGAAGGCTGTCATGCAATGCCGTCGGCGGTATGGCAGCCGGCGGGGCCACCTGATCCAAGAAACGATCGACGTCGAGCCGTTTCCGTTCGAGATACTCTGCGATGTTCATTAAGTTCGTCTTTCTAAATGACCGACCAATTCGCGCGGAGAGTAACAAACGAGGGGAGGGGAGTCAAACGGGAGTGGTGAGGATGGTTCTCTCACCCTTGGATATGGATGCCTTCGTTAGTCGAAGTGCACGAGGAGTTATTCATGGTTGTCGTGCAAAAAGACCCTCCAGCATAGCGAGCATCAACGTCGGACTGGATGTCGACTGGAAATAGCTGGTTCCAGAATCAAAGTTCTAGACTACAGATCTGGAGTTTGGGTAACTGTTGTCATCCGTTTGACGAAATTGCATGCGGCACTGTATGCTCATGACCAGAATTATGGTCACCATTGAAAATGAGGTGGGCTATGGCTAAGACGTTGCCGCTGTCGGAAGTGAAAACCCGGTTACCTGAACTCGTGGCGGGGGTGCAAGAGCGAGAAGAAGAGGTGGTTGTGACGAAGAACGGACGCCCGGCTGCTGTGTTGATCAATATCGATGAATACACTCGCCTCAAAGAGACCGTCGAGGTGCTCAGCGATCCGGTACTTATAGGCCAAATTGTCGAGAGTCGAGCCTTTTATAAGCGGAAGAACAAAGGGCTGTCGTTTGAGGATGTGTTCGGCGAGTCCCTGACACCTGTCAAGAAGCGGCGTTCGGCGTGAGTCTTTTCCGCCCTGATATTCCTCCGCATGTGGCGGAAGTGATTCGATCGCTCTACCCCGATCTGAAACGATCGATAAAGTCGGCCATTCGTGCCATTTCCGCCGATCCTGAATGTGGCGTGCCACTTCAGCGGGAGCTCGACGGGCTCCAAAAATATCGTGTTCGCCGCTTTCGGATCGTCTATGCCGTGGATCAGAAAACACGAGTCATTCGTCTGATGGCCGTCAGCCGCCGCCGACATGTGTATGAAGAGCTGACCGAGCGATTTCGGCGAAAGGGATTACAATGAGCGGGAAAGCAGCAGGGTCGCGTCTTGCAATCCAGCACAGTTCGCATGAGAACGGCTATTCTTTCGATGAAGGAATCGCGTAGAGGATCGCAAAGAGGTATTCAGCTGCCCTTTCTCGGCAATCAACTTGCTCATGGACCTGCGAAACTTGTACATTAATTGAACAAACAGGAGGTCCAATGACAACACGTGCTGCAGCTATTGAAAAACAGGCGCGGAAACTTCCGGTTACAGAACGGGAGCGGTTGGCAGAACGCTTACTTGTCGAAGTCACGAAAGAACAACTCACGGCAGTGGATCAAGCATGGATTGATGAGGCCGAGAAGCGCTTTTCGGCCTGGAAACAGAAGAAAACGAAGCCTCTCGGCGTTCGCAGGGCTCTAAATCAGATCCGTCGAGATATTCTCCATTAAAAGTTCTCCTCGATCCGAAAGCCAACCAAGAAATCCGTCAAGCAGCAGACTTCTATGAAGATTGCCGTCAGGGATTAGGACAGGAATTCCTGGATGCAATTGAATCGGCCTTCGATCAATTCAACAACACCCTCGTACATGGCGCATTTTGAAAGGCCGGTTTCGGCGCTATCTTCTCCAGCAGTTCCCCTATGGCTTGATCTACGCTGTGGAAGGGCAAATCATCTTTGTTGCGGCTGTGATGCATCTGAAGCGAAAACCAGATTATTGGATTTCACGCGGCAAAGCCAAGTAGAGCGTCTCACCTTCGCTTGTTTTTCCGCCGTTCGTCCCGTTATACTCCGCTTCCTATGAGTATTCGAAAAGGCGGCGGCGAGTGGGAGCCGATGCTGCTTCCGGTTGAACCGCGTCTGTGCAGGGTTTGCCGAGAAGACCTCTATCGGGATAAGACGATGCTACGGGGAGGCTGGTCTCGTTGCACGGTCTGTGACGAGTTCGTCCATTACAGTTGTCTTTCCAGTGGAAAGGTCTCTTTCTTAAAAGCGCGACCACGGGTGTGCAAAACCTGTCGTTCGGTTCAGAACGAGGTCGTCTCTCCTTCTTCGAAGAAGGATGGAGCTCCTGTAGCAGCCATGCCCTGAATCCCGTCCTTCTCTTGCCCTATGCTTGGGCGTACGGGGCGACTCAGCTGTTTTCCGGAGACCATTACTCACCGCTCATCGAGAGATCATGACTCAGGTCATCCGTAGCGGCGCATTTCTTCAGCAGTGTTGGTCGGTTCACCCGCTGTGTGTGACGGTCAAACGAATGACGGATGAGAACGTAGTTGTTCTCTCCTGCAGCTCGTGCAAATCCGCCCATTATCTGAGGATTGCTGCGGTCACTTCGAAAGCATCTTCGGCCCAACAAACGGCCGAAACAGACGCGTTACGAGGCGAGCCCCCCGGAGAAGAACTCCTCAAAGCCTGCGTCTCCACGCATCAGGCTTCCCTGACGCTTCGTGAGATGGATGTGTTTCAGGATCTTGTATTGTTGCGCTGTGCCGACTGCCGTCGGATGTATGAACTGACCGTGGAGTCGTTCGAAACACGCCACAAATAGTTGAGGTTGCTGCGAGTGTCGTTAGCTTTGAGCTAAGTGGAAAAATCAGCATCCTCTCATATTCCATGTCATGATGCTCCCTCCAATGCAGCTCACCGACGACGAAACCGTGCTGCTGGCCGACGCCCAGTTCTTTCGGAAAAAGGCTGCGATCACGGCCAAAATACGAGCCATGCTTGAAGCGACGCAAGTCGCATTGCAGAATGAGCTAGCGGACCTGTCGCTCGTTGTCCCTCCCGATTTCGATCCCAACCTCTATCAGCTGGTAAAAGGCGAACATCTGGAAGATTTCCCGTATCAATACCTTGATTGCCCCAAATACTTCTCCGGCGCGAACAAGTTTACGTTCCGCACGCTGGTCTGGTGGGGGCATCACGTGGCCTGTGCGCTGTTACTGGAAGGTTCGGAGATCGGGCGCTACAAGCGGCAGTTGCTCGGCCGATTTCACCAGCTCGCAGGAAAAGACCTGGAACTTTCTCTGGCACCCTCGTTATGGGAGTGGAAGCACGGCGAAGGCTATACACTGCCGATTACCCATGACCGGAAGGCTCAGATCGCTGCCGTGCTGGCCGAACGATCGTTCTTCAAGGTCATCCGTTGTGTGCCTTTTGAAGACCCAGGCGTACGGGATGGACAATTGGCTCAGATGGTGTGCGAAACCTTTCGATCGATGCGCCCCCTCGTCACCCCTTAACTTTTTTATCCTAATTGTCTCTGACACAAAACTTGGGTAGACTGGGCCGCCACTCGTATTGAACTTTGACAGGGAGGAGCCCGTGAAGCAATCGTCATTACGAATTCTGGGCTGTGCCATCATGATGGCGACCATGCTGGCCGGCTGTAGAGGAACGGGAGAGATGCGGTATCTGGATTTGCGTGAGAAGCCACCGATGGTGCAGTTGACCGACATCGAGCCGGTCAAGATCGCCATCGAACCGTTTGACGACCGACGGGCGGACAAGAGCCGCGTGGGGACGCGCACTCATCTCTGGGGAGGAACCACGCATTTTGATGTGTCAGGTGATCGGCTTGGAGGCTTGATCACTCAGCGACTTGCCGACCGCTTACGAACTCGCGGGTGGCGAGATCGGGTATGGAACGTGCGCGTGGCCCCTGCCGGATCCGCGGCGGATGCCGATATTGTCATCAGCGGACAGGTGCAAGATTTCTCCGCGACCGTGAAGAGCCGCGTGTTTTCCACGGTCATTGACACCACCAGCCGGTTTACGATTCAGGCCAGGAACCTTGCCGACCGAAGCACCACCGTCCGTACCATCGAAGGTGGCCGGAGCCGCACTGTGTTTTGGTTCAACGAGGATGATGTGCGAGAACAATTGGCGGCGACCTTGAAAGACGGACTCGATCGGCTGATCGTCGATACGACGATTGACAACAAGGCGTTACGCCCGGCCCGGCGTCTCCAGCAAGAGTGAACCGTTGCGGTTCCGTGGAGAAAGGCGCTGATTTTCTGAAGGTTAACCACAACGTCAATCTGTTTTCAAGGATCCCGTACAGTGCGTGAGCGCCGGTGGGAAACGACGACGCCATTGAGCTTCGGACAAGCGCTTGCCGTAGGGGATCGTCTCGCCGCACTCGGGTTAAAACCGGTCCAGCCTGCCGGTGACGTGATCTGCTATGTGGAAGAATGGACGGTCCAGTCCCTAGACGACATCGATCAGCTTGACCCCTGGGCCACGGAAGACGTTACGCTTGTCCACGTACGGGAACGATGGCACGGCGATTTCTTTCTTTTATCCGGTGCCTATCATACGGTCTATCAGCGCCATCAGGATATCGGTACGTATTGCTCCATCAGCCATCCGTGGCGCATTCGGGAAGTGCTGCAGCTTCACGATCAAGTCGCCATGTTTTGGATCGGGTTTCGGCATGCCCATTCATTCATCCGAGTTCGTCTTCAAACGCACGCGGTCATTACGCCCGGGGAAACGCGTGGTGATGCCGATCGGACACGCTGGTTGGATGAACGGCGAGCCGCCTTCCTCGACGCGATCACGGTCCTGGACCTGCCGATCGAAACCCATGTGGAGAGGAACGCCGTGATACTCCGGCCTTCCGACACTTCGATTCCGTTCTTCTGCTCATGGCCCGATGCGTTCGGTCCCTGCCAGTTTGAGTACAACACATCCGACGCGTTTGAATTCCTCGTGCCGGCCAGCAAGCTCGCCGAGACATTCAACCCAGGACCGACCGGAGTTCGTGCCTACCTTACTGGGTTTTCCGAAGCAGCCTTGGCAGAATTCCAGGGCATCGAACCGGGAGCGCGACTTGCCTATCGCTGCTCCGTCCATTGTCCGCTTGACGATCTGCCTGAGGTGCAGCAAGCGATTCAACCGCACGGTCTGCTGTACGCCACGCTCTGTGAATTTCAGACGCAAGCGGTATTGCCTGACGCCGAGGATGCGTCGGCAATCATCGGCATAGTCGGAATCGACGGACAGTTCAAGATCGAAGCGCGCCTCAATCAAGCGCCGCTTCAAGAAGATGCGATGGCTCCATGGCTGGAGCGGATGATCGGTCACCCTGTCGTGTATGCCCCATTACCCGCGTTCGTCTAGCAGGATGCTGAAAAAGTCCGCCAGCGGCGTTCTCGCCTCGAAAAAATCCTCAACGTACCCCCGGAAAGAGCTGCTCAAGCAGCTCGGGGCGGGTGGGTGAAAAAGATTACGCCTCGCCGCTAAGACACTGGGTGCTCACCGACTCGCGCCCGTCCGCAGACGTGACGCTCATTATTCTTCGCGTCGCGGACCTCGTCTGCGGCCTCGTTGGCGATCTTTTTGAGCATCCTGACGACTCCTCTCCGACGTAATGTGATCGTCACGCGATTCACTATTTAATTGAACAATCGAACGAGATTTTGCACAGTGGCAGCATGAGCCCACTCACAAAGATCCAGTCTGCGCTCGCAAAGCCGTTCATGCCGGCCGTCTTTTTTCTCTCGGGTGTCACCTATGACACCCTGACCCTCACGCGGATCGACCGGCTGTTAGATAACCTGGTTTTGATGCTGTATCTCGCCCTTCTCGGTACGTTGATCGTCTTGACAGGACGATTGGGGATTGAGCCTCCCCCCGATCGTGGACAGCTGGCATCGCTTTCCCCTTTCGCCCGCTGGGCATTGGCGAGCCGCCCCTACTATCCCATGGCGAGCCAGTTCTTGCTGGGTGGCCTCTTCAGCGCCTATGCGATTTTCTATTCACGAAGCACCTCGTTCACCGGCACGGCGTTTTTCTTTGGTCTGCTTATCGCGCTCTTGGTCATCAACGAGTTTTTACGCGACCGATTGTCGAATCTCCGACTGCTGGTCGGCTTATACGGGGTGGTCAGCTTCGCCTTTTTCACGTTCTTTTTGCCCGTGATGACAGGCTACATGAACGCGGTGGTCTTCTTGGTTGGAGCGGGCATGAGTGTGGCGGTGACCTTGCGAGTCGTTCAGCTCATCTATCGGAATAATCCCGATCGATCGAGACGCGAAGCGGTGGGGGTGACTGTTCCCACTGTTGCATGCATCGCCCTCCTGGTGGGCTTTTACTTTATGAATTGGATCCCGCCGGTTCCACTGTCGCTGAAATTCGGCGGAATGTATCATGAGATCACGCGAACCGGCGACCAGTTCGAGCTTTCCTTCGAAAGACAGTGGTATCAGGTCTGGAAACGTTCGGATACGACGTATTCCTCGAACACGCCGATCTATTGCTTTACCGCTGTCTTCGCGCCCGTCGATCTCAATACCACGATTTACCACCATTGGTACTTCCGTCAGAACAGCGAGAAGCCGTTCATGCATGCAGATAGAATTCCCATCAAGATCTCGGGCGGGCGCGAGGGCGGCTACCGAGCCTATAGCCTCAAGCAGCGACTTGATCCAGGCGATTGGCAGGTCGATGTCGAATCTCAAGACGGGCGCATCATTGGGCGAGTGTCGGTACAGGTGGTGGGTCAGGCTGAGACGGTGCCGACGCTCACAAGCATCTCTTATTGACCAGCACCGTATGGAATGACTTAGTGGCGGACAGTTCCATGATCACCCTATTATCCGTTTGCGGGCAGTAAGTGAAACGAGTACAGTTCTGGGATCATGACTCAGCGGACTCTTTCCCCTTGCCCGCCCAGCCCCAACTGCGTTTCGACTGAGGCCATTGATGAGACCCACGCCATTGCGCCGTTCCAGTACATGAAGTCTCGCGCGGAAGCGAAAGAGGCATTGAAGACGGTGATCGCCATGTTGCCTCGGACCAAGCTCGTCGATGAGGACGTGTCCTATCTCCACTACGAGTTCACCAGCCTGCTGCTCCGCTTCGTCGATGATGTGGAGTTTCTCTTCGATGAAGCCACGAAGACGGTTCGTTTTCGTTCTGCCTCACGCATGGGCTACAGCGACCTTGGCGTTAACCGCAAACGCATGGAACAGGTGCGAGCCTTGGTCGGTGGTAAGCTTTAAGTATTCTGCAATCGCTTCGGCACGATCTTTCCTCCTGGTATGATGCCCGGAGTAGGAGAATTGGCATGGGCTTCAAGCGCAAGCACGCACGTGTCGATGTCAGCTGTATCGGTCGGTTGCAGCGAGGAACACTCTCGGCGCCGTGTAAGGTGCTCGACGTCAGCGAATTCGGGGTTCGTCTAGAAAGCCGTCTGTTCGTGAAGAGCGGCGATGTGCTCCGACTCGGAATAGACCTCGGGCAGGGGAGGTCCTTGACCTGCGAATTGGAAGTCATGCACGTGCGCGCACCTAAACTAGGCGCAAAAATCGTTTCAATTAGTCCTGAAGATCAAGAGCGATTGGCCCACATTCTCGACGATCATGTCCAGAATAGTTTCTCGCGTGGCTAGGTGCCGTCGTGTCTAAGCGCGCAAACCTCCTCAGCGATACTTCTATTCGAAATGAAAGATCGGTCCTGGCCATCGAGGGCACAACGGATGCGACATTTCTTGTTGTGCATGCTACTGAACATTCAACAAGAGCGATTCCTCAAGAATGTGGGTTATGATGCATCGCCAGGAGCAGCTGATCGTTAAAGTATCACGAAGTGAGGTGATTGATATGGGTCTGCGACATGCGAGGGATCAATATGTGCTATGGTGAGAAATCACGCAATGACTGGAGAAGAGCAACGCGCGATGGCAGTGGGCATCTTTCAGTCTATGGTCAGTCGGGTCACAGATCTGACGCATGATGTTCGAGAAGTGGAGCTCACACTGTGCGAACCAGATGAAATTATCTTCAAGGCCGGACAATTCATCTCATTTGAGGTGCCAAAGGAAGGCCATCCGTATCCGGTCACCCGTCCCTATTCCATCGCTTCACCTCCCTCGATCTCGAATCGAGTGCTCTTGCTCTTCAATCTGGTTTCAGGAGGCCCTGGGTCAAGCTACCTTTACGGTCTTCGCCAAGGCGATCCGGTAGCCTTTAAAGGTCCGGCAGGATCGTTTCATCTACGAGAGGATCCAACAAAACGGATTGTGTTTGTGGCGACTGGAACAGGAATCGCACCGTTTCGATCCATGCTACGGACACAGCTCGAACGGAACAACGCCCAATCCGTCACGCTTCTGTGGGGCTTGAGGCATGAACACGATGTCTACTACCAGGACGAATTTCGGGCTTTGACGGCATCTCATCCACAGTTTTCCTTCGTGACGACCCTGTCTCGGCCTGGACCTACCTGGTCAGGAATCAAAGGAAGGGTCAGCGATCTGATTCACGAACGAGTCACGTCGGTTCAGGACTTGGCCGTCTATCTTTGCGGAAATGGTGACATGATCAAAGAAGTCACCGCGACCATCCAAGCCAAGGGCCTATGCCCGATCTATAGGGAAAAATATTATTAGCAGCAAACTTCCTGGGCCCTGCAATGGAAGGCTATCGGACGGGTGTTTGAAGCTTCGGTTCCAGCCTGGTGGTGTGTTGAAAAATGCATTTGGGGCAGGTGTAATGAATGAATTGATCGCCCCCGACCAGCCGCTTTCTCATGAGAACCTTACACCAAGTACAGAGTCGATCGGGTAGCTCGGTTCGGGATGTGCCGGGTGCGGATGACATGAGCCATATTGTTCCTGAGTGCCGGGACCTTGTCAACCGACGGCGCCATTTTCACCCGCCTACGAAGGAAGCCACGGTGTTATGCCGTGGAGGAATGCGCAACGAGTGTCCTCCGAAGCCTTAGCGAAGGAGGACGCTTCGGCGAGGTGTCGCCGAAGAACCAACAGGGACCACGGATGGCAAGCCGTGGGGCTCCACTAGAGCCGAAATTTTTCCCCTTCAGCGCGTGCGCATTAAAAAAATCATGATATAGTTCACGCATGACAATTCTTGTGTGCTCAACCCTCTTACAGAAAGGGAACAACCCTCTATGAGTACCTCGGCTAGTTCCGAGTCTACGATCTTACCTACCAACGCCCCCGCGGCTGCCGCTCTGCCTGTCCAAGACATGGTGGGAAGCGGCAAAGCATGGGGACTCTGTACGGCAGTTGACCTCCACGATTGCAATCCCGAACTGATACGTGATGCGAATCATATCAAACGCTATGTTGTGGAGCTCTGTGAACTCATCGGCATGAAACGCTACGGCGAATGCCAGGTGGTCGATTTCGGCGACGGCCGCGTCGCCGGCTACTCTATGGTACAGCTGATCTCAACCTCGTTGATCAGCGGCCATTTTGCCAATGAAACCAATCATGCCTACCTCGACATTTTCAGCTGCAAGGGGTATGATCCTGCGGTCGTCGAGTCGTTTTCTAAGGAGTTTTTCGGCGCCCGTCGGAGCGTTTCGACCGCCACACTCCGCTACTAGAGTTTTCTGTTCATAGTGATCTTGATTCGGGGGCGTTAGATTAGCGCCCCCGAATATTTTAACCATCCAATCCAATGCCATAGGTATTATCTAGAC
>CAZPNQ010000047.1:0-26340 GCA_964587955.1 uncultured Nitrospira sp.
GGCCCATGCGCAGGTCGCGCTCCAACTGGTGAATGGAGTCATTCATAGCCGACCGCGTCAGGTCGACCAGTATCAGCAGATCTCCTTTGCCAGCTACGACCTCAAGGTGGATCTGAATCTCAGCAGCTACGCGGCCACCGAAGAGCGGCCGTCCTATGAACAGATCATGGCCCGGCTGGCCGAGTCCGGCGGCAAGGATGCCGGCTCGCTTCGGCGACTGATGGAATATTATAAAGACTTGGCCTTTCCGACCGCTTCGCTCGTGTTCTGTCTGCTCGGCGTGCCGGTCGGCATCGTCTCGAAGCGATCCGGACGGGTCGGCGGGTTTGCCGTCGGTGTGGGCATCATCATCGCGTTTTACATCCTCAACGTCGGTTGCGATTTTTTGGTGACGGCCCTGATTCTTCATCCCTTTGCCGGTGCCTGGCTGCCGAATATTATCTTTGTCATCATCACAGCCGCCCTTTTCTTCAGAATGAGCAGGCAATAGCAGCATGACGATCCTCTTCCGCTATATCCTCCGTGAATACACCAAAATTTTTGGAATGTGTTTTTCCGGCTTGGTGACCATCTATCTCGTGATCGATTTTTTCGAAAAAGTCCGCCGGTTTTTGCGCTACGATTCCGGAATCGTCCCCATCCTCACGTACTTCGCGTTGAAAATTCCTTCGATTTCGTTCCAGGTCGCTCCGTTCGCGATCTTGGTGGCGACCTTGCTGACGCTCGGTCTCTTCGCGCGCAGCAACGAAATCACCGCTATGCGCAGCTGTGGGATCAGCTTGTTGTGGATGACCTCGCCGTTTCTCCTCTTCGCCACCGGCGTCTCCGCGATTCTTTTCTTCTTCAGCTCGACCGTCATTCCGCTTGCGTCGGAGAAAGCCGAAGAGGTGCGCATCGTCCAGATCGAACAGAGACCGGCTCCCGTCACCGTCAAAGCCACCCAGCCCTGGGCCCGTATCAGTGCCGACGGTCTGATCGAGGTCGATGAAATCGATGTCTCGGGCAAAACCCTTCGGAGCGTGCGAATCTTTTATTTTCGTCCGCCGTTCAAACTCGATCGCATCACGGAAGCGGCTGAGGCCCGCTATACTCCCCAAGGCTGGATCCTGATGAACGGAAATCATCGACGGTTCTTATCTGACGAGACGGTAGAGCTGTCTCTATTCACGGAAGAAACGATCAGCATTCCGTTGATTCCCGATGATTTCTCCAGTTCGCTGGTCGGGAACTCGGAAACCATGACGTTTCGAGAAATTCACAACTACCTCGCGCGGTTTCGGCACGAAGGGTTCTCGTTCTCCCGTTTGCTGACGGACTACTACGGCCGTGTCGCATTTCCCTTGGTGACAGTCGTGATGGTGCTCGTCGGAATTGCGTTGAGTTTGCGCCGAAGCGGAGTGCGCGGCGGAAATATGGCCGTGGGTATCGGACAAGCATTCATCGTCGGATTCTGCTACTGGACGACACACTCCGTCGCCATCGCGCTGGGACGAGGGGGCGCATTGGCTCCCCTGCTTGCCGGCTGGATGGCCAATGCGCTGTTCCTCAGCTTCGGCCTCTACCTATTATTGAAGGTCAGGCATTGAACGAAGGTTTCCTAGTTGACTGGACATCGGTCTTCCGGTAAGAAAGGCGCCGTGTGCGCCTATAAGGAGGGAGAAACATGGCCTCGCGCGTAGTCATTACCGGTCTCGGGATCGTGTCTCCCCTCGGGATCGGCGTCAGTGAATTTTGGAAGGCAGCTCTCACGGGTCGCTCAGGAGTGACCGCGATTCCGTCCCTGGGATGGTTTCCGATGTCCGGCTATCGTTCGCGAGTGGCCGGGCAAGTTCACAATTTCTCACCGGAACAGTATTTGTCGACGATGCAGGCGAATCGTGTGGATCGTTACGCGCAATTTGCTTTGGTCTCCACGAAAGAAGCGTTCGCTGATGCCGATCTGAGTATGGCCAAAGAGTCGCCACATCGTGTCGGTGTCATTGTCGGAGCCGGCATGGGCGGGATGTTGATGGGAGAGCGTGAAATCACGCAGCTCTTTAAAACGCAACGGCCTCATCGCGTGCACCCAAACTTCATTCCGACGATCACGCTGAATTCCGCTTCGGGTATCGTGGCGATGGCACATGGCGCCAAAGGCCCCAATATCACGATCTCAACGGCCTGCTCCTCCAGTGCTCATGCCCTTGGCCACGCCCTGCAATGTATTCGCAGTGGTCAGGCCGATGTCGTGATCGCCGTCGGAGCCGATGCGAGCATTACTCCCTTGGTGTTTGCGGGATTCTGTTCCTTGCGTGCTCTTTCCAGCGAATTTAACGATACGCCGGAACGGGCCTCACGGCCATTCGATCGGCGCCGCGATGGATTCGTCATGGGTGAGGGCGCCGCTGCGTTAATCGTGGAGTCATGGGCACACGCCAAGAAGCGGAAGGCGAGAGTCTATGCCGAACTGGCCGGATATGCCGCCACTAGCGAGGCGTATCACATGGTCATTCCTCAGGAAGATGGTCAGGAAATCTCCACGACGATGAAGTTCGGTCTGGACTCTGCCGGCATTGGGCCAGATCAGGTCGACTACATCAACGCCCATGCGACCTCTACGACGATCGGCGATGCCGTCGAGACCAAAGCGATCAGGAGTTTGTTTAAAAATCGTGCGGACAAAATCGCCGTCAGTGCTACGAAGTCACTCATCGGCCATACATTGGGAGCGGCTGGGGCGATCGGTGCGGTGGCGACAACCTTATCGATTCACACCGGACAAATCCATCCCACAGCGAACTACGAGGAACCGGACCCCGCGTGCCGTTTGGATGGGATCCGGCGTGCCGTCCAGGAACGGAAAATTCGGTACGCCCTCTTGAATGCATTCGGATTCGGCAGTAACAATGCCACGGTTGTGTTTAAAAAATTTGTGGCGTAAGAAACAGTTGCGCGAGATCGAGAACCCTCGCCGAATGCACATGCGAAGAGCCTCATTCACCTGAAGGAGCACTTATAATGACCGAACAGATCGATCCCGCTGTTAGCGGAAAAATCATTCAAGCCTTGGCTACGTATCTCAAGCGAGATCCCGCGTCGATTACCGAGTCCCATCATCTCCGTGACGATCTCGGCCTCGACTCCGTCGCCGTCATCGAATTGCTCTTCGAGATCGAGGAACGATTCAAACTTCAAATTCCCGATCAGGACCTTCCGGGGTTGAGCACCGTCGGTACGGTGGCCGCCTATGTCCAGCGGCGGCTCGCTGAAGCGAAGACGGAGTCGAAGCCTGAATCGGCCAAACCCCTGACAGCCGCGAGCAAGCCGAAATCGACCAAGTCGCCTGCGACGACATCCAAGGCAGCCTCGGCCAAGTCTCCGTCGACTAAAAAGGCGGCTTCGGCAAAGCCGGCTTCCCTCGGAAAGCCAAAAAAGACCTCAGCCGGTGCGTCTGGCAAGAAGAAAGTCGCATCCCGATGAGCAAACCCCAACTGCCTTTTCCAATCACATTGGCTCAGATCCATGAGGTTGTAGGAGGGACGATTCATGGCGATAACCAGACCCCGATCTCCGGATTAACCAGCCTCGGGGAAGCCGATCCAACCGCGTTGTCCTTCGTCACCAGTGACAAACTGTTGAAAGCGGCGGCCGCCCTACCTGTGGCGGCGCTGTTGATCCATCGGCATGTGCCCGATCTCACCGTGCCGCAAATCGTCGTAGACAATCCGATGTTGGCTTTTGTGCGCGTCGCGCAGACGTTTTTTGTCAGGCCACAAGCTCCTCGGGGTCTTGCCGAACACATGACGCGAGGCGCCGATGTGCGGATCGGAGCCGATCCTTCCATCTGGCCTTTTGTCACCTTGGGTGACCGCGTGACGATCGGCAATCGCGTCACGCTCTATCCCGGAGTCTTCGTCGGATCGGATTCGACGATCGGGGATGATTCCGTATTGTATCCCAACGTCGTCGTTCGCGAGGGTTGTTCACTCGGCGCTCGTGTCATCGTACACAGCGGAACCGTGATCGGAGCCGACGGGTTCGGCTATGTGCAGCATCAAGGCCGTCATCATAAGATCCCTCAGCTGGGAGGGGTGGTCATCGAAGACGATGTTGAACTGGGAGCCAATGTGACGGTCGACCGGGCAACATTCGGCCGCACGTTGGTCAAGCGGGGCACCAAAGTCGACAATCTCGTGCAGATTGCCCACAATGTCACCGTAGGAGAGCACTGCATCCTCGTCGCGCAAGTCGGTATTGCCGGTAGCACAACCATCGGTCATCATGTCATGATCGGCGGCCAGGCTGGACTTGCTGATCATATCACCATCGGCGATCAAGTCATGATCGCGGCCAAAGCCGGCGTGATTCGAAGTGTTGAATCCAATCAAACGGTAGGCGGCGTTCCGGCGATGCCGCAAGAAAAAGCGCTGAGAATTCAGGGAAGTATTTCCCAGCTTCCTGCGACAAAAGAACTGGTCCGCAATTTGGAGCAACGAGTGGCCGCCCTTGAAGCGCAGTTGAAAAAGGCGCCGAATCGAGCTCCTCGATCCAAATCCACTCGTTCTAAAACGGGCTAAGACTTACCTCTCGGATTTTCTACGTTGATCACTCTTCGCCACAAGAACAGCCTCGACCAGTAGAATCCCGCCCAGGGCATCAAGATCGCCGGAACCATGCTCACTCGGCCATACACCGACGCCGCGATGGTGCCGCCTATCAAGATCATCACCCCCAGTAGATATGCGACTGGGACGAACTGACGTCCAGGGTGTTCGATGGTCGTTGCGTCCGACCTCTTTTTGAGCGTTCCTCTCTGCCGATTCAGTCCTTCTTTCATGCGGGCTGCCAGCACTTCGGGAAACTCCCGCAAGAGATACCGTTGATAGAGCGTCTGCAGCGCTCCCAGGCCTACGCCCGACATGAATAACCCGGAACTCTGATAAAAGGTGTCCCACGTATAGCTGTCGCTCGACAGCCATTGATATCCCAAACCTCCCACAGCGCCGATCACACAGATGAGTCCCAGAAGCCCGGAGGGCATGAGGATGTACGTTTTGACGTACTCCTGGGCGTGCTGCATGGTTTGCTGCGGATGATGGACGTTGATGAGCTTCGGCACGTGAGGCCTTTCGCAATCGCCAAAAGACTGGGGAACAACCATGCCATGATAGCCTTCTGAATTTCCACAACAAAGAGTGGAGCTCTACGGCTTGATGCATCCTCAGTGACAGATTACTGCGGAGAGACAGGCAGCCGTGGTCCCCGTTAATTCTTCGGCGACACCTCGCCGAAGTGTGTCCTCCTTCGCCAAGGCTTCGGAGGACACTCGTGGCGCATTCCTCCACGGTTTAATACCTGTGGCCTCCTGCGTAGGCGGGTGAAAACATGTGACCGGTCGTCCTATAGATTTGATCTGGTGGCCGGTTGACCGCTTGCTTATCCAGAAAACATCCCGTGTCATATGGAGATGGTGTGTCGAACCCACGTGGCCCATCATAAGACCGGCATAGATAGCAGCGTCCTGTAGGCTTGGTCAGGGGATTACTCGCGCGTCGGAGGCAAGGAGTTGATACTGGATGGGAGAAAAATCGTATTGTATCGTGTGGTCACCGGCATCGAACCCGCTCGGTTCGAATTGCCTCCAACGACGAGTCCGAGTTCTCCCTGCAGTGCAATTTCAGTTTGATTGCTGAAACGGCCGATCGTGTTCGGCCATCGTGTCGGTCTCGGCACTTGCGTCCGGAGGCTTGAACCTAGTCCTCTTCGTTTCCACGACCCCTTGCAGTGTCAATGCAACTGCGTCAAGACTTTCGAGCAACGAGGCGAAGGAATTAGAAACGGCAACGGACGAGACTGGTTTGGGGAAGGCTTTTGAAAATGCGACACGCCCGACTATGGGAGGGTTGAGAATCTCTACGATCGATACTAACGGCGTACGGCTCAAATCAATCTCACAAGCGCCGCTTCCCTCCGTCTGATCATCGATCCGCACGACCGGCCGGAGGGGGTAACGGCTATTCACTTTGGCCACCGTTCCTACTTCTCCGGTCGCCAATCGCACTGTTGTCCCAAGTGGGTACACTGAAAATTGCTCGACGAGTGCCTTCAGGAGTTCCCTGGGAAATGTCCTGCGCTCAGCGACCAAGAGTTCCTTGACGGCTTCGTGTGGCAGCAAGCGACGGCGATAAGGGCGCTCGCTCACCAATGCATCGAATACATCGACCACTCCCAAGATTTGAGCCATTTCACTGATCTCTCTACCCGAGAGGCGGTTGGGGTATCCTTGCCCATTGAAACGTTCGTGAGCCTGCCGCGTCAATTGTGCCAACCAGTGATACGACGGCCCGCATTTCTGGATAACCTGGTACCCCAATTCGGGGTGCCGTTCGATCACCGCCCGCTCTTCTTGGGTCAAACGGCCTGCCTTGGTGATCAAAGATTTCGGCACGGCAAATAATCCAATGTCATGGACCAATCCAGCTAACGCCAACCGCTGCACTTCTTTCCCATAATAGCCAAGACCGATCCCTACCTTCGTTCCGAGTATGGCCACGTTGATCAGATTGGTGATGAGCGGTGACCCTTCCGGTCCAGAGAGTGCCTCCACCACGAGCTCATCGTTGTGCTGCAACGATGAAACGAGATTTTCCGCAAGGGCCTCAAGCCGTTGCAGTGAGAAGGAACGATGCTCCTGAACAGCGACAGCGATCTCATTCACCGCATGTTCAGCCTCGTGATACCAGTTCGTCATGACATCACCCATGTGCTGCTATCGTCTGGTTGATGCAACAGTTCCTATGCAATCTGTTCCATCAATGACGGTCTAATTGGACGCACTCCCGAGACACGCTCGAAGCAGAGACACAAGCCACACAGCAAGTTGCCAGGTGAGGGGTTCGATCAATGAGGCAAGACGCTTTGTATAGCCATGCGTTCCATGCGTCCGCTTTCCGCCCATTCCTCAATCTTCGTCACGCTCTGGCTCAGACGTGATTGAATCGTGTCATAGTTTTTCGTATTCACCACCACACGGTGTTGCGTCACGATCGTGAGGAAGCTGTGCAATCCCATGAAAAACACCATCGCGTGGGAGGCATTGACCTGCTGGGCGGCAGACCACAGCTGTGCGACCCGTTCAACCGTCTGCTGCAATTCGGAGGATGGTGAGCTGGCTTCAACGCGATCATGCTTGAGGCTCTGAAGCACAGCCGTCAGATGAGGAAGCTCTTGTCGAACGACTTGGAGAAAGCCTTGGTCTCCCTCGGCCAATCGGTCGAGGAATTCGCGGATGGAGGCCACATTGCATTGCTTCATCCCACGGCCCATCAATCCCTCGGCTTGGGTCACCATCGTTTGGACTAAATTGCGATGAAATCCGTCGGACGGCACGTGTTGAGATTGAACTCCGCGGAGTAACGCCAAGAATTCCGTTGTCGAGATCATCGCCGGAGGATTTTCAGGGGAGGCAGGGACCTGGTTCTCATCAAACGTCACACCCGTCGCTCTGGTCAGAGCACCATGAATGTGCCCAAGTTGTCTGCAGAGTGCGATGAAGTCGTGGACGGAGGTTTGTACGGCAGGATCTTCAACGGCCTCGACAAAGGGAAGGGCAGAGAAACTTGCCCGCTCAACATCACTCAGCTTGAGCGTGGCCGCAGATCCTCCAAGGTTCGTAATGCCCACCTTGATGGTCTGAGCCAAGGCACAATGGCGTTCAGAAGGAGGAGACTGCTGCAGTTCATCGAGCGCGACGTGAATTTGCTGAAGCCATTCCTGCGCCTCTTGAACGAACAGTTCTACGAGCTCTTTCTGGAAGGCATCTTCGGTTTCAACGAACATCGGCATGGGCCCTTCAGCGAGAATACGGCCATCGAGAAGCTCCGGCCGGTTGGATCAGGATTGCCCTCTCCCATTTCCAAGTTGTGAGGCTAATCCCGCAATTTCACCGAGCTTGCGTGCCATTTCTTCAAGACGTCTTGTCGCATTCTCGGCGGCTTGTTCGGCTTCCACTATTCGGCGAGCCAGTGTTCCATTACGGTCTCGTTCTTCGGACAAGAGCCCTTCCATGTCACGGACTCTCGCCGCTGCTGTTTCCAATTCTTGAAGTCGTTCCAGAGCCTCCGCCCCTTTCCGTCGTTCCGTCGAAAGTTCGACTTCGAGGTCCTGGGTTTTCTGGTGAAGGTCGGCTGCTTGCTGTTCCGCCCGCGCAAGTTGTGCTTCCACGCCGTGTGCCCTGATCGATGCCTGTTCCAAATCCGCCAGTTGTTGCACGAGTTGCTCTGCCGCCGCCCGCTCAACATGCAACGTGGATTCCAGTTCTATAATTCGGCCGGAAGCCTTTTGCCAGATCTTAGCCTCCTGTTGTAAGGCGCCGACCGTATCCTGTTCCGCCTTCAGTGCCGATTCCAGCTCGGGGATCCTTAAGAGTTTCTGCTCTGCCTTGGCGAGTGCCTCCTGAAGATCGTTGACGCGTGTGCGCGCGGCTGCCAACTGCGCTTCGCTTTCCTTGGACCTGGCGAGTTGCTCTGAGAGCTCGGATAACCGGTTGCCCAGCTCTTTGGAGCGTTCCCGTTCGGTTCGTAGCTGTTGTTCAACTTCAGCGAACGTCGTCTGAAGATCGTTTATCCGGCGGTGTGCGGCTGCCAACTGCCCTTCGCTGTCCTTGGATTTGGCAAGTTGATCTGAGACCGTAGACAGTCGCCTGCCCAGCTCTTCGGAGCGACCTTGTTCCGCCCGTAATTGTTCTTCGACCTCTTTACGCTTGGCAATCTCCTGAGACAGATTCCGTCCATCCGACGGCTGCATCGCTTTCTCTGCCGGAATCTCCACAGGAGCTGAAGCAAGCCCGGCGATGGCCGTCGGTGCCGGTTCCTGTCGTTTCGCGATCAGCTCGAGGACTCGATCTTTTAAGGATGTCCCTTGAAATGGCTTTTTCAATACGCCATCCGCGCGACAAGATTCGGCCTGTTTGGTGACCTCATCGTTCACGATTCCTGAGATGAGCAGCACGGGCGTCATGGCGAGGGTTGCATTCCCACGGACAAATGCGCACACTTCGTATCCGCTTTTATCCGGCATAATGACGTCGGACACAACGACATCCGGTCGTTCCTTTGCGAGATAGGCCAATGCTTCTTCTCCGTTTGCCGCAAGAGTGACGCCGAGGCCGGCCTCGGTCAACAGCCGTTCCGCCACTTTGCGAACTGCGATGCTGTCATCGGCTATCAAGATCCTCGGCATACCTGCACCTTTCGTCCACATGGGCACAAGAACATCATCACACAGTCGTTCCAAGTCGTGATACCGAGAGAATCGGGATCTCATCCAGGCCGTTGATGTAGCTTCCCTCGGCCGGCACGTCCTTGCCTTGGTATGTTTGAATCCCGGCAGGATCAAAGGTATGAAGCACGGGAATGTCCTCATCGATACACATGGCCAACTCTCCGAGAGGATGCTTCACCGTCAGACACAGGGGACAGCTTCCTTGCACAGCCAGATGAATGGATGCGGCCAAATCGAATACCGGCAGCACGGTCGTCCCTTGACGGATGACCGCCGTGACGAAAGGTGTCCGACCGGCGACCGGAATAGGTTTATTCCACGGGGAAATACCCAGGACATCCCATGTTTTCATTGCCAGTCGTCGTCCCCCCACCGAAAACACCAGGAGCTGCCATGATTGACGTGCGGTTTCCTTCTCATGCTGTTGACCGGTCCTCAGCATACTCGGTTAATGTTCACCGACTCTTGGAGATGATGCAAGTCGAGGAGTACGTTCTTGTTCCACGCCAGGCGCATGCTCATCAAGAACCCAGGTTGTATTGAGCACGAACGCAATGCTTTTCTCGAATAGGATCATACCCCGGTACCAGTGTCGTTCGGGCCCACGGAACTGCATAGGAAGCGGCAAGACTTGAGACGGTGGGAGTTCGAGAAGTCCATGTACCGCGGAGACTCGAATGCTTCCACGCGCGTCTCGTTCAGAAAGCAGCACGACACGTGCATTCACCCCACCATGATCATTCGTTACGCTCAATCGGTCGGCTAGATTGACGGAGCGAAACACCATGCCGTCAATCGTCGGATCTTCAACGTATCCGCCCTCTTCGAGAGTCAACAAGCCCCGTATCGACTCGGCATTCAACGCCAGATACCGTCCGTCCAATGTCACGATGAGAAATCGTGATGGAGTAGATGGCGGCGGAGTAACGGTCATCGGTTCCAGGACGCCCATGCCAAGACCTTCTTGCACATTCTCTGCAAGAAGCCGTTTTTCGTCAATCGATACGAGTATTTCCGCAGGATCTACTTACGCAGTGCTGAAGCCTTCCCGAGCCACCGCTCAACCTCGTGCAGCAACATTCGTTCTTCTACCGGCTTGGAGACGTAAGAATTGGCACCAAGGTTCATGGCCATCTGCCGATGCTTGTCTCGAGCCCTCGTCGTCATGACCACCACCGGCGTGTGTTTGGTTTCCGGACGACTTCTAAGAGCTTGGATCACTTCGAATCCGTTGAGCTTTGGCATTTCGAGATCGGTGAGGATCATTCGATAGCTGATCATCGATGCCTTTCGGAGTCCATCTTCTCCGTCAACCGCCGTATCGAACAGATATCCAGCTGACTCCAACATTTTTCCGACGAACTTTCGAATGCTTAAGGAGTCGTCAATCAAGAGCAGGCGCGCTTCTTCCGGCTGATCCGCCGGTATCTCTTGCGGCGAGGACGGTTCCGGAAGAGGCGTGGCTCTAGAAAAGAGGACGCGCGCGGCTGGTTCCTTTGTTCCTCTCAAGGTCAAACGGCTTGGATCGATCACAAGAACAACGTGTCCTTCCGGATCGATGGTTGCACCTCCGAAAACCGATTGCTCCAACGGTTTCAACGGCCCGAGTGGCTTAATCACGATTTCTTGGCGACCCAACAGTTCATCGACCGCTAATCCCATCGCAGCTCCGGCAGTTCGAACGATCACCACCGGCATGGTCAAGTCCACCCTGCCGTCTTCTCGACGAAGGACGCGAGAGAGGGATTGTAATTCGATGAGTTGTTCATCAACCAGCAACAGTTTGCGATCACCGTCCTCTCGTAAGGAGGAGAGTGTCGGCATTGTGACTTCCTGGATGTTCAGCAATGGAATGGCATAGGTCTCGTTGCCGGCCCGCACGAGCAACGCGGTCGCAATGAGGAGGGTAAGGGGGAGATTCAAAGTAAATTTCGTGCCGACCCCGACCTCGGATTCGACGTCAATATGCCCGTTCATGCCTTCAACCACTCGTTTGACCACGTCCAGTCCTACGCCTCGGCCTGCTTGATCACCCACCTTGTCGGCGGTTGAAAAACCTGGCATGAAAATCAACTGAAGCACCTCTGCATCCGACATCGCTTGTATCTGATGTGATTGAGCTAATCCGATCGTGCAGGCTTTGGCACGTATTTTATTCAAATTCAACCCTGCGCCATCGTCTTCCACTTCGATGATGACTGAATTCCCGCGATGGGCTGCGTGGAGGTAGACGGTTCCGACTGCCGGTTTACCCTTTACTAGTCGTTCCGCTACCGGCTCGATACCGTGATAGACGGCGTTTCTCACCAAATGCACCAAAGGATCCACCAATCGCTCCACGACACCGGTATCAACTTCCGTTTGCTCACCCGATGTGACCAAGGATGCTTCCTTGTTCGAGGCTCGAGCGATTTCTCTGACTGCTCGACGAAACCTGGTGAATGGTGTCCCGATCGGAACCATGCGGGCATGGGCGATTTCGTCTCGCATCAACAGCGTTAAACGTTGCAGTTGACTCATCTCGTCCTGGGATCTTTGTATGGACCCGTCCAGCTGCGACATCGACTCACTGATATCGGCCGTGACTTCCCCGATACGACGAGCCAGAATATTGAAATCATCGTACTTATCCAGCTCAAGGCTGCTGAAATCGCCGAAAGCGGGAAGTCCTTGACCGGCAGGCTCAGTCGAATGATTCGGTGCTTCCGTATAGGTAAACATGTGTTTGTCGGCGAAGGATTGGACGGAATCCACCAAACGACTCTTGAATGTCAGGACTTGCTGTGACAGTTGTTCAAGGGCTCGCAGTCGTTGTTCCAGTCGGCCACGCCCAATGACGAGTTCGCCTACGAGATTCATCAGTCGCTCGAGCCGTACATGACTGACGCGGATGACCTCACGTTCATCTCGTGATTTCTCGTTCGGGTCTCGATCATCCTGTCCATGGGAGTCGTCGCTTCCGTCCTGTCCGGCGGCCGCTGAGCCGGAAGTTTGATCGGGTTGGTGGGCCGGCGATGTGTCGTGAGCGACTCCTTGGTCCAATCGTCTCAGTTCGGTTCGTGCCGCGTCGAATCGTTGTCTGGTGTCATCCATCTGGTCGAGATTTCTTCGCATGAGGACTCGTACGACATCGATGGCGCGAAGCATGAGATCCGTATGCCCGGACAATACTCGGAGGCTGCCGTCTCGTACCGCTCCCATGAAATCTTCGACATGATGGACAAGATCCCCGATCGACTGAAATCCGACGGTGTACGCGGAGCCTTTCAAGGTGTGCGCGCTTCTAAACAGTTGATTGATCAGTTCCCTATTTTGCGGATCCTTATCCAACTGCAAAAGATTCGCTTCCAACAGCTCCAAGTACTCCTGAGCCTCGGGGATAAAGTAGGAGAGCACGTCCGCATCCAAGTCCGGAATCAAATACCTATCGGATGAGTCCGCGGCCGGTACTTCAATGGTGACAACGGGCTCATGCGGGGAAACATTCGAGCCGGCCGTATCGGTGCCGGGGGACAGAGCTGCCGGAAGAGGCGGCGGCGCTTCATCAGACACTTGAGTCAATTTCTTGAGAAGGAGCGGTATATCGCATTGAAGCTGTGGCACACTTGCCGGCTCGCGTCGGAGAATGAGCCGGATCAAGCCAGCCGCCTTTGCCAGGTTGTCAAGAAGGTCGTTGCTGAGAGGTTGGCGTTTTTCATGAACGGCGGCCATGTCATCTTCCATCGGATGAGCGACATCTCCGATGACCTGGAAGCCTACGGTGTAAGCTGAGCCCTTCAGGGTATGCGCAACACGAAACAGTCGATAGATTGAGTCTTCGTCATTTGGCTTGTCTCTGAGAATACCGATCAATCCATCTATGGTGCTGAGATACTCCTCCGCTTCGGGTATGAAATAGGACAAGATTTCGGCATCGACTGCGGGAAATATGTACGCCTCGTTGATGAGGGGCATTGGCGAGATAGACGCAACCGATCCGCTTGTTTCTCCTTCTGATTGCTTTACCATCGCCCAGCAGTGTGCTACGGCTTCTCTGTCCTCAACCCCTCCCTGCCCGATGGTTCGAACGATGACCCGAAGACTTTGCGTAATGTTTCGCATCACGCCTACCGCTCCGGCCCATCGGACGACAGGAATCGACGTCGCCTGCTCAAGCCGCGTCTCCAGGTATTCTGCAAGTTGAGAAACTCCGCTGAACTCATACAGTGCGGCGGCACCGCAAATACGGTGGGCGATAATGTATTGGTCGGCAAGGTCCTGAGGAGTGGGAACCACTCCGCCGGGCGGATGCAATGCCTTGGTCAGGGCATCTAATCCATCCGACGCTTCGAGGACGAAAATACTGATGAGATTCTGCCTGTCGAACTCCGAGCTCATCGGTCCCTCTTTACTCCGGAAGGCTCTCCTTGCTCAGCGGATGAGGGAGATCTCAGGCCAGCTTAAACTGTGATACCGACGTCGTCAGACCTTCGGCCAATGTCACCATATCTTCGACCGTCGCGCGTGCCGAGTCGGTGGCTTTTTGCGTCGCCACGGCACCCCCGGTAAAGTCTTTGATCGAACGTCCTACCTGATCGGTCGAAACCGTTTGGTCCGCTGCCGAGGCTGCAATGCTTTGAGCGAGCTCCGCAGACCGTTGAGCGATCGTCGAAATGTCCTTGAATACATCGCCTGTACGCAATGCCGACGCGGATCCGGCTTCGACCGCCTGAGTTTCATGTTCCATCGCAACGACGGCATGTTGCGTTTCGCTCTGAATGACCTTCACCAGGTCCGCGATCTCGCGTGTCGCTTGAGTCGAGCTTTCTGCAAGCTTCCGCACTTGATCGGCGACCACCGCGAAACGTGCCCCGGCCTCACCTGCTCCGGCGGCCTCAATCGCAGCGTTGAGCGCCAACAAGTTTGTTTGATTGGCGATATCCCGAATGGTCGAGACGATCTGTGAAATTTCCAATGAACGGTCCCCGAGTGCCTTGACCTGTTTCGACATACGTTGAACCGCCAATTGAATGCGCTGCATATCTTGTACGGTTTCTTGCACCGCGAGTCGGCCGTCTTCAGTGGCCTTTAAGACTTGACGGGCGGCGTCGGACGAGGCTCCCGCGGTATCCGTCACTTGGCGCATCGACGACGCCAGCTGTTCGATCGCGCCGAGCGCCTTGATGGATTCGTCAGCTTGCTGTCTGGCCGTTCCGGCCATCTGTCCGGCATTGTCCCGCAGTTTGCCGGCTGATGTGTTGACGCGTTCTGCGGCCTGGCGCACTTGTTTCATGAGCTGTGAAAATCGCTGAATCATGAGATTGAATCCGTCCGCCAGATTTCCAAACATATCGGCCGTTACTTCACCGCGCTTGGTCAAATCTCCTTTGCCGACGTCGGATACCAACACAAGAAACTGCACGAGTTGTTTTTGCATCCTGTCCCGTTCTTCCTCCGTCGAGACCAGCACGGTGATTCGATCCAACATGCTGTTGAACGCTTTGGCCATATGGCCGACTTCGTCGTCGCTTTCCAGCCTCGCGCGAGCCTGTAAATTTCCCGCGGCAGCCTGTGTCGCCACGTCGGCCACATAGATAATGTCCCGCACGATACTGCGTGCGAGAAAATATCCGATCGCGATGGCCGAGAGGAGTGCCACGAGTGCTCCACCGAGCATGATCTTCACAAGATACACGGCCATATTCTGCCCGCCCTCATTCAGTTCGCTGGCCAGGTCTCGAATGAGCTGGGCTACCCATTGAAAACGCCATATCGATCTCCCGTGCCACAACGCCACTTCAGTCGACAGCACCATAGTTCCTAGTTCCCGCATCGACTGCCTTTGCTCATCCGTGAGTGAGGGATCGAAGCTATCGTTCAACGCTCCCACGACGCTTTCAGCAGACGCGAAATATTCTCTCAACGTAAAAAGGAGAACGTCCAATTCTTGTCCGTCGCGACGGCCGTCGACCGTTTCGTGCGTTGCGGAGGGCCGATACGTTTCGATCGGCGTCATTGTGCGTCTCTTCAATTCCGTGAGGGGAATGATCGCCTCGTCGAAATCGCTCTTTTGTCTCTGGTCTGCAACGCTCAACAACGCATTGTGATAGAGACTGAGATTGGTGCTGCTCACCGCGACATGCGAAATGCCTACCGTGGATTCGTCATAAATGGAACGCAGCTGGCTCTTAAGCTGGCTCAGGCCCATCAAACCGATCAGACCGACTGCCATCATGCCGAGAATGATGACGGAAAACCCGATGAGGATTTTGTGCAGGGCTTTCAGGTTTTTAAACCATGCACGAGGCGACAAGTTCCATCTTTTTCTAAGCTTCGCCATGACGTTCCTCCTGCTCGCTACTCACGATAGGGCGCCTCATTGCCGGCCCACTCGCTTCTCGATATGACGTTATGAATGATGGTCATTGGCCGTCCCCTCTAGGAACGCCAGCAGTCGTGACGTGTCCAATATGGCGCTTCCTTTGTTCTCGATTCTAAAGAATCCGGCAAACAGATGGTGTGTCTCGGCCGTAGCACGACCGGAGAAAGCTTCTAGATTGTCCGTTCGGATCGTGCGAATTTCCGGTACATCCTCGACGAGGATACCGACCTGTTGAGTGCCATGACGAACGAGCACCGCATACTTCAGAATGACGGAAATGGGTACTCCCAAAGCAGCCCTCAAATCGACGAGGGAAATGATGGTTCCCCGGAGATTCGTGACACCCACCAGCGCGGCAGGCATTCCTGGCACCGGCGTGATCGACTCAGGTTCGAAGACCTCACGGACTTGGCGCAAGTCTACGGCAAACGTTTCTTCTCCCAATGCGATGAGACAGACCCGCAACGACTCGGCAGAGTTCGGCTGTTTCGGCACTAAGTCTGAATGAAGCTGAGGCAACTCACCTAGGGTAATCATCGTTTGACGGCCATGGCGGTCTCAGCTCAGTGCAACCTTCACAGCTTGTACAAGCTCCTCCGATTTGAAGGGCTTCACGACATGTCCATTGGCTCCCTGTTGCTGTCCCCAGAATTTGTCGCTTTCCTGCCCCTTGGAGGTGCACAGCACGATCGGAATGTTTTTGAAACGAGCATCGGTTTTCAAATCCCTGCACGCCTGAAAGCCATTCCGGCCCGGCATGACCACATCCAGGACGATAAGGTCCGGTTTTTCAGCGGCAATCTTGTCCTCCAATCCATCTGCAGTTGAAAACGATACCACGGTATGTTGGGCAGCCTTCAGATACGATTCGATCAGCTGCAGTTCTGCATACGAGTCATCGACAACCATGATTTTGCTCATAAACCCTTCCCTCTCCCTTCGGTGTTCACGCTGTCCTCGAAGTAGTGGCACACACTGATCGGACAGATCAGTCCATCGCTTGGACCTATCCGATAGCTCGTGCTCAAGGCTCGGTTTCTTATCCTTACGTTGCCGATCGTGCTAGTCTAGAGCAGTGTAACGACTTGTTGATGGTTGGCAAGAAAACGGTGAATATCGGCACCCTTTGGAGGGTTGATGCCGATACGTGCACGATGAAGGCTTATTGGAAGAGGCTCAACCGAATGCTCATCGGACGACTTATTTGTCGACATGTGTGTGGATTTCATCAAAACCTTTATTCCATCCGAAAATAGCTGGCGTTGCGCAATTTGCCATGATTCTTCATCGCAAACGCTCACGCCTTCATCGGTGTATCTTCCGCCACTTCGTTGCTTTGACTAGCCCGCGGGAGACACAAGCAGTGACTGCTCTTCCGATCAATGCGCCCAGAACTGTGTGGGTTCCGCTATAGGCATGCAGTGGTCCCTCGCCACGCGAGCGACATGCAACGACAACCGCATCGGTACCTGTCCCAGTGGCCAGGTCTCTGCCTTTCCAACTCGGTATGGCGTGGTCACGCAAGACGCCTGTCTTTGTTTCCGTGGCAACCTGCACCGCGCCCACCATGGCGGAGGCTGAGAGATTGCCGTTCGTCACGAGGATGAGATTGATCGTTCCCGCTTTCGATTTGGGTTCCGTTCGATGAGCGAGAGACGGGGGCCATTCCCCGGCGCGAACCGCATTGCTGACCCCAATCGTGGCGAAACATTCTATCCAAAGTTCTCCTGCAGAAACCCGAAGAGTGACAAGTTGTGTCATCGGCACTGCAGTCATAAGTCCGACAGCGTGATGTCCGACGCCGAGTTGTGACGCCAGCTTTCGCAAGTAGCGTGCTGGATTGGGAAAGCGTCCATTTATGCCGGAGGTCGCGTCGACTTGATGATTGATGATGTGTGAAGCAGACGTCAATCCCCCGCCCTGCGGTGCGGATGAAAGCACACGCCGACGACCTCCGAGACTGATCACGAGCGTGTTCTTGATCACGTGATACCGGGTGCGGACGCGGGATCGAATCGTGCTTTTCATGACAGTGGGTGATGAAGGAGTCTGGACAAGGACCGGATGAGCCGATCATTCTCTTGCCGGGATCGCACTGCAATTCGGATAGAACGCGTGTTGCACCCTGGGACCGATGTGCAGTCCCGAACTAACAGTCCCTTATCCCGCAACCGTTCGATCGTTTCACGCGCGTGCCGGCCGCGTGGCAACTCCATCAAGAAATAGTTGGCATAGGTCGGCATCACCGCACAGCCCGGCAAGGCCGCGAGCAGCTTTCCGAGCCGATCTCGTTCTTTCGCCATGAACCGGGTGCTCTTTCGAGCATGAGCTGAATCGTTCACGGCGGCCAGTGCAGCCACCTGTCCCATGGCGTTCACTGACCACGGCGGCATGTGGCTGCGTAACAATTCGATCACGGATGGTTGTGCAACTGCGTAGCCGACCCGCAGACCGGGCAACGCGTAAAACTTTGTTAAACTGCGCAAAATCATGACGTGAGGCCACGAGGCAGCTTGGGAAACGGCTGACCGTTCAGGGCAATAGTCGGCAAACGCTTCATCGATCACCAACCAAATACCGCGTCGTTTGGCGGCTCGTGCCAACCGCTGCACGTCATCGACGGAACCTGCGTGTCCGCTTGGGCTATTGGGATTGCAGAGCAGGACTCCGTCGAATGCATCCGGTCCATGCCGTTGTTTTTCGATCACTCGACACAACTCTTCGATGGGTTGCGCATACTGCTCCGCGCGCTTCGCGTAGACGGCGCTGACGCGTCCTCCATTTCGGGCCATTGATGCCGCATATTCCGAGAAGGTCGGCTGTGCAATCAGTAGATGCCGAATCTTCAGGGCGCGGGGAAGGGCTTCGATCAATTCCGTCGAACCGTTTCCTACGGCAATATGCTCCGGAGATCTGTGCCACAATGCCGCAAGCGTCCGACGTAACTCCCAACAATCCGGATCCGGATAATGCGTCATGAGATGTCGAGCGTTGGTGATCGCTCGCCAAACATGCGGCGAAGGGCCTAATGGGTTGATACTGGCGCTAAAGTCAATGAGCTTGGCAAAGTCTCGGCCAAGTTCACGCGACGCGGCGTAAATATTGCCGCCATGGATTGGATTCTTCAGACGAGCCACACCGTTCCTGCCGCAAGGATGACACCCAGAAAAGACGCTGCAATCATAATCCGAGATGCGATCGTGAGATCATTCAAAACAGGCCGACCGCCTGTTCCGATCACCGGCCGTTCGTTGGGCACGCCGTCATAGTAATTGATGCCTCCCAATTGAATTCCCAGCGAGCCGGCCATGGCGGCCTCCGGCCGCCCACTGTTCGGACTGGGATGTCTGCCGCCGTCACGCCAAAGCACGTGCCATCCCGTTCGGATGGGGGCGCTCCCGCCTCGGACGAGACCGGCGGCCACGAGGATAAGGAGCGCAGACACACGGGCTGGGATCCAGTTGGCCACGTCGTCGAGCCGAGCAGAGGCCCAGCCAAGATCGATGTACCGCTCATTCCTGTGACCGATCATTGAATCCAACGTGTTCACGGCCTTGTAGGCGAGGGCAAGAGGCGCTCCTCCCAGGACGAGATAGAACAACGGTGCAATCATTCCATCGTTGGTGCTTTCAGCCGTTGTTTCAATCGTCGCCCGAACGATTTCTTCTTCTGACAATCTCTCGGTATCTCGCCCGACGATGCGACTGACGGCGCGGCGAGCGCCGGCGAGGCTCCCCTGTTCCAATTGTCCACTCACCGCATGGACATGATTCAATAAATCGCGTCCTGCCAGCGTCGTCCATGCAAACGCGATTGACATGAGACTCCCCAGCCACCATAGCGTGTGATCAGCCAGGGCAATGATTTCGCGGCTGAGAAAAAACACGGATGCCGGCAACCCAAGAGCCAATAGCACACCACCCGCGCGGAGTGCGTAAGGATTTCGGCATATTATTCGGACAGATTTGTCATACCAGGCAATCACCGCACCTATGCCACGAACCGGATGGGGGAACCACCGAGGATCCCCGGCGACGGCATCCACGCTCGCTGCGAGAAGGAGCTCACTCCCGGTCATGACAAGAGAAGCACCAGCGGAACGACAAGTAAGAAAAGGATTTCCACCAGCTCGTTTGTCGCGCCCAACGTGTCCCCCGTAATTCCTCCGAACAAGGCGCGACAGCCGGCCTGAACCGCAACGACGACAGCGCTTCCGCCAACCAATATGGCAACTGTCCCGAAAACACCCAATGCCACCATGAGTGCCGAGGCAAGGACGACCGTCGATGCCAGCACGTGAATCAAGGACAAATGAACAAGGAACGGCGCGGCCAACCCACCCGCTGTTCTCGCGTAGGGAGATAGCCATGCCAAGGTCACCATCGCCCAACGCCCGAGCGCCGGCATGCACAGAAGAGCCGGCCAACGGAGCGGCTCCGGAAGAGCCATGAGCGCGGCATAGCGGAGGATCAATGACAAAAAAAGCCCGGTGGCGCCGATCGCACCGATTCTTGGATCGCGCATAATAGACAGACGATCAGGCGGTGTTTTTCCGCCGGCAATCCCGTCAAGCGTGTCGGCCAATCCGTCCTGATGTAATCCGCGAGTGAACGCGATGAGCACCACGATCAGCAATACATTGACGACTTCCCTTGCAAACAGCTTCGTCAATGCCATGTCCGCCAATACCAATGTTCCACCGATCATGAGGCCGACAGTGGAATACCACGCCATCGATGACGCCAACTCCATCGCGGTGGGTTCATGGTGATGTCGACTGAGAGGAACCGCGGTCAAAAAATGCCACGCAAAGAGGAATGGCCGAACGAGGCCCGTCATGTGTTGCGCTCCGACACGCCGGCTTCGTCGAATGTGGCCATTTCGATCATGATTTTGACGGAAGCGCACACCAGATTCATTGCCAAACATGCGCCGGTCCCTTCGCCAAGCCGCAGGTCGAGATCCAGCAGCGGTTTGACGCCAAGATGATCGAGCAAGACCTGATGGCCACGCTCGACAGATCGATGGGACGCGATCATATACCCGAGGCACTTGGGCTGTAGCCGAGCGGCAATCAGTGCGGCGGCGCCGGCGATGAAACCGTCCAGTACGACCGGCACCCGTGCTACTGCTGACCCGAGGATCACACCGACGAGCCCGGCGATTTCAAGCCCGCCGATCTTTGCAAGAACGTCCAATGCCTCATTTGGATCCGGCCGGTGGAACGCCAGCGCATTCTTGACCACCGTTATCTTGTGTCGATAAGCCGCGTCGTCAATCCCCGTTCCGCGCCCGGTGACCTCTTCGACCGGGTGGCCTGTCATCACGGCCGTGATCGCAGCGCTGCTTGTCGTGTTACCGATTCCCATTTCACCGGTTCCGATTATCCCGATCCCTTGCTCAACTACCTCGGACACAAGTTCAATACCGACCGCAATTGCCTGTTCCGCCTGTTCACGGCTCATCGCCGGTGTGGTCAGCAGATTGTTGGTCCCCGGCATGATCTTTTTATGAACGAGCCCAGGGATCGAGCCGAAATCGTAGGCCACACCGACATCGACGACTCGAACTTCGATTCCCATATGCCGCGCAAGTACATTGATCGCCGCGCCGCCACGTAAGAAATTCAGCACCATTTGTGGCGTGACATCTTGAGGGTATGCGCTCACGCCTTCGCGGGCAACTCCATGGTCCGCAGCAAACGTGAATACCGCCCCGCGCGGAACGGTCGGCTTGAAATTCCCGGTGATCATGACGTACCGAGCGGCCAGTTCCTCGAGCCGGCCCAGGCTGCCTACGGGCTTCGTCAAACGATCGAGCCGAGCCTGGGCTTGTGTCTCCAATTGCGTATCCGGTACTTCAATCTGATTCAGGACGTCCTGTAGTCTCACGACATCACCTATTTCATCTTCAACATCTGACCGCTTACCACGAAGTACACTTCATCTGCTTGCTCTGCCACCAGCTGGTTCATTTTCCCCGATAAATCGCGAAACCTCCGTACCTCGGGTCCAACCGGAACCAAGCCCATTCCGAGTTCATTGCTGACGATCACAACTTTTGCCGACCCGGTTCGAATCATCCGCAGCAGTTCCGTAATGTTTTTTAAGACTACTTGTTCATGAATTCTCTCGCCGACATTACTCAACCATAACGTGAGGCAGTCTATTATAATAGATTGATATTTATGAATATTATTCTTGACCCAGCCTGAGAGATCAACCGGGACTTCAGCTGTGATCCAATCGGAAGAACGAGTTGACCGATGTCGCGCGATCCGAGTCGCCATTTCATCATCGAGTTCCTGGCCCGTGGCGACAAAGGCTTTCGGTCCGCCACATTCGCTCAGTTTGAGCGCTGCATCGCTTTTGCCCGATGCGGCCCCACCCAGCACAAACACCAGGCGTCCGGCAGGTTGTGCTTGAGGGCTCGGCTTAGCTTTTCTTGGTCTGGACATCCCGCTCCCATAAGAATTCCGGCTCACGCTGTGTCTTGGCTACCCAGCGACCCAAGACGAACAGCGCATCGCTCAGCCGATTGACAAATTTGATGATCGTCGGATCGACCGGCTCTGTTTTTGACAGAGCGACGCAAACCCGTTCGGCCCGGCGGCAGATCGTCCTGGCTTGATGGAGAAACCCGGACACTTTCCCACCTCCGGGCAGAATGAATTCTTTGAGGGGTTCCAAATCTTTCTGACAGCGATCCATCAGTTTTTCCAAGCGTACAACATCTTGCGCCGCCACCTGCGGCATGTTCTTGAACGTCTGCCCCGGCGCTGTGGCTAAAATGCTCCCGACATCGAACAGTTTGTTTTGCACCCAGCGCAACTCTTCTTCGAGTTGTCGGGCTGCCCGCAGATCATCCTTCGTGTCGGCATTGACGACACGAACGACGCCGATCGATGCATTGAGCTCATCGACCGCGCCGTAAGCTTCGACGCGCAAACTGTCTTTCCATACTTGCTGCCCCCCGGCCAATCGCGTTTTTCCTGCATCACCTGTTCTGGTGTAGACCTTGGTAATCCGCATCATCGTTTCCCCTTACGCTCAGTCACTGTGTTGCTCCAGGATTCATAATGGATGAGACGTTCCAGCGGAATCCGCTCACGCCATCCGGCAGTTGCCAGATCCGGTTTCATCGCAAAGTCGGAGACATATCCAAGGCAAAGATACGCCAGTACTTTCACCCGCTTGGGCACTCCCAGCACCCGTTTCAAGGCATTGTGATCGAGAATGCTGACCCATCCCACTCCGATGCCTTCCGCACGTGCAGCCAACCAGAGGTTTTGAATGGCGCAGCACGTGCTATAAAGATCCGTGTCACGCACCTTCGTACGACCCAGCACATGAGGACCGCCCCGTTGACGACTGCATGTCACGCCGATATTGATCGGAGCTTCCTCGATTCCTTCAAGCTTGAGATTTCGATAGAGCGCAGCGCGGTTGCCCTGGTAGCGTGTTGAGGCTTCGGCATTGGCTTTGAGGAACAACTGTTTCACCGCACTCTTGATCGCTCGATCCCGGATCACCACAAAATCCCAGGGTTGCATGAATCCAACGGACCCGGCATGGTGGGCGGCGGTCAACACGCGCATCAACACGCGATCCGAAATTCGCGTCGGCAGAAAGTTGCGGCGGACATCACGGCGTTCGAAGATCGCCCGATAGACAGCATCGCGCTCCGCTTCGGTAAACGCATGGCGTAAACCGTTGTGTCGTGGAGAGGTATTCGTCGCTTGAACCATTTCGTTGCAATAAGGTTGTGCAGTTCTGACGAGACTGGTTTTACCGGCTATGTTATTGCTTCTCTCAGTCAACGGGGGCCTCAATGTACGTCTAGTTTGACGGTCTCAATCGGTTGCTCTGCGCCCACAACATGCCATAGGGCGCCAATAGGAAGCCATAGGCAGGCCGACACAAAAAGTATCGATTCCTCTCCAGGTAATGCTGCAAGGTCGAGCAGTGCGCCATCGGCCAGCGAGATGAACCCGTATCCATGTCGGCATATCTCTTAATCTGCTGACAGAAAAACCGCCGCTGAATATTTCAGTACCTGTGTCATGACCTAGTCTGATCGGTTTTTGTTGTTTGGGGTCCCCGTTCACCGGTTGCAATTTTCCCCAAGCAGACCGGACAGAGACAATCCTCATACCGTGCTGCGATCCAATCCATTTGCTTTTCTGTCACACCAACAGTCCCGCACCAGCATTGGTATCCATCGCATTGAAATGCCTGACCGCAATGCTCGCAGATTTTTTGAACTGGTCCTCTCAAAATTCAATCTCCGGCTGTGCTTTGATGCCTTTCCAAGACGGGCGTCCACCGGACGCCCGATAATGACTTGGATCGATAAAGTCGGCCCCAACTTTGAAGGGCTGGACCAAGGCGGCCTCGCTCACGCAAGGCCGCCAGAATCGCCAACGTGACCGTGGTCTTCCCCACGCTACTTGATGCTCCGGCAATGACCAATCGGGGGTACGGTTTCATGAGCCGTTAGATCGGAAGATCATAATTAACCCGTATACCACCAAAAACTGAACGGATTGGGGTGCCGAAAAAAAGTATCTCTTCGTATTTTTCGTTGAAAAGATTATCCACACGAATATAGGCTTGCCAATTCTTCGTGACATCGTACGATGCTGAGAGATTGACGATGTTGAATACTCCAAGTTTTTCACTGGATACATTGGATACGTTGTTATTTCTCGCTCCGACAAATCGATAGTCGATATTCAGCTGCAAGGATTCAATCGGTCGATATGTCAGCCCTACTGTAGCCTGATCCACCGGCCAACGTGGAAGTCGTTTATCGCCTCCTAGGGGAAACGGTAATGCCGCTGTGTCAAACGCTCGTGTTAATGTGTAGGTGTACTGTCCTCGAACTTCCAACCCTTTGAGAATTTCCGCTTTAAATCCAAACTCCCATCCCTGTGTCTTGGCATCCGCAACATTGATAGGACAGAGACCCAAAAACGCCGATGAGGGGCACGGAGGGATCCCAAAAGCAAATTGAATGAGGTTTTGGAATCGATTCCAGAAATAACCGGCGTTGAGTTGAAGACGTCCATTGAACAGACTTTGCTCAATCCCAAGATCCATGCTGAGACTTTTTTCCGGCTTGAGATTGGGATTGCCAAACCCCTCAAAATACAAATCGTTCAATGTTGGAGCCTTAAACCCCGTGGCATAGCTCCCTCGGAACCTGGTCCCAGTTTCCTTGACATGATAGCCGCCGGTCACTCGATACGTCGTAGCACTCTCAAAAGCGTTGTAATCATCGTGACGTCCCCCAGCCGTCAGAAACAAACGATCCCAGAGATTGAACTGAGCCTGAGCAAAGCCGGCATTCGACGAAATGGTGCGAGTCGGCTGCGTCGATCCATAAAATCCCGGCGAATCAGCCTCATCTCTCCTCAGTTGATAACCAGCACTCAAGAGAAGAATTTTCCCTATCTGGAAGTCATTCTGCCACTCCAATCGTCGATTAAGAACCTCTAAGTCACTGGAAAATGGGCTGAAGCAAGAACCAGGGTCAGGAAGAAGGAAGCAGTTTGGAGTAGCCGTGATGAACTGTCTAGTGTTCGGATTGAATCCAGTATTTCCGCTTTGACTCAATAATCGTTCGTTGGCCTGTGATAACGTCAGTTTGGTCGTCCACCATGCCGTTACGGGCTGCGACCATGTTCCATTTAGAACAAGATTCCGGTTCGTTGACCGAGCGCCAAATACGTCTGCGGGTGCATTGCTCCCTGTGAACCCATCAAAGCTGGTCCGTGAGTCGTACCAGCGCATATTGAACTCTACCCGACCATCGCTGGGGAGCGCTGCGCCAATCTTTGCCGAAACCTGCGTATTGTGAAAGCCGTCTCCTTCAAACGCCCCTCGACGATAATTGATCGCGGAGAAGCTGCCGGTATCCCATCGAGACACCGAAGCAGAAAAGTCGAAGGGCCCCTTGGCTCCGGATATATGCCCGCCTTCGCGAAACGTGGCGAAGGAACCATACTCTATAAATGCGCCCACTGTCGGCTTGCCGGTCCCTTTTTTCGTGTAGATGTTGATTACGCCGCCGATTGCATCGGACCCATAGAGCATACTTTGGGCTCCTCTGAGGATTTCGATACGATCGATGTTCTCTGTGGTTAAGTTTGCAAAGTTATAGGTGCCATCCGAAGGACTATTGACGATGACCCCATCGATCAGCACTAAGGTATGCCTGGCGAATGCCCCTCGCATTTTTACTGTGGCATCGGTACCTGGACCGCCACTTGAGGTGGCAAAGACCCCTGACGACAGTCGCAACCCATCAATGACGCTTTTAATTTTCCTTTTCTCCAGTTCCTCACCGGTGATGACTTCAATGGCACTCGTGACGTGTGTGACAGGAACCGGAGTCTTGGTTGCGCTCACCACCACGTCGGGAGTTTGAACCACCTCCGGTTGGTCGGCCATCGCGACTTCCTGCGCGAATGCCGATTGGAGAGGAGAAAATACGCTGACTAGGAGAATAGAAAAACCGCACAACACACACGGACGAACCCGATTCATGAGAAACCTCCCTTTGACTCGAAGGGCGTTGATAATCCCGACAGTTGGGTCTCCTGACTTGCGGCTCGTCGTTTCCCTGCGCCTTCCCATGTGCCAAGGCACACAGTGGCATCCTGCAGAGTCACTCCCCGCTTACAGTGGCGGCACCGTGATGGATTTGCACCATCT
>CAZPNQ010000048.1:0-25711 GCA_964587955.1 uncultured Nitrospira sp.
GAGGTCTCTGAGAAGCTTACAAAACCGCTGCTCTGCCGATTGAGCTACGCCAGCAGGGGCCGTGAGATCGCGTCAAACTTTGTGTCCGCACAGTACCAATAGGCTGAAGAACCTGTCAAGAAAGGTTCTCCAAGTCGATTGCTTGATTCCTTGATACAGCTTGCATTGCCTGCCGTCGCCCATTATCCTAAGCTGGTTTTCTTCTTTCGTATTCCAAAGGACATCGAGTATGAGTCAACTCCACGTGCTGGTTGTGGATGACGATCCTGCCGTCCGGGATGTTCTGCAAGAAGCCTTGATGCAGGAAGGATATAGCGTCTCCGCTGCCGAGGATGGCACGACGGCAATCCAGGCGGTGAAGGACTCGGTGGTCCACGTCGTGATCACGGATTTTCAGTTGCCCGATATCGATGGACTCGAGATCATCGATCGCCTGGCAAAGCTCGACGCGAAGATCATTCCCATCATGATGACGGGATTCGGCACCATTGAAACGGCGGTGCGTGCCATGAAATCCGGCGCATTCGACTTCATTACCAAGCCGTTTGATCTTGAAACCGTGGCGGTGGTGGTGCAAAAGGCGGCGGAGTTCCTTCGGCTTCGGCAGGAAAACCATCTCTTGCGGAAAGCCGTACGCGATCAATATCGGCTGGAACAACTGGTGGGTGTCAGCGAACCGATGCAGCAAGTGATGGAGTTCGTCCAAAAAGTGGCCGACAGCGACAGCACGGTCATGATTCAAGGCGAGAGCGGAACCGGTAAAGAACTGGTGGCTCGCATGCTCCACTTCAATAGTTTCCGAAAGGATCGTCCATTGGTCCCGGTGAATTGCGGCGCCATCCCGGAAAATTTGCTGGAGTCGGAACTCTTCGGACATGAAAAGGGCGCGTTTACCGGAGCCACGCATTCACGGATGGGCCGTTTCGAGCTGGCAAACGGAGGGACCATCTTCCTCGATGAAATCGGCGAAATGAGCTTGCCGCTACAGGTGAAACTTCTCCGGGTGTTACAGGAGCGGGAATTCGAGCGAGTAGGAGGAAATCGAACGATTCATGTGGATGTGCGCATCATCGCCGCGACAAATCAGGATTTGGAAGTGCTGGTCGAGGAAAAGCGGTTTCGCAAGGACCTATTCTATCGGCTCAATGTGATTCCCATCGTGATCCCTCCGTTGCGGGAACGCCGGAGCGACATTCCGCTGCTCATCGACCACTTTCTGACTCGCTTCAATCAAAGCAAGCACACCGAGATTGCGGGCCTTGCTCCCGATGTCATGCACATGCTGACCGAATACGACTGGCCAGGCAATATTCGGGAGTTGGAGAACATGATTGAGCGCTTGGTCGTGCTGAAAAAGCGCGGAGTCCTTTCCATCGACGATCTGCCTGAGAAAATCTGTCGGAAGCCGTTGGGCCATGATCTCAAGGAGCAGTTCATTCGGTTCAATGAGGACGGGATCAATCTCTCCAGAGAGGTTGAGCAGTACGAAAAACATCTCATTATGGAAGCCTTACGCAAAGCCAACGGCGTCACGTCACGGGCAGCGCAACTACTTCATTTGAACCGAACGACATTGGTCGAAAAACTGAAACGCAAGGGTGTGGATCCACGATCCCATCTGGAAACCCTCCCGTTATGGCCACGGGCTTCCAGTCAAAAGATTGACGACCTCTCAACTTAACCGATGCCAATCCTGACACGATCCATCCAGACTCGCGATTTCTCTCGATAACTCCCTTGATTTCCTGAGTGTTTTCCACACATGTACAGGGCATGAGCTTTGCTGATGCCCTATCGCCGTGCATCGACGCCGTCTACCATATTGTCGACTACTTTTCTCGATTGCCGTCTGGGTGACGTTCCCTTCATGGGCAATCGGAGAGTCCCCCTCGCAGCCTTCTTCCACTGCCTCGACCGTAACAGCCAGTGGGCGAGAGAACTCACTGTGGAATCCAATACCGGTCGAACGACCCGTACGGCCTCTGCCTGATGACGGGCCTCGTCAAGAAGGCGAATCATCGGGGATTGACGGGCTGGCTTGGCAAGAAGGTCGGTCTGCGTATCGGAAGAACTCGTGGCCGGAAGCCCGACATTTCTTTGAGAAGATTGTCAAGGAACATCCTGAAAGCCCACTCGTCCCGTCGGCGAAAGCCTTCTTAGTGGAACTCTTGCTGCGGGATGATGTCTCCGGGCAAGCCCGATCCGAGGCGCTTGGCGAATATAAAAAACTTCTTCGGGATCATTCGCAATCGTTAAACGCCAGGAGAGCGGAATGGCGGATCGCGGATTTGTATCTGGAACAAGGCGCCCTCCCGGAAGCACAGGCGTTTTACGAGCAAGCCATGGCCCACTCCGTCAAGATCCCCTTCGATGCCCATCGGGCATTGCTGGGGCTGGGTTATACGTTTATGGCCATGGGGAAATGGAGCGATGCCGAGCATGCGTTTGCCAACGTGCGAAAGCGAAGCGAGGACGACCAACTGCTACAAGGAGCGACGTTGGGGCTGGCTCATGCGCTGTTCAGAGAGCAGCGATTTTCCGATGCGGAGCCGATCTACGATATTAGCTACCGACGATGGCCGCATCTCCTGAGAAGTGATCCGTTGTCACTTCGGCGATATGCTCTCACACGCATGAAACTGCATCATGATGCGTCCGCTCGAGAATTCATGCTGCTCTATTACAATCTTTATCCTCGCGATGAGTATGCGCCCACGGCTCTGCTGCATGTGGCTGAGGGATTGCGGGCGGGCGCTAAACAGCCGCTCGCTGAGTTCGTCTACGCACTGATTCCCTCGCTTTATCCGGACAGCGCGCTGGATAGGGAGGCCAAGCTCAGGATTGCCGCGCTTCGCGCAGAGAACATGTTGCCAGCTGGAAGCAATTCGCTGGGACTCACCGTCAGTGCCATGATCCACAATGTGCCGATTCCGGATCAGTCCGATGCCTCCTACCGATCGTTGCTGCAACACATTGCGACTCGTGAGGCAGGGAGCCCGATGGGGAGTGAGGCACTGTATTACCTCGGCAAAGGATATGAAAGTGTGAATGACATGCATGGAGCGCTCCGCGCCTACAAGGAGATCACGCTTCGAGCCGTCACCAAGAACGATCCATGGGCGATGAAAGCCACAGAGCGTCTGTCTGCTCTTCTGACGCCGTGGATCTCGGCGGCGATCGCCTCGCGAGACGATTTGACGGTCGTCAGCCTGTTTCACAGACATGGCGCCATGGCGCAGCAACGGTTCGCGCATTCTCCTCTGTTGCTTGATATCGCGGAGTCTCATCGACGCCTGGGATTCGCGCCGGAAGCCGTGCGGTTGCATCAGCAGATCATCAAATCGCACACCGATTCGACGTTGCTCGAATCCTCCTTGATCGGTCTTGGGAAAATCTATCTGGATCAGCGCGATCCTGAAGCCGCCAGAAAAGTGCTGGAGCGGTATCGGTTTCAGTTCCCCATCGGCAAATACGAAGGAGAGGTGGTGCATCTTCTAATTGATGCCATGCGGCAACAGCGGAATCTGCAAGGGCTGCTCCATCTGTGCCGTACGTGGCTCTTGCGCCATCCCGTTCACCCTGAACGACCCGCGATGTACATCCAGTTGGCCATGACCCTCGAAGAACTGGAAAAGCTGGAGGAAGCCGCCCTGGCCTACGAAGAGGCGTTCAAAGCCGGCGCGGCAAAGTCGTCGGACACACTCGTATCCTATGCGGATATCCTGTCGCGATTGAATCGGCATGAGCGGGCTATCGCGGCGTATCAATCAGTGCTGGAAAAAAAGCCGAGTGCGTCACAAGCCGATTGGGCGCGTCTGCAAACAGCCAAGCATTGGACGATCTTGAAACAATACGATCGCGCCACCGTCGCGCTGGCCGAGCTCGATGTCACGGACGATCCGATGCTCAGTCGACTCTCCTCGTCCCTTAAGACGAGTTTGCGGACGGCACGTCGGTCGGGGGAGGCAGAGGGACTATGATGGGCGCCACGACCAGACATCCGGAGGAACGGGAGCTGCTGCAGGCGGCATTCAAAAGTTTTGATGAGGCTGCTCACACGTTGCAGCAGTCCTACAGTGCGCTCACGGCACGCGTGGAGCAGATGGATGTGGAGTTGGCGCAGAGCAACGAGGCGCTTCGCCGGCAGCTTGGTCACAACGAGGCGATGCGTGTCCATCTCGACGGAATTCTGGAATCTTTATCGACGGGAGTGTTGGTCACGGACGATTGTGGGACGATCAGCCGCAGCAATCGAGCCGCTGAGACGTTGCTCGGCGCCACGGATGCCGAGTTGCAAAACCGCCGTGCGTCGGACGTCTTGACGGGTGCGGGTCTCGCCGTATGTGATCGGCCGCAGCGTATCGGGCAGACCGTCGTCTCTATCAGCCAGGTTCCGCTCCACAACGATTCCGGAGAGCGCTCCGGCCACCTCATTCTGTTTCAGGACATCACTCGCATTTATCAGTTGGAAGAACAATTGCATCGCAAGGAAAGACTGGCGGCCATGGGAGAGCTGATCGGTCGGATCGCTCACGAGATCCGAAATCCATTGGGCAGCGTAGAGCTTTTCGCGTCCATGCTACAGCGCGATCTCAGCGAGCACTCGTCCTCCAAACGCTATGCCCAGCAGATCTCGCAGGCGGTTCTGTTGATGGATCGCTTGCTGGCCAATCTCCTGCTGTACACGCGGCCGGTTCGCATGACTCGTGATTGGCACTTGGCCGAACCATTGATCGCCGAATCAGTCAAGTTGGCCGCCCATGCACTCACCAAGGTGCCGGTGGAAATCCGAGTGGAGATCAGCCGAGAGATCCATTCGATCTGGTGTCACGATGGGCAGTTGAAACAAGTTCTCCTGAACTTGATCGTCAATGCGGTGCAGGCGATGCCGAATGGAGGCATCCTGGCGATCAGTCTCAGTCACGAATCGCCGGAGGTGCTCGGGATACCCGCTGCCCGGCTGACCGTACGGGACTCCGGCATCGGCATCGATCCGGCTCATCGGTCGCGCATATTCGATCCGTTCTTTACGACGAAGGATGAGGGAACCGGCCTTGGCTTGGCGATTGTCTATTCGATCGTCGACGCGCATCAAGGGCGGATCGACGTCGAGAGCACGATCGGACAGGGCACGTCATGCTCGATTATTTTGCCTCATCCTCCAAGAGCTGATGGTCCGAATGAGGCGCACACGCAAACGAGGAACGAGTCTGAACTCGATGGAGCTCATCCTGTCGAGCATGAGGTGGCATTAGCGGAGGAGTGGTCTCATGAATGACCGTGACAAGAGTAACCTTCTTTCTGACAACGATGATGAGAGCGAGCGCATCCTCATCGTCGACGACGATCCATCGATGCGAACCGCGTTGATGGAGACGGTCAAACGACTCGGCTATTCCGTGCAAGGCGCAGTCGACGGAATGGATGCCCTTGAACGGATTACCCGGTTTCGTCCCTGGATGGTGCTGACCGATCTCAGAATGCCTCGTCTGAACGGCCTCGAATTGATCAAGGAGGTCAAGGCGCGTGCGCCTCAAGCCACGATCGTTCTGATGACGGCTTATGGGGCCATAGAAACGGCTGTCGAGGCTATGAAGCTGGGAGCCAGCGAATATCTCTTGAAGCCGTTTTCAATGGACTTGCTGGAGCGAGTCATCGTGAACCTCAAATCGGGACGTGACGAGGGGACCATCAGTGGTGACCCGCCTCACCCGACGGAAAACCGGGCTCTGTTGACACAAGATCCAGGAATGATCCGGCTCCTCAGCACCATCGAAGGCGTGGCTTCCAGCCAGGCCACTGTCCTGATTCAAGGGGAGAGCGGAACCGGAAAAGAACTGCTCGCCCGGTTTATCCATAATCGGAGCCCGCGGGCGCATCGGCCGTTCATCGCGGTCAATTGCGCGGCCTTGCCGGACGGGTTACTCGAGAGTGAGCTGTTCGGCCACGAGCGCGGCGCGTTTACCGGTGCCATGGTCAGAAAAATCGGAAAATTTGAGATGGCTCATACCGGCACACTGCTTCTTGATGAAATCAGTGAAATGAATTTGAACCTCCAGGCAAAGTTGTTGCGCGTGCTGCAGGAACGTGAGGTCGACCGAATCGGCGGCCGTGATCCGGTTTCAGTCAATATTCGCGTGATCGCGACGACGAATCGGGCGCTCTATCGGGAAGTCGAACAAGGGCGGTTTCGGGAGGATCTGTACTATCGTCTGAACGTCTTTCCAGTCACGGTCCCTCCATTGCGGGAACGCACGATCGATATTCCATTGCTCGCGCGTCATTTTGTGAGCCAGTCGGCCGTCCGGAACGGCCTGACGCAACCGGCGTTGTCGGAAAGTGCGAGTGCTCATTTGCAACGGTTGGCCTGGAAAGGAAACGTCCGTGAATTGGAAAACGTCATGGAGCGGGCGGTTTTGCTGGCGGGACACAGTCCTATCCTTCCTGAACACTGTCCTCCCGAGCAGAGTGAGGATGCGCTGGTTCAGCCTGTCCGTCCTCAACAGCCGGCCAACGGATCCTTGTGGGAAATGGAGCGCGAGTTGATTTTTAAGACGCTGGCACGCGTCAAAGACAATCGTACTCACGCGGCAAAAGAGCTGGGCATCAGCATTCGTACCTTACGAAATAAACTGCGAGAGTATCGGGAGAGTGAAGGGCCCTGTTCGATCATCGCGCCGTAACGGTACGGCAAGAATTGCCGGTCGGCAGTTCTTGCGAGGCATGATTGTGGTGGGAAGGTTAAGGTCGAGGTTAAGGCTAAGGGCAAGATCAAAACAGCAAGGCGTTCGCTCAGCCTCAACCTTAGCCTCACGACTTGAGCGGCATCGAGGTTGCATAACTATGGAGCACCGTATGAGTCAGTTCGGAAAGGAGACGAATCCATGACCATCTTTGACCGGACCATGCGACTGTTGGAACGGACTCTTGATCTTCGAGGCGCGCGACAGCGCGTGATCGCTTCGAATTTGGCCAACGAAGAAACACCGGGTTATCGCGCATCGGAGTTGACCTTTATGGACCAATTGCAGTCCGCCCACAAAGGACGCCTACCAATCGTGTTGGCCGCCACTCAGGCCAGACATTTTGGTATGCACGGGCCGCAGGGGGTGCAGGCAGTAACAGGGAAGCTCAGTGAGGTACCGGCAGGAGATCTTCCTCTTGACGCCAACTCCGTCAATCTTGAGCTGGAGATGGCCAAATTGTCTGAGAACGCCATGCAGTACAACGCAGCGGCCACGCTATTGGCCAAAAAATTTAACGGATTACTGAGTGCGATACGAGACGCACGATGATGCAGGCTGAGGTTAAGGCTAAGGCCAAGGTCAAGGTTAAGGATGAGATTAAGGCTCAGGTTAAGCTGAGGTAACCTCAGCCTCAACCTTAACCTGCTTTCATGGAGGTTCACTATGGAAATGTCCGACAGTCTAGCCGTATCGGTCTCCGGTTTGGATGCTCAACGACGACGGCTCAATGTGATTGCCAGCAATCTTGCGAACGCGCAATCGACGAAGACCCCGACCGGTGGTCCGTATAAGCGCCGGGACGTTGTCTTTCGTTCGACGGCGGTTCCCGGCGCATTTCAGCAGGCGTTCCGCAAAGTCGCCGCCGGACCGTCGGCGCATGCGCTCGAAGGGGTCTCCGTCGCGCGAGTGGTGGAAGATCCCAAACCCGGACAGCTCATTTACGATCCCCATCATCCGGATGCCGATCCCAAAGGGTTCGTGCGTCTTCCCAACGTGAATGTCATGGAAGAGATGGTGAACATGATCGGCGCGTCTCGTGCCTACGAAGCCAATGTCCAAGCCATCAATGCGACGCGTGCCATGTGGAACAAGGCACTCGAAATCGGGAGGTGATGATGAGTCAGATTTACGGTCCGACGTCCGGTATTGCTCCCATTCCCGAAATAACACCAGGCGGGTCGGCAGGAACGGCCGGCACCTCCGGATTCGTGGATTCGCTCAAGTCTGCCATCGGAAAAGTCAACGATACGCAGCTGGAAGCCGGCAAGGCGGTGGGTGCGTTGATGACCGGTGACACCCAAGACCTCCACCGTACGATGGTTGCACTGCAGCAGGCCGACGTGTCTTTTCAATTGATGATGCAAATCCGGAACAAACTGGTTGCGGCGTATGAAGAGATTCAACGGATGCAGGTGTAGCAGGATGCTGAAAAAGCCAATTAAAGAGTAAAGGTTAAGGTCAAGGCTGAGGTTCAGCGAATCAAACACGTTCGCACTGCCGCTTGCTAGTTGATCAGGCGAGATGAAGGGGAGTGGCTAGAATGTTTTCCAAGTTCTCGATCAATCAGCGGATGATCATTCTCATCGCGTTGGCCGGGTCGGTGGCGGGCCTTATCGCGCTCACACTATGGACGCAGCAGCCCGATATGCAGGTGCTGTTCACGAACCTCGGCAGCGAAGACGCAGGCGCCATCATCGACAAGCTCAAAGAGACGAAAGTGCCGTACGAAACGACCGGCGGTGGGTCGACGGTGCTGGTTCCAAGCGCTCAAGTCCACGACCTACGGTTGCAACTGGCGACCCAAGGGCTTCCGCATGGGGGAGGGGTCGGGTTCGAGATTTTCGATCGCACGTCGATCGGCATGTCCGAGTTCGTCCAGAAACTCAACTATCGTCGTGCCTTGCAAGGTGAGTTGGCGAGAACCGTCGCACAACTGCCCGAAGTCGAACGGGCGCGAGTCCACTTGGCGATTCCGGAACGGCGGCTGTTCGCCAACGATCAGGAGAAGGCCCGAGCGTCCGTGATCGTGTCTCTTCGCAACGGACAGCAATTGACTCAGGCGCAGGTGCAAGGGGTCATCCACTTGGTATCAAGCAGCGTAGAAGGGTTGCAGGCCCGCGATGTGACGGTGGTGGATGGTCACGGCCGCATGTTGTCGTCCACCATGACGGACGAAACCGCCGGTCTGACCAATACACAGCTGGAGTATCAGCGCAGTATCGAAAAGGACGTGGAAACCCGTATCCAAACGATGGTGGAACGCATTGTCGGCGCCAATAAGGCCGTGGTGCGGGTGTCCAGTGTGGTGGATTTTCGAAAGGTCGAGACGACGGAGGAGCGATACGATCCGAACAGCCAGGTGGTGAGAAGCGAACAACGAGGGCAGGAAAAAGCCAACGGCACCAACGGCGTCGGCGGCGGCGTGCCGGGCGTACAGTCCAACGTGCCTCCGGGAACGGATCAAGAGCCGGCGCAAACCAGTTCGAACAACAGTCAGACGAAAAATGAAACGGTCAATTACGAGATCAGCCGAACGGTGTCAAAAATCGTCGAGCCGGTGGGCGTCATCAAGCAATTGTCGGTGGCCGTGCTGGTCGATGGAATATATGAAACAGCCAAAACCGGTGAGGGACAGTCGGCGGATACTCCGGCTGTCGCGCGCAAATACACTCCCCGTTCGGAAGAAGACCTGAAGCGGATCGAGGATATCGTCAAGAAAGCGATGGGTTTTTCGGCTGAACGGCAGGATCAGGTTCAAGTCGTCAACGTTCAATTCGGCGCGGATGCGGAAGAGCCGCAGGGCGTGACTGCAGAAGCACTGTCGGAAGGTTCGAAACCATGGTTGCCGTATCTCCGATACGGTGTGGGAATACTGTTGTTTACAGTGATTCTGTTGTTCGTTGTCCGCCCGCTGTTGGCCATGTTGGGTTCGACGACGGAGCAGATGCAGGCCGATGCGTCGATCTCCGCGCTGCCCGGCGCGGTCGGAATGGCAGACGCCTCATTGCCCGGCATGCAGGACCGGACGCAGATCATCGACATGGCAAGAAAGAATCCCGATACGACGGCCGTTGTGGTGAAGCAGTGGCTCAAGAATCCCACGTAACGCATAACGATGGCGAAGAACCTTTCCGGTGAACAGAAGGCGGCCATTCTTCTTCGTGCCATCGGAGAAGAAGCAGCCGCTCAGGTCATGAAACAGCTCGACCCCAAGGAAATTAAGCGGCTGGGAAGTTTCATGAGCGGCACTGCGCAAATTTCGCGCGATGAGGAAGATGCGGTCATCTCAGATTTTCGAACTGCCAGCGCGTCAGGGGAAGTTCATTTTCAGGGAAAGGAGTTCATCAAGACCGTGCTGACCAAAGCGTTGGGTCCGGAAAAGGCCGCACGGATCATCGAATCAATGACCCGGAAAAGCTATCCCGGGCTTGAGGCGCTGAAATGGATCGATGTCAAAACCCTCGTGCAAATGTTGAAGATCGAGCATGCGCAAACGGTGGCGGTGACACTCGCACATCTTGAAAGCGAGCAAGCCGGACAAGTGCTTGCAGGGCTTCCGGAATCGATGCGCGGAGACGTGGCGCTTCGGCTTGCCACCATGGAAGAGGTGCAGCCGGATGTTTTGGAAGAACTGAGCCAAAGCATGCAAGAGGCAGTATTGGCGAGTAAAGGAATGGGTTCGCAAAGCATTGGAGGACCTGAGGTGATGGCCGACATTCTCACACGGATGGATAAGGCCAACGAGGGCGGCATCATGGTCAAAATAGCGGAGAAAAGTCAGCCGTTGGCGGACGCGATTCGGGCGCTCATGTTTGTCTTCGACGACCTGGTAAAGGTCGACGATCGCGGCATACAGGAATTGATGAAAGAGATCAGCAAGGACGACCTTCCATTAGCTCTCCGCGGCGCCAATCCGGAGGTCAAGGAGAAATTCTTCAAGAACATGTCGAGTCGCGCCGCCGAGATGTTGAAAGAAGATATGGAAGCCAAAGGCCCTGTCAAAGTGTCCGATGTCGAGAAAGCTCAGCAAAATATCTTGAAGGTCTGCCGTAAACTCGAGGAAGAAGGCCGTATCGTCGTTGCGGGCGCCGGAGAGGAGATGCTGTAGTGTCGGGTATGAGCATTCCCGCATTGGACATTCCTGCTCGAAGCGCTCCACGACTTCAAGGAACGATCCTTGTCGTCGACGATGAGGAGGGGATTAGGCATCTCTTCCTCGACATGCTCCGATCGGAGGGAGTGCCGATTCGGGTTTCCGGCTCGGGACAAGAAGCGATGGCGATGGTGAAGCAGAGGGCCCCCGCACTGCTGATCGTCGATGCTCTGCTACAGGATAGAGATGGAATCGCAGTGTTGGAGGAGGCACAGAGGGTCGACAGTCGCATCATCGGCGTCGTGATGACCGGCGGGGCATCGGTTGACCTTGCCGTCCGCGCGATGAGAGCCGGCGCCAGCGATTTCTTGACGAAACCGTTTCAACATGACGTGGTCCTTACGACCGTCCGGCGCTTATTGGAGCTCTATCGGCTGCGCACCGACCATACGGTCTTGAAGCATGCTGCTGTACGCTCCGGAGCGGTACGATTGCAGAGTGTGCCGTTCCAGACGTTCGGGGATGACGGCGCGCTCCGTGGCGATGATGGCTTGACGGAATATGAGCGCGGTCTGGCGGAAGGCCGGCGACATGCGGAAGCGCATCGCCAGCAAGATCTCGCAGTGCTGACCGAGGCGGCGAGAAAGTTCGATACCGCCCGGTCCACGCTTCAGCAGACGGTCGATGACGAAGTCATTGAGCTCGCACTGACAATCGTGTCTAAAATCCTTCATGAGTCGGCGGAGTCCGGTCGCGAACAGATTGTGACACAAGTCAAGGCGGCACTTGGCGCGGTTCAAGAGTCGGATAGCGTGGTGATCCAAGTGCATCCGGCCGACGTGGCTGTACTTGAAGCGGTCCGAGCAGAACTGACAGAACGGCAGAACGTTACTCTGAAACTCACCATCGAGCCGGTTGCTTCTCTCCGGCGAGGAAGCTGTCTTCTGCATACCGCGACGCGCTTGGTCGACGCCTCCCTCGATACGCAGTTATTCCGCTTGGGCGATGCCCTGAAGAACAGAGCTCATCATGAGTCTTAGTCAGCTGATCGAGCGGATCGAACCCATCGAAGTTTCCGGAAGAGTCGCTCAAGCGGTTGGGATCGTCGTGGAAGGGTACGGGCCGATGACGACCGTAGGAGAGCTCTGCCGAATTACACGAGAGGTCGCCGGAGGGCCGATCGCGGCCGAGGTCGTGGGATTCCGTGGAGATCGTGTTCTCCTGATGCCGCTGGGCGACATGCATGGGATCGGACCGGGAAGCCGGATTACCATGTCCGGAGAAGTCGCCAATCTCGCGGTCGGCCAGGGATTGCTGGGAAGGGTTCTTGACGGATGCGGACATCCGATGGACGGCAAAGGACCGGTGGCGGCGACGGAGCGCTATCCGCTTTATGCGGGCGCACCGAACCCGCTACAACGAGCCCGTCTACGCGCTCCGCTTGATCTTGGAGTTCGCGCCATCAACGGATTCCTTACGTGTGGACGCGGACAGAAGATGGGCATCTTTTCAGGGTCCGGAGTTGGGAAGAGTGTGCTGTTGGGAATGATCAGTCGCTATACGAAGGCGGATGTCAATGTCATCGCGCTCATCGGGGAACGAGGCCGCGAGGTCAACGAATTTCTTGAACGCGATCTGGGTGCAGAGGCGCTCGGACGTTCAGTGGTGGTGGTGGCGACCTCCGACCAAGCCCCGCTCATACGGCTACGTGCGGCGTTGGTGGCGACGACCATTGCGGAATACTTCCGTGATGCGGGAAAACAGGTCTTGTTGTTGATGGATTCACTCACGCGATTGGCCTATAGCCAGAGAGAAGTGGGTTTGGCGATCGGGGAGCCTCCGACGACCAAAGGTTATACCCCCTCCGTCTTTACCCTCTTACCGAAATTGCTGGAACGTGTCGGAACCGGACCTGGTCCGGGAACCATCACTGGCTTATATACGGTGCTCGTCGATGGTGATGACCTCGCCGATCCGATCGCCGACACCGTTCGCTCAATCTTGGACGGCCATATCGTCTTGTCACGCACCTTGGCCGCGCGCAATCATTTTCCTGCGATCGATCTCCTTCAAAGTACCAGCCGTGTGATGCGGGATATCGTCGGACGGACGCACTATGATGCCGCCAGAAAGCTGATCGAGTTAGTGGCCCGGTATCGCCAATCGGAAGACCTTGTTGTGCTGGGAGCCTACAAGCCGGGGATGAACGCCGCGCTAGACCGTGCTGTGCAAGCACAGGAGGCGATCAATGCGTATTTGCGGCAAGACATCGACCAGCCGGCCGGCCTGCCCTCGTCGGTGCAACAACTTGAGGCGCTGGCTCAGCAGGCAGCATGAGCCTCGAGTCGTTGCAGAAGCTGCGCGCCCAGACCGTGGAGACCTTGATGATGGAATTGGCGCAGGTCACCCGCACTCTGACACAGAGCGAGGAGCGGTATCACGACATTGAAGCGCAGATTGAGCGGGACGCGCTGGTCTATGACCGGCAATCCAAGCAAGGGTTGACGATAGAAGCATGGTTGGAATGGCAGGGGCGTATGGATTCGCAACAGGCAGCACTGCGCCAGGCTCGTCGCGAGATCGATCAAGCGGGCGAAGCGTGGCAGCACACCAAGGCGCTCCTCGTCGAAGCCAGCCAGGAGCGCAAGCTTCTCGATGTTATCGCAGACAAACGCCGCGATACAGAACGCGCCGATGCGGCGCGTCAGGAACAGCAGACGACGGATGAGGCTGCGAGCCGCCGGTATTCCACAGTAAGAAAGAGTGATTCATGAGGATACGATCTTTCCGGAACTGGACAGATCGGTTCGGTCTCGACCGCCCTGGGCTGTTAGCGAAAACGGCTCCGAGGATGAACCGGCGTTCCCAGTTTTGGACGATGGTCGGTGGGATCGTCGGTTCGACGGTTCTCTTCTGGATCATGGTGCAACTAGGACAAGCCTCGCCCGAACCCAAATACAAAACGCAGCCGGTGACACCGAGTGCCTTGAAACAAGAGGCGCCGCCACAACAATCGCGAGACGAAAACTCAGAAGCGGAGTCCGACAACGATGCCAAACTGCTGGCGCCTCCCGCGACACAAGGGCCGGCGATAGATTTTCCGCGCGAAGTACTCGAAATGCTGGAACAGCGAAAGCGCGATCTGGATCGACGCGAGCAATCGATCCGCCAAAACGAAGAGCGGCTCATGATCGTGAGAGGACAGGTTGAGGAACTCTTGGATCAGAACGAAGCGTTGGAAAAGAAGATTCAGAGCGCACAGGCCAAAGTTCCCACTCAGCAAGCGAAGCTCCAAGCGGAAAGGGAACGTTTGGCGCAGGACCAACGGACACAGCTCGCCAAGATCTTCGAATCCATGCCGTCCGAAGACGCCGCCTTGCGACTCGAACGGATGCCGGATCGGAAAGCGATCGAGATCCTCAAAATGGTGAAAGCCAAAACCGCGGGAGCGATCCTCGCGCAAGTCAAAGCCGACCGGGCCGCGAAACTCACCGAACAGCTGTTGGTGCAGACGCCGTAGATGTAGCGCTTTTGAATATTCTACGCACTTCTCGTTCGCATCCCATTATTTAATGACATGCTCATGCATCTGTTGCTACTGCGCACCTCCGGATTGCGTGTGGACGAGGTGCGCGGGATTTCTCACGCCTGAGAGCGGCATTGTTGTACCGGCTGTCGCCCGTATGGTTTCCTGCCGCCGCGCTGGGCTGGTCGATCTATAAATAAGCAAAGACAATTGTTCGCCGTTGTCCGCCTCTACCTGCCTCGCACTTCCGCCTTCTTGTATGCCTAAATCATCTCACGTAGAGTGACATGAGCGTGTATCGCAAGCAGAGTCTTCGCGGCCTTCGTTGCAGGAGTATACGCATGGCACAACAAGGGATGGACGAACATCCTTCTTCCAAGGTTGCGCGGTCGATGCGGAGTAAGACGGTCCTGATTTTTGTCCTCATCATCGGTGTCTTGGTTGCGGGATCGTTGGCAATTCCACTGCTTGTCAACGAGCAGGCCGTTAAGAACGCCTTGATCCGGGAAGTTGAACAACAAACCGGCCATCGATTCGTGTTCGATGATTTTGAGCTTCGGCTCTTTCCTCGCCCCAAAATAAATCTTCGCCATGTGAAGGTGCTCGAACCGCAATCCGAAGTCCCTCTGTTGTCCGCGAAACATGTGGATGTGGCGCTTCAAGTCGGCCCCTTGTTGGAAGGACGGGTCGTGGCGGGTCATGTGGTCATTGAAAGCCCGCGTCTTACAGTGCAGCGTGATCCGACGGGACAGTGGACCTTAGGTGAAGGGAAGGTGGAGACCGCTCCGGACAAGAAGAATGGAGAACCGTTGAGTGTTTTGGCTTTCGTGCGAAACCTCTTGATCGTGGACGGCGAGGTCATGATTCTGGACCAATCAAGATCGAGTCCGGCCGATGCGGTGCGACTGGTTTCGTTGCAGCTTGCCATGACTGAGGAGATACCGGGACGCTCGGCCAAGATCCAGGTGTCCGGGGAAATGCCACAAGGCTCAGCCGAAAGTGCCTTGTTGAAGATAGATGGTTCTCTTGTGGTGCTGAACGGAGGGGGGGGAGAGTCGCCGGATACGGGCATGTCGGCACAAGCGGAGGGGACTATCCGCGTTCATAGGTTGGACATTCGGCACGTTGCGGGCTCGCTCGGCCTGCCGCTCGTCCCGAGTGGTGGTTTCGTCCCACCGGTACAATTAATCGGGCACCTGCGGCTGGTGCCCCGTCCTGCGGGGTACGATCTCATGGTAACGGATTGGCGAGCCGGGTTTTCCGATGTTTCCCTGCAAGGGACTGCCAACTTGACCGGTCTCGGTACGGCATTCGCTCGTGTGTCCGCAAATCTGTCCTCTTCTTCCGTGTCGCTGAAACAAACTCTGAGTCAGATGCCTGTGGAATGGATCCCGGCGGACGTGCGGGACCGACTTTTCGAACATGGGGTCGAAGGGTTTATCTCACTCCACGACACTCACGTGGAAGGCGATTTGAAAACTCCCCAGCGCCTTCATGTAGCCGGGGCGGTGGAAATTCGAGACGGACGTTTCATTCCCGGTGGTACACATCCTCCTGTTCGAGAACTATCGGCAACGGTCCTCTATGACCTCGAACAGATTCGGGTGACCGGCCTTCGTGGAAACTATGGACCCGTTCGCTTTTCCGACGGGACCGTCCTTGTTACAGACTGGAGACAGGACCCGATGGTCGATGTTCGAATTTCAGGAGAGGTTCGGGCGGCGGATCTCATTGCCTTGTTGAATGATGAAGGCCGATTTCCCCAGATCATGATGGCCCTTTCTCGCTATGAACAGGTTACCGGGGAGATCGAGGTGGTGGCGCACATGACCGGCCGACCCCAAATGGGCGATTTCGAACTTGATCAGGCATCTGTGGCGATCCGCCATCTTGGATTCCGCCATCAAGACCTCGCCGTTCCATTTCGAAACATTCATGCGAACGTGAATGTTTCACCCGCAGAGATTCGCGTGGACCGCCTACAAGGTGAAGTAGGGTTCGCGCAGGTTGAAGGGAGAGGGACGGTGCTGCTCGCGGGCGAGCCGTCTTTTGATGGCATCGCTCTGAACGTAACGGCTGACGGCACGGACCTGGCGCCCTGGCTTCAGCAAACAACCGGAGAACAATTCCGGCCGACCGTTCAAGGGCCAATATTTTTCACCATCTCCATCAGCGGCGCTGTGCGTGCACCTCGCTTCCAAGGAAAGCTCACGATGGACGGCGCTGGTATGGATATTCCTCATGTGTTCACCAAGGCCAAGGGTGCTCCTGCCGGAATACGGTTTGAGGGAGAGATACTGGAGAATCTTTTGCTGGTGGTCCGGCGCTGCGAGTTGATCTTCCCGCCGGTCAAGCTCACCGGTGATGGCCGGGTTCACTTGTCGGACAATTGGAAGTTTCTGGCGAGAATCCGGTCCGATGCGCTTTCCCTTGATACGCTTCCACGCGGCGTCACTCTGGGACCGGTGAGAAAAGGGGTTCTCAAGGCAGGACTCAATATGGAAGGAAAGGCGATCGACCGTGCTTCATGGGTCACAAACGGTTGGTTGTCCTTCGACAATGGTGTCATTGAGGGCCAATTTCGACAACCCATCCGAAATCTTGCCGTGAGACTGCACTTCGACGGCAAGAACATCGACATTCGACGGCTCGCTTTCGCCGTCGGTGACAGCGACATCCGGTTGTTCGGATCGATCGCCGACTGGATGAAGGTTCCGCGCGCCAAATTGGTCATCGAGTCCTCGCAGATTGATGTCCAATCGTTGCGATTGGCCGGTTCAAACGGCTCCTCGTCTTCCGATTCATTTCCCGTGATAAGAACCTGGTGGGCTGACGGGTCGTTCGAAGCCACCATCCTGGTCGATTATGCCTATTATGAACGGACTCTACTATCCGGACTGTCCTGTCGCGCGCGGCTTGAGCACGGAACGCTGACGATCGATCGGATCAGCGGCGACACGGATGATGGCCATGTCGGTGGACGCTTTGTTCTCAACATGTCGGAACGGAGCCGTCAAAGCGTACGAAGCACCCTGCAGGTCAGCGGTCTGCCGGTTGAACGGATGCTTTCCCTGACGGCTGATCGACAGCGAATCAGCGGGTGGATGGCCGCTAGAGTTGGAATTCAGGCGGAACTTGGGCAGAACGGGGTTCTTCGCTCCACGATCAACAGCCGACGCCCGATTACCATCGTTATTGAACGCGGACACATATTTTACTCGCCGGTGATTTCGAAGGTGCTCTCCCTGATCAATCTGCCTGCACTGCTAAGAGGTAAGGCGGATCTGACCGAGGATGGCATGCCGCTAGATCGGATGAAGGCGGTGTTCGGCGTGGAAGACGGTATCATCAATATCCGCGAGTTTCTCCTGGATAGTCCCGTCCTCAAAATCAGCGCAACCGGACGCTACGATTTCATTGACGACAAATTTGACGCCGTCGTCGTGGTCAGTCCGCTCGGTCAATACTCCGAGCTTCTCAAAAATGTCCCCTTGTTCGGGAAGCTCTTTGCCGGCGAGCGACAGGGATTTGATACCGCTATTTTCGAGGTCAAAGGGCCGGCCAACGATCCAAACGTGGCGTACTTGCCGGCCGAATCGCTGATGGCCGGAGCGAAGGGAACGGCGAAATTGGCGTTCGACTTGCTGGTCAATGCGATCACACTTCCCAAAGAAGCCTTTTCGATGGCGGACGAGTCATCGGTTGAGGAAGATCAGGTACAGGAAGGATCGAGGGGTTTGTAAAAAGAAGTCAAGAGGTCATGCGCGATCGGCGATGCGCAACGCATTCCCGGAAGGTCTACGGTGGATGTTCACTCGGTCTGGTCGGCTGAATGATGAGATCATTCTTCACGCGCTTCACACCTTTGACGCGGCGTGTTAAATCCGCCGCTCTCGCTTTCTGCTCCGCCCGCTCTACCGTTCCGACTAAGGTCACGACTCCCGCATCCGTTGTGACGAGAATACCGGATAATTCACCGAATTGGTCGGCAGTCAGTATGGCGTCCACGTCCTTAGAGATTGTGCCGTCGCTGGGGCCATCGGAAATAGGACCGGATGTGAACGTGCAGCTTGCAAAGACTAAACAGCACAAGCAGACAAGCCGGACCGGATCGGCAAGACCATTCATGATGCGGCCGGCCGGACGGCCCGACGTAGTACCATCGCGAGTTCCTGAACTTCCCGGACCTTACGGAACCGGTCTTCGACTGTAAGCTTCAGATCTTCGCGAAGTAACGGCCGGTCGATGTGCTGTTTATAGATCTGCATAATCAGGTCCAGCCCTATATGGAGATTGTATGTTCCGGAGTTGTAGACATGTCGCGGTCATCTCACATGTGCACAAACAGTTTAGCATCCCCTTTTCACGGACTCAAAGTGATGCGACATGGACCGTCAACCCAATATGCAAGCGAAATGAAAAGGAAAGGGAGCACTTCCTGAGGTAGTGGAAATAGAGGCCGGTTTTTGTATCTTACACTCCTTGCGGGGAATCGAAACAGAGACAAAATAGTGCGGATTGAGGAAAGTTGCTGACCTGCTGTTGCAGAGATTGTATTTACACCATCCACACAATATTGTATGGTGGCTATAGATACAAGGGGGAAAGTATGGCCATTATGACCAGAGAAGGCGGGCGGGGAGAGACGATCAACCTACGGGCCAGTGAGAAGCAGAAACGACTGATTGACCGGGCAGCGGAATTGCTCGGCCGCACCCGATCCGATTTCATGCTGGAAACGGCATGTCGTGAGGCTGAAACTGTGCTGCTGGATGGCCGATATTTCGGCCTCTCACCCGATGCGTTCAAACGCTTCATGACAATGCTCGACAAGCCTCCGGCCAGTAATTCTAAACTGTGGCGGCTTCTTCAGACAAAAGCACCGTGGGATGAATGAGCAGATCCGTATCGGACATAACCGCGCCTGAAAAACTTGACGCAGACCACGATCTTGCCGATTTCGATTCCGGAGAGCCTTCCCTTGATGACTGGTTACGCCGGCGAGCCCTCGCCAATGAAGAAAGTGGGTCATCGCGCACCTATGTGGTCTGTTCGGGAAAGAGAGTCGTGGGGTATTATGCCCTCACCGTGGGTGCAGTGACGCACGCCGGCTCGCCTGGGCGTGTGAAGCGAAACATGCCTGATCCCGTGCCCGTCATGATACTTGGCCGCCTTGCCGTTGATAATGGTTTCCAAGATAGGGGAATCGGCAGTGGGCTGCTTCGCGATGCCGTTCTGCGCACGGTTCAGGCAGCAGAGATTGTCGGCATCCGCGCCATTCTGGTCCATGCCATATCAGAAGCAGCAAAGCGCTTCTATCAGGGCTACGGTTTCATCGCTTCTCCGATTGATCCGATGACGGTGATGATCACGGTTGCAGAAGCGGTCAAGACTCTCGGTCAGAAGTCTGGAAACCTATAACATCTGGATATACGCGTTGATGTAGTCAGAAACCGTCGCTCTAAACGGAACTCACTTCACTTGACCATGTCATGTCCAGGGGTTACAGTGCACTCATGATGCGAGCTTGTGCAACCGTGCTATTTGCGATATGTGTGGCCACTCCGGTCTGGGCGGCTGAAACAGAACCGTTCAATCCCGATCAACCTTTCGAGCAGGCGCTGACTACGAGCGTGCTCCGTTCGCTGTTGAATCAAGCGCTTGATAAGTTGGTAGACCATGTAGAGATCAGCGGTAATCTCAACTCCGAACTATCAAAGGGCGATAAGGACAGGCATGTTCGCTTCAGGTTCTATCCCCAGGGCAAATCGAAATCCGATCAACATCTCACCGCAGAGGGCTCGTTCCTTTTTTCCCCGGAAGCCGGGCAGCATGATTGGCATTTCAAATTCACGCTACCTCAGAATTCCCCAAAGAAACTCCCGCCGCAATTAGAAGCACCGTTGTGAGAGGGCCACGAACGCTCGTTTCATGGTTTCACAGGTCACTTTTGCCTACCACCCAGTAAAGTTTTCCTCTCTCGCCGTACAGTCGTCGGGATCCTCATCACAATAGCCTAGTAAATTGAGAGTTTGGCAAGCCGTTCCGGTGGCATGGGGCTTGTATTCTTTCGGCGCGGATCATACGAGGCTCGTGTATATGGCTTTCATCGCTCCTGACATCCTTCCACCTTCTTCCGGATCCCCTATGGATGGGGGAGTAAAGGCGAGCCGGACCGCTCGTCCTTCCGGTTCCGATGGCAATCGGAAAAGTTTCTCCGCTGTGCTCCACGGTGTTCGGAGAGAAGAGGGGAGAGCCGATACTCGCAAGACGGACGAGACTCGATCGTCGAACAAATCTCAGAACAAGCCTCAGGTGGACGAATCGAGAGGTCGGGATCGTTCCTCTATTCGAACGGATCGTTCCGACGCGCCGTCTTCAAAGGAAACGAAAAGAGATCGTTCCGATGATGATATGAGCAAGCCTGTCGAAGCTTTAAAGGAAGATCGCGCGTCTTCTCCCATCGCAGACGGCTCCCGTTCCGATGCTGCCAATGGAGGATCGCAATCCGCCTCTGCGGTGACTCCACTACCAAACACCACACAGACGAACGATCAAGAGCAGGTCGAGACAGAAGGGAATGCTGACTCATCTGGAGCCGAGCATCAGACGACGAACGTCTCCTTTGTTTCTTCACCGGTACTACCCGAAGCTTCAACCGTTTCTGAGGCGACTCTTGAGACTCCGGGTAAGGTGGCTCCATCAGATCAAGCTGTTCAATCGAAAAATCAGTCGGAACAGGGTTCGACTATGCCGGCGATTCATCCGGAGAGTGATGCTCAAACCAGTCCGGCCGTAAAGCCTGACCAGAACGTGGCTGCCAACGGTGCCGATACGAAGACGGTTATGGCCGATGTAGGAACTCGTCCCGCTTCTTCATCAGGACAGCAGACAGGGCCATCGAACCTACCATCCGATACTGTGCCTCAAAGGGACCTCCAGTCGAACTCCGGACAGGCGCTGAAAAGTGGAGAGATCGATCGTCTCGTGAATAATACCGAACAGCTTGCGGAGAGAATCACGCTGGTCCGTCCTGCTTCCTCACCTTCCGACGTCCACGCAGCATCTCCTGAGAACAAGGACCATCTCGAATCGAAGGCTCAGGTCGCGGTGCCGCTGGAAGATGCCACGCAAACCGTCAGCAACAATGGAAACGGTGTGTCAAACACCAGCGTCAAGGCGGTCTTGCCGGGTGGTCATCAATCGGGATTTGATGCGATGAAACACTTCAGCCAGTTATGGGTCGATCACAACAGCACACCCCAAGATCATGCTGAGGTCGATCTGCCGCAAGCAGCGGTTGCCGATCGTCAAGTTGCCGGCGGACAGGCTGCAGAGTCGATGTTGGCTGGAGCCCAGGGGCGCGTCGTTGTCAGTCCATCGCCGACGCCTCCTCCTGTTCCTGTCGTGAGTCAGGCGCCACCGGTTATGCCGAGCCTTGGCCCCGCAGACCAATCCTTACACCTGCTGGCGCGATCGGTCGTGTTTAACGTATCTCAACCTGATCTGGGGCAGGTGAACATCCGTGTGGCGATGATGAACGATGTGGTGAATACCCATCTGTCAGCAGACCGTCCGGAGGTTGGGCAATTTCTCATCAACGGACAGGATCGTCTTCAGGCGGCGTTTCAAGCGAACGGACTGGATATGGGACAATTCCGCGTGGATATCGATCGCCAAGGTACCGGCCGTTCCTTCCAGCATGGATTTTCTCAGGAACAAGGACACGGCGGAAATCAAGATTCGGGGATGAAATGGGGGCAGAGCCAAGACCGACAGGATGAACCGCGTTCGTCCCTACACGGCCTCTTGAACGTGGTGGCGTAGACCGGAAAGGAGAAACGGCACATGGTTGATGTATCACAAATCACTTCGACGGGTACTCCATCGACGCCGGAAAAAACCGGACCGCGGCAGTTGGGGCAGGACGATTTTCTCAAACTCCTGATCACGCAATTGAAGAGTCAGGACCCGCTGAACCCCACCAACAATACCGAATTCGTCTCGCAGCTCGCGCAGTTCAGCCAGTTGGAGCAGACCGCGAAGCAGGCAACGTTGCTTCAGAAGAGTCTCGATGCGCAGACCGCCTCGCTGCAGTTCACCCTGCTGCCCATGGTCGGCCGCAAGGTCACGATCGATCGGCCCGTGACCCAATTGGAGAATGGCCAGGCCACCCTGACCTATGCACTCGAAAAGCAGTCGGCCCGCGTGCAGATTTCGATCCTCGATCAGAATCGTCAGGTCGTTCGAACCTTGGAGTACACCAACCTTCAGGCCGGACTCAACCGAGCACAATGGGATGGGAAAGACAATAAGGGCGTCGCCCTGCCTGCCGGTATCTATGAGTATGCCATCACCGCCGCCGATCGGCAGGGAGAGTCGGTCGTTGCGAAGGGCCGTGCGCAACTCACCGTCACGGGTGTGCGTATGGAAGACGGGCAACCGAAGTTGGCAGTTGGAGCGATCAGTGTAGACCCATCGGAGATCGTGGAAGTGCAATAGCGGAGATCTAATTCGAACTGATTAAAGAAGGAGGCATGCACCCATGGGAATTCTGTCGTCGTTGTTTGCCGGAGTCAGCGGGCTCAATGCCAACGGTACGGCGCTCTCCGTCATCGGCAATAACATCGCCAACCTCAGTACGGTCGGCTTCAAGGGAAGTAAGGCCACGTTTGCGGACTTGATCAGTTCGTCGATTTCAGGCGGGTCGGGCGCGATTCAGACCGGCATCGGCGTGGCCCTCACGTCCGTGCAAGCGAACTTTTCTCAAGGGTCGCTGGCGACCTCGTCCAATGTGTTGGATCTTGCCATCGACGGTAATGGATTCTTTATCGTTGAAGACGCGCAGGGCGGCACCTTCTATTCTCGAGCGGGCCTATTTCGCCTCGATAGGAACAACAACGTGGTCGATCCGACAGGTTTCAAATTACAGGGATTTCTTGCCGACACCACCGGCACCATCACCGGTACGATCGGCGATGTCGCGCTGCCCTCGACCACCGCATCGCCGCGGGCTACGACGGTAGCGTTCGTCGCCGCCAATCTAAGTTCAGCGACCACACCGACGGGTGTTCGCGGCAACGTCGTAGCCTCCGCGGCGTCGACGACTACTACCGCAGCCGGTAATAATTCTTTCAACATCAACCTGAACGGTGATGGGGCTCGGACGATCACCGTAGCGAACGGGTTGACCGGATCGGCGCTTGCCACTGCGATTCAAAATGCCGTGCGCGCGCTGGTTCCCAACGATCCATTCAAGGCCGCTGCCTATGCGGGGTTTACCGCGTCGGTCAATGCATCCAATACGTTCACATTTGCGTCCGGCATCACCGGCACGACGAATAATTCAACGACCGGCAATGGGATTGTCGTGGTTGCTGCGAACGGCGGCGATACGCTGGCTTCCAACCTCAACATGCTGGCGCCGACCTCCACCACCGGGACGGATTTTCTCCTCTCCGATCCTCCGGCTACGTCGGATTTCTCAACCTCGATGACCGTGTTCGATTCGCTCGGCAATGCACACTTGCTTACAACATATTTTACGAAGGTCGGCGAGAATAGCTGGAACTACAATACAGTGGCGCCTATGGGAGAGGTTGTGACGGCGAACTACCATTCGAGCAACATCGACGCCAGTTTGGGTATCGTCCGTGTTGGGTCCGGCACATTGACATTCGGGACGGATGGGACGCTGGATCGAGAGAGTCCGGTGATTCGGTACGATACCGGAACAGCGGCCGGTACGTCCGGCACGGCGCCGGGAGCACTACAGATCGACTTCACCGGTGCGACCCAAGATCAGGCGATTGCCATGAATTTTGGTGCCAGCGTGACGACCGACGGCGGGAGCGGACTCGACGGGACGACGCAATTCGGGTCGACGTCGGCTCTCGTGCAGCAAACACAAGACGGCTTTGCTGCCGGCTCGCTCCAGGCCTTTTCGGTGGATGCGAATGGTATCATCAATGGCCGATTCTCGAACGGTCAATTGCGCGCGCTGGCACAGGTGGTGCTCGCACGCTTCCCGGATCCGATTGGGTTGACGAGGACCGGTAAAAACACATTCTCTCAGTCTGGGAACTCCGGTCAGCCCGTCACGGGAACGCCGGACAGTGCCGGGCTCGGGCGGGTGTTGTCGAATTCGTTGGAATTGTCGAACGTCGACCTCGGAGAAAGTTTCATCGATATGATCGCGGCGCAGCGCGGTTTTCAGGCCAACTCGCGCGTGATCACCACTTCCGATGAAATTCTTCAAGAACTGGTCAATCTGAAACGATAGTCCTTTCTTTGGGGATGGGGCTGGGAGTTGTACCGAACTCTCAGCCCACCTCACCTTCATGCGGCACTCTTCCGCCTCACAGCTGTCATGACCCGCTAGTCTCCAGCAGCCTGTCATCAAATTGACGGGGGCGAGGGGGTTGCTTGACGAAATACTTAGAGTCCATGCCTTCCGTGATGTCGCTCGTGTGGAAGTGCACGCCAGATATAGCGATTTATGAGCATTTCTGCCGGTGAGTTGCACGGTGCAGTGGCATATGCATTGCAGTCTCCGCTCCGGGCCAATGATGAGTCAATCGAGGAGGAGTTATGGCAGATGCAGCCGCAGTCGATGAAAAAACTCCCGCAGCGGCCACCGCTCCGGCATTCCCCATCAAACTGCTCATTATTGTATCGGTCGCTGCGTTGTTGTTCGGCGTGGGTGGGGCGTACGTGGCGGTCAAGTTTCTAGGAGGGTCGGGGAAGGGAGCGGAAAGCTCAGAAGAGCACAAGGCTGAGGCTGAGGTCAAGGCCGAATCCAAGAGCGAGGCCGGGGGCAAAAATAGCCAGGCCGCTTTACCGGGCGCCATGTTCGACTTGGATCCCTTCATCGTCAATCTCGCAGACACCCCCGATGTGCGGTACTTGAAGCTCACGCTCAAGCTCGAGGCGGACAGCGAAGCGGTTGCGGCCGAACTATCTGCCCGCATCCCTCAGATACGAGATGCGGTCCTCGTCCTGCTCAGCAGCAAGGACGTCAATGCCGTGAGGACGACTCAGGGAAAATTTCAGCTGCGTGATGAAATTACGCAACGCATCAACGGCCTCCTGAAGAAACCCGGCGTCCGGTCTGCCTATTTCACGGAATTCGTCGTTCAGTAATAACAGGCTCTATGGAAAAGATTCTCTCACAGGACGAAATCGATGCGCTCTTGAAGGGTGTCGTCTCAGGTGAGGTCGACACGGCGCCGAAGGATGTTGCCCCGGAAGAAAAAGGTGTCGCGCGATACGATCTGTTCAACCAGGAACGGATCATCCGCGGGCGGATGCCGACCATGGAAATGATCAACGACCGATTCATTCGCC